>DASXXS010000175.1:0-9891 GCA_036502925.1 Xanthobacteraceae bacterium
AAGATCAAGCGGCGGATCATCGAATACCTGGCCGTGCGCAAGCTGGCGCCGAGCGGGAAGGCGCCGATTCTCTGCTTTGTCGGACCGCCCGGCGTCGGCAAGACTTCGCTTGGCCAGTCGATCGCGCGCGCCATGAATCGCAAGTTCGTGCGGGTGAGTCTGGGCGGCGTGCATGACGAGGCGGAAATCCGCGGGCACCGGCGCACCTATATCGGGGCGCTGCCCGGCAACATCATCCAGGCCATCCGCAAGGCCGGCACGCGCAATTGCGTCATGATGCTCGATGAAATCGACAAGCTCGGCGCCGGCATCCAGGGCGATCCAAGCTCGGCGCTGCTGGAGGTGCTCGATCCCGAGCAGAACAACACGTTCCGCGACAACTATCTGGCCGTGCCGTTCGACTTGAGCCGGGTTGTCTTCATCACGACCGCGAACGTGCTCGACACCATTCCGGGGCCGCTGCGCGACCGCATGGAGATCATCAGCCTTGCCGGCTACACCGCCGAGGAAAAGCTGCAGATCGCCCGCCGCTATCTGGTTCGCCGGCAGATGGAGGCAAACGGGCTGCAACCCGACCAGGTCGAGATCCCGGACGAGACGCTGCGCGCCATCATCCAGTCTTATACCCGGGAGGCGGGAGTGCGTAACCTCGAGCGCGAGATCGGCAAGACGCTGCGTCACGCCGCCGTCCGCATCGCCGAAGGGCAGAGCGGTCCGATTCGCATTGCCAGCGACGATCTCGCCGCCATTCTCGGCCCGCCGCAATTCGAGAGCGAGCTGGCCATGCGCACCAGCGTGCCGGGAGTGGCGACCGGTCTGGCCTGGACTCCGGTCGGCGGCGACATCCTGTTCATCGAGGCGACGCGGATTCCGGGCAGCGGCAGGTTGATCCTCACCGGCCAGCTCGGCGAGGTGATGCGGGAGAGCGCCCAGGCCGCGCTCAGCATCGTCAAGAATCGCGCCGGATCGATCGGCATCGACGAAAATCGGCTTGGGAAGACCGACATCCACATCCATGTGCCGGCCGGCGCGATCCCGAAGGACGGACCGAGCGCCGGCGTCGCCATGTTCATGGCCCTGGTTTCGCTGTTGACCGAGCGCACCGTGCGCAACGATACCGCCATGACGGGCGAGATCAGCCTGCGCGGGCTCGTGCTTCCGGTCGGCGGAATCAAGGAAAAGGTCATCGCCGCCCACCGGGCCGGCATCAAGCGCGTGATGCTGCCGGCGCGAAACCGCAAGGACTTCGAGGACATTCCGGCGGAGGTTCGCCGGGAGCTCGAATTCGTTTGGTTGGAACGGGTCGACGAGGCGATAGCATCGGCACTGGAGCCCAAGACGCCGGAAAGCGATGAAGCGTCGGAGAAAGCGGTCCGCCAGCTGACCGCGGCTCATGCATGATCTTGCGTGCCGCCGGCGCGCGCACAAGCGTTCGCGCCCGTGACCATTCACCCGCCGGCGATATGGGATATGATGGGGCGAAGGCTACGAAGCGGGACTTAACTCCCTTGGCCGGCGCGCTGCTTACCGATCTCTATCAGCTCAATATGATCCAGGCCTATCTGGATCACGGCGAGACCAAGCCTGCGGTATTCGAGTTCTTCGTGCGCAAGCTGCCGGCGCGCCGCGGATTTCTGATGGCGGCCGGCCTCGACCAGGCGCTCGAATATCTGGAGCAGCTGCGGTTTTCGGCGCAGGAGATCGATTGGCTGGCGCAAACCGGGCGCTTTCGCCCGAACCTCCTGGATTATCTGTCCGGCTTTCGCTTCACCGGCGATGTGCATGCCATGCCGGAAGGCACGGTATTCTTCGCCGACGAGCCGATCCTGCGCGTGAGCGCGCCGATGCCGCAGGCCCAGCTGGTTGAAACGCGGCTCACCAATATCCTGCATTTTCAATCGCTGATCGCGAGCAAGGCGGCGCGCATGGTTCTGGCCGCTTCCGGCAAGACGCTCGTCGATTTCGGGCTGCGTCGTTCGCACGGCGCCGAGGCCGGCCTCATGGCGGCGCGGGCAAGCTATGTGGCAGGCTGCGCCGGGACCGCAACAGTGCTGGCCGAGCAATTGTGGGGTATCCCGACCTTCGGCACGTTGGCGCATTCCTTCATCCAGGCCTTCGACGACGAGGCCGAAGCGTTCGAGAAATTCGCCCGTTCGCGGCCTGAAAACCTCACCCTTCTCATCGATACCTACGATACCGAGGCGGCGGCCAGAAAGGTCGTCGCGCTTGCGCCACGTCTCAAGACCGCAGGTATCGCGATCCGTGCCGTTCGCCTGGACAGCGGAGACCTGATCGCGCTGTCCAAGAGCGTTCGACGCATCCTCGATGCCGGCGGTCTTGCGGATGTCGCGATCTTCGCGAGCGGAGGCCTCGACGAAGACTCGATTGCCGCCATGCTGAAGGCAGGCGCTCCGATCGATGGTTTCGGGGTCGGCACCAGCCTCACCACCTCGTCGGACGTGCCAGCGCTCGATTGCGTCTACAAGCTCGAGGAATATGCCGGCCTGCCGCGTCGCAAGCGCTCGACCGGCAAGGCGACTTGGCCCGGCCGCAAGCAGGTTTGGCGCCGCTACGGCCCCGATGGCCGCATGTCCGGCGACATCATGTCGATCGAAGACGATCCACACGCCGGGGAGCCGCTGCTGCAGCCGGTGATGCAAGGCGGCCGACGTATCGCACCCGGCCCCACGCTGGCGGACTGCCGGGCGCGCGCCGCGCGGGATCTGGCTCGGCTGCCGCAGCCGTTGCATCGGCTCGAGCCCGGGTCCGCCTATCCGGTCGAGGTGACGGGCGTGCTCGCCGGGCTGGCCGCGGAGGTCGATCGCCGTATCGCCAAGACCGGGACGAGCCACAAGGCGCAGAGGAAGCAATCATGAGCGAGACCGTGACCATCGACGAACGCGACATTTTGCTGATTGTCGATATTCAGAACGATTTCTGCCCGGGCGGCGGCCTTGCGGTCCCGCACGGCGACGAGCTCGTGCCGCTGGTCAATCGCCTTGCCGCCCGTTTTCAGCATGTCGTGCTGACGCAGGACTGGCACCCACGCGGTCATCTTTCGTTCGCCAGCACCTATCCGGGCAGAAAGCCGTACGAGACCGTCGAGCTTGCCTATGGGACGCAAGTGCTTTGGCCGGATCATTGCGTGCAAGGCACCCGCGGCGCGGATCTCCGCGCCGACCTTCAGGTTCCGCATGCGGAGCTTGTGCTGCGCAAGGGCTATCACCGCGAAATCGATTCGTATTCGGCATTTGTCGAAAACGACCGCAAGACCGCCACCGGCCTGGCCGGCTACCTGCGCGAACGCGGCTTCACGCGCGTGTTCTTGGCCGGGCTCGCATTCGATTTCTGCGTGCGCTATTCGGCCGAGGATGCGCATCACGAGGGCTTCGAAGTGACGGTCGTGGAGGATGCCTGTCGCGGCATCGATGTGGCCGGCTCCATGGCGCAGACGCGGCGGCGTTTGGCGGAATTGTGCATTCCCTGCATCGGCGCCGAGACGGTCGGCCTGGCTGCAGCGCGAGGCATTGCCGAGATGCCGCAGAGGCGAGTTGGCCGGTGAGCATCCAATTCCTGACCATTGTGCAGCTTGTAATCTTGCTGGCGGTCGCCAACGGTGCGCCGGTGATTGCCACCAGGATATTCGGAGAGCGTTTTTCGTATGCGCTTGATGACGGTGTCGAATTCATCGACGGGAGGCCGCTGTTCGGAAAATCCAAGACCATACGAGGAATCGTCGTCTCGATTCTGTCGAGCGCGCTGGTGGCGCCGCTTCTAGGGCTCGGTTGGAAGATCGGCGTTGCGGTCGGGAGCGCTGCGATGGCGGGCGACCTCGTCTCGAGCTTCGTGAAGCGCCGCCTCGATCTCGCGCCCAGCAGCCGGGCCACCGGGCTCGATCAGATTCCCGAATCGCTGTTTCCGCTGCTGGCCTGCCGCGCCGCGCTCGCATTGTCCGTCTTGGACATCGCCATCGGGGTTGCGACCTTCTTTGTCGGAGAGGTGGTTCTCTCTCTGCTGCTGTACAAAGCCCACATTCGCGACCGGCCCTACTAAAGCCGTCAACCGCACAGCAAACGATGCAGCGTAATCTCGGGACGCGAGTTGATGCGCACCGGAATGATGCTCGAGCCGGCGCCGACGGACGTATAGCCGATCATGTCGTGATACTTCCAGGCGCCCGCTCCAAAGCGCCGCGGCAGCGCCGAATCCAGCGTGATCGGGATCGATCCGGGCAGGCAAATCTGGCCGCCATGGGTATGGCCGCTCAGCAGCAGCCGAAATCCCGCATGCGCGGCTTGCCGGTAGATCTCCGGCGTATGCGACAGCAGTATGGAAAGCGCGCCGTGCGGAATGCCGGCGGCGGCCTTCTCGATGTTGTCGACCCGGTAGAAATGGGCATCGTCGATGCCGGCCAGGTGGATGCGCTCGTTGCCGCGCAGGATCGGCTCGGATTCATTGAGCAGGACGCGTATTCCCATCTGTTCCAGCCCGGGCACCATTTTGATCGTATCGTGATTGCCCAGGACTGCGAACACCGGTCCGGCCAAGTGCGACCGGACGCGAGCCACGCCTTCGAGCGTTGCGTCGAAGGGCCCGAATGTCTTGCCGCGAAAATCGCCGGTCAGCACGCAAATGTCGTAGCGCATCCCATTGACGAGCTCGATCAGCCGGCTCATGGCCCCCGGGTTCATGTCGGCGTGCATATCGCTGATATGAAGTATGCCGAATCCGTCGAACGACACCGGCAACTGGCCGAGCCTGACGTCGTTGTGCCGCAGCTCGACGCGCTCGGCGTTGCGCAATCCGCGTCCGTACAGGCCCGCCAGCCTCAGCGCGTTGCGGATGACGGAATGAATCGAGTACCAGTTCTCGACGTGGAAGAAATTGAGCCCGTGGCCGAAAGCCTGCGCCTCATGGTCGGTTTCGATGCCCAGTCGCTGCTTGGCGTGAAGCGGCCCGAGGCGGCGCTCCAAATTGGATAAGATGTCATCGGATAAGTTGGCATTGGATAAGTTGTCCTTGGATAAGTTGTCTTGGGTCATGTCGGACCGGCTCGCTCTCGGACGCTCGCCGCCGCTTGCGGTTCCGGGGCGCCTCAATGCGACATTAAAGCGGTTCGCATTTGTTGGAAACAGAAACCGCTCATCTATTTTTGCATTGTCGTATTTTTCAGCAATCGCTTATTCGCGGAATATTCCCTCACAGATGATCCAGCTCGAATTCGTCACACGAGCGGCCGAAATCCGAAAGCGCATCTTCCAGAAATTCGGCCAGCTGCGGCATTCCGAGCAAATAGGAAGCCGTCCGATTGTTGTGCGCCCGCGCCGCCTCGGCCCGCAACGCCTCCCAGTCGCCGATATCGCCGTCACCGCGACCGAGCCAGGCCAGCGCAACAAGATCGATCTGCTCATCCTCGGTCAACGCGCCGATGAAGGCTGTCAGCTCCTGGAGAACCGGATCGTCGGGGTTATCCTCGAGCACCGAGATCATGGCGTCATCGGTCGGATTCGACCCGTCATCCGGGTCCGTCACCACGTCCTTGACGTCGAATTCGCGCGCCTTCACCACGATGTAGCAAACCTTCTCGGGTGATATGGACAGGGTAGGCAGGGTATCGTCCGTGTCTTTCGCCTCGGCCAATTTTGCATCCTCCCGCTGCCTGATGATGAGTTTCGAGAGTGCGGCTTTGGACCTCGCTCTCTGAGGTCGAGATCCAGAAAGTCCTTGAGCGACTCTGTGCCGCGAGGGCACCTCGCCGCCACGCTTTGCATTAACGCGCGGCTCGGGACTTTGATCCCGCATCGATGGCGGCGAGGGGGTGGCCGCCGCGATCTTGATGCAATTCCATCAGCGCCGGAGTGCCGCAATCGCAAGGTCTTGGGCGGCGCCGGATGGAGAAGATCGAGCGGCCTTTCGCGGAGCTGCCGTTGAATCGGCGCTCCTTCAGGAATCGTCCCTCACCTGCAGACTTCCTTGCCGTTCACCACCGGACACTTTGGCTTGGCCGCGGCAGGCGGCGGTGTCGGCGGGCGGGCGGCCGCCTGAGGCGGCGGAGGTGCCGCCTGAGGCGGCGGAGGGGCCGGCCGGGGCGGCGGCGCTTGGACTTGGCGCACCGGTGGCGGTGGGGGAGGGGCTTGGTGCACGACGGGAGGCGGCGGTGCCTGGTGGACCACAGCCGCTGGCGGTGGCGGCTGGTGGACCACAGGCGGAGGCGGCGGCGCTTGGTGCACGATGGCTGGCGCCGGCTGATGCACAGGGGGCGGAGGCGGTGGCGCTGGGTTGTGGACGGCCGCCGGCGGCGACAGCTTCGCGGCGGGCGGGGTCGACGGCGGTTTGTTGCCGGTTGGCGGTGGCGAGAGGGTTGCGGCCGGCGGGGTCGACAGCGGCTTGTTGCCGGTTGGCGGCGGCGAGAGTGTCGCAGCCGGCGGGCTCGAGGGCGGCTTGTTGCCGGTTGGCGGCGGCGAGAGAGTCGCGGCGGGCGGGGTCGACGGCGGCTTGTTGCCGGTTGGCGGCGGCGAGAGCGTCGCGGCGGGCGGGGTCGGCAACGGCTTGTTGCCGGTTGGCGGCGGCGAGAGTGTCGCAGCCGGCGGGGTCGACGGCGACTTGTTGCCGGTTGGCGGCGGCGAGAGCGTCGCGGCCGGCGGTGTCGGCAGCGGCTTGTTGCCGGTCGGCGGTGGCGAGAGGGTCGCGGCCGGCGGTGTCGGCAGCGGTTGGTTGCCGGTTGGCGGCGGCGAGAGGGTCGCGGCCGGCGGTGTCGGCAGCGGCTTGTTGCCGGTTGGTGGCGGCGAGAGGGTCGCGGCCGGCGGGTTCGGCAGCGGCTTGTTGCCGGTTGGCGGCGGCGAGAGCGTCGCGGCTGGCGGGGTCAGCAGCGGCTTGTTGCCGGTCGCAGGCGAGGGAGCCCCGGTGGCCGGAGGCGTCCCCTGGCCGGGGGGCAAGTTGATCCCTCCCTGGGCCGCCGGGTTCGCGGCCGGCGCGGGCGGGTTCTGGCTATTGATCAGCGCGGCCTTCGGCGCGAGCGATGGCGGCAGAGCGGGCGCCAGCGTGGGGGCAGGCGTCTTGGCGCCGCCGCCCGCGGGGGGCGTAATCGGTGCGGTCGACACGACCTGGCCGCCCGGCTTGGTGATGGTCACGATATTGGTCGTGTTGTTGACGATCACCGTGTTGTGGATGTTGTTGAAGATGATCGGATTCGGCGGCGGGGCCACGTAAACCGGCGCGCTGACATAGACCGGGACCGGCACGAAGACCGGCACCGGGAGAATGTAGGCTCCATAGGGTGGCGGCGGCGGCTCCAGCACCACGAATTCAGGCGGCGGCGGCTCCAGGAAATACACCGGCGGCGGCGGCGGCGGCGCGAACGCAAAGAACGGATCGTCGAACACCAGCACCGGCCGCTCGTAATACACCACCTCGTCCGGCGGCGGCGGCGGCACGTCGTAATCGATCATGGCGAACCGGGGGGGTGGATCGAACGCGGCGGCGAGCTGCACGAGCCGGCGGCGGGCATCGGCGACATGCGATCCGCGTGGATAGCGCCTGAGATACGACCAGTAAGCGTCCGGGGTATCGACTTGGTAGGTCCGCCGCCAGGTGATGGCTTCGCGCCGCGCCGCCACGATGGCGCGCACCCGCTTCGCCATTGGATCGCGCGGATAGGCGGCCAGGAAATCTTCGTAGGCGTCCAAGGTATCGCGCGACAGGGCGGCCAAATAGGCGTCCTGGGCGGCGAGGTCGCGAATCGGCCCCGAGCTGATCGAGGTGCTCTGCTCGGCCGAAGCGAGCGCCGGCGCATCGGGGCCGCGCTCGAAGAAAACGAATTGCGATTCGATTTTCGAGGCTTCCCAGGGCACCTGCGCGCCCTGCGTCAGCTCGTTGACGCGCAAGCGGACGCGGTCGAACACAGCGGCGGGCGGCAGGCCGCCCTGCCGGATCATCTCGGCGATCGCCTTGGCGTAGGGGCCGTAGCCGTCCTGGGCTTCCGGCGCGACCGTTCCGGGCGTGGCGTTGAACGCGATCAGCATGCCCGGTTCGGGCTCCACCAAGGCAAGGCCGCCGGCCAGCGGCTGTCCCGCGATGGAAAACGGGCTCGCCCGGGCGGCATCCAGCACCACCATGGTGGCCTTCAAATGCAGCCCCGCCAGCGCATGGGTGTAGTCGGACAGCCGCAAAGCCCGGACCGCCACGTCCGCATCGCGAGCGATATTGGCGTCGATGGGCACCAGATAATTCTCGCCCTCGAGCTGAAGCCCGTAACCGGCGAAATACACGGCCACCACCGTGTCGGGACCCGCCTTCGATACATTATCGACAAAATCCCGGAACGCATGCCGCAGCGAATCCTCGTCGAGATCGCGGGCGCCGACCACATCGAAGCCCGCTGCCTGCAGGGTCTGGGCGATCAGCCCGGCGTCGTTGGCCGGGGTCGCCAGCGCTCCGGCCTGGTAAGCGCCATTGCCGATGACGAGCGCCATGCGCTTCTCCGTCGGGGCAGCATTCGCGGGAGGCGCGAATGCGACGGCGAGAAGTGCCAGAAGCGGGAACGTGAATTTCAGGGTCGCGAGCTTCATGATCTTGTGCATTGCATCCTACACTTCAGGTCGAGCCGGATGCCGCCAAGGACATCCACACCCAACGTCTTGAGCGGCGATTGGTTGCATGGACGCTTGTGCTTATTCGCTTGTTGCCTATTCAGGCGCATCCAGATGTCACGAACAAATCTGGCATCAATGGGCTGAACCGGCCATGAATGAAAGGCGACCAGAAAATGGCGATCGTCCCTCAGCCCCACAATCCGGAGATCCCGGAGTAAACCCCGAATACGACCGCTGCCGCGATGACGATCGCGACAATGACCGCATAGCCACCGCGCAAGCGGTGCGGTTCGGGCAGCCGCCGCGCCAGCAGATACAGGAATCCCAGAACGATCGGCAGCAGCAGCGCGTTCATGACCTGCACGCCGACGCTGAGGCTGACGAGATTGATGCCCGAGACGATGAGCAGCGCGCCCGCCGCCAGGGTGGCGGTATAGATGCCGTAGAACCAGGGCGCTTCCTTGGGTTCATGCTCGAGCGAATGCTTGACGCCGAGAACCTCGCTCAGGGTGCGCGCGGCCGTCAGCGTCACCACGATGGTGGCGACCAGGGCCGAGCCCGCCAGGCCGAGACCGAACAGGAGCTTGCCGGTCACTTGGCCGAGAAACGGCGTGATCGCTTCCGCAATCTGCTGCACCGTATCGAGCGAGCCGGACTGCGTCCTGCCGCTCAATGTCGCCGCGGTCGCGACCAGTACCGCCGCCATGATGACCTGGGTCAGCACGGCGCCGAACGCGGTGTCGAGGCGCGCCGCCGGCTGGTCCTCGATCTTGAGCTTCTTCTCCACCACCGACGATTGCTGGTAGAACACCATCCACGGCATGATCACGGCACCGATATTGGCGGCGACGAGATAGAGATATTTCGGATCGCGCCACGTGATGTCGATCGCGCCGGCGGCGAGATCGGCCAGGCCGGGCTGCGCGCGCCACGCCACCGCCAGGAACACCAGCTCGAACAGCCCGACCGCGATCGCGATCCGCTCGACCGAGAGATATGAGCCGCGATACGCCATCAGGATCAGCGCGGCGACGACCAGCACCATGGTGACGGGCGCGGGCACGCCGATGAGCAGGCCGACTCCCGCCAATCCGCTCAGCTCGCTCAGCAGCGCCCCGATGCAGGAGATCACCAGCGTGGCGACCGAAAGCCAGGCCCAGCCGCGGCCGAACTGCTCCCCGATCAATTCCGCGTGGCCCTTGCGCGTGACGATGCCGAGCCGCACGGTGAGCTCCTGCACCATGAACAGGATCGGCACCAGTATGAGCTGCAGCAGCAGCAGCCCGTAGCCCCACTCGGC
>DASXXS010000176.1:0-1855 GCA_036502925.1 Xanthobacteraceae bacterium
AGCGGATGAACTCCATCATCTGGGTCGAGTCGCTCAATTTGAAGCCGAGCAGGTCGATGAAGAACGCGATCTCCTCGCCGATCCGGGAGGCATTGAGCACCACATGGGACAGCTTGAGCGGCTTGGAGCGGTCGTTGACCACGTTCTCATGGCGCGCCACGTCGGAGGAGACATTGAGCACGTGGCCTTCGAGGCTGCGGAACGAGAACCCGAACCCGCCGCCGGCCTCGCGCGGCAGGTCGGCGGGCGCGCCGTCGACGGCGGCGCCGAGGGACTTGGCTTTGGCATGGAGCGCCACCACGGCGTCGCGATCGGCGGCCGCAAAGTGCACGCCGAGGAGGCCCGGGTCGGGCCGCTCGCGCAACGTGACCACGTGATGCTCGGCGCCGTTGCCGCGCAGACGCAGCGTATCGCCCTGCCCACCGACCGGCTCGAGCCCCCAGACCTGGCTGTAGAACGCGGCGGACTGATGCAGATCCCGCACCGCCAGCTCGACGCCGCGCAATCCGGTGACTTTGGCATTGATCATGGATGAACCTTTCTAGGGGCGAGTAGCGAGTAGGGAGTAGGGAGTAGAAAGTGGGATGGACTACGCGCTCTTCCCTACTCACTACTCACTACTCACTACTCACTACTCACCATTCGCCATTCGCCATTCCCTACTCGCCACTATATCACGCCGCCAGGCCGACGCACTTCTGCGGCGCGATGCCGATATGCACGGTTTCCCGGACGCGAAACGCGTGCTCCGGCCGGGCCCGGATGCGCAGCTCGGCCTCGCCGACATCCACGATATAATCGATGACGTCGCCGAGAAAGACCCGGCCCGAGACCGTGCCGGCGAGCACGTTGAGCCCGTCGCCGGGCGGCGAAGGATAGAGCATGAGGTCCTCCGGACGGGCGGTGACCACCACCTTCTGGCCGGGGCGGACCGCCTCCCCGAACGGGCAGCGGAAAGTCCCGTGCGCGGTCGCGACGCCGACCAGGCCGTCGGGCCCGGCTTCCTGGGTCACCGATCCGGCGAGGAAATTGGCCGAGCCGATGAAGTCGGCGACAAAGCGCGTGGCCGGATGGCTGTAGATGTCCTGCGGGCTGCCGCGCTGCACGATGCGGCCGGCATTGAACACCGCGATCTCGTCGGAGAGCGCCAGCGCCTCGGCCTGGTCGTGGGTGACATAGACCGTGGTGATGCGCAGCGTCCGCTGCAGGTGCTTGAGCTCGAAGCGCATCTGCTCGCGCAGCTTGGCGTCGAGATTCGAGAGCGGCTCGTCGAGCAGCAGGACTTTGGGCTCATGCACGAGCCCGCGCGCCAGCGCCAGGCGCTGCTGCTGGCCGCCCGAGAGCTGCGTGGAGGAGCGGTGCTCGAAGCCGGCGAGGCGCACCATCTCGAGCGCCTGGCGCACCTTGTCCTTGATCTGCGCCGAGCCGTATCTGCGCGCGCGCGAAACGCGCAGCGGAAAAGCCACGTTCTCGAACACCGACATGTGCGGCCAGATCGCGTAGGACTGGAACACCATGCCGATGCCGCGATCGCTCGCCGGCACGAAAATGCCCTTGGCGGAATCGAACACCGTCGTGTCGCCGATCACGATGCGGCCGGAATCCGGCCGCTCCAGGCCGGCGAGGCAGCGCAGCGTGGTGGTCTTGCCGCAGCCGGAGGGGCCGAGCAGGGTCAGCAGCCGCCCCGGCTCGACGCTCAGGCTGATGCCATCGACGGCGCGGACTTCGGCGCTGCCGGCGGCCTGGAAGACTTTGTGCAGGTTGTCGATGGAGAGCATTGGTGGTTCCTGGGTGGCGAACAGCGAATGGCGGATAGCGAGTAGGGAGCAGGGAGCAGGGAGCAGGGAGCAGGGAG
>DASXXS010000177.1:0-57732 GCA_036502925.1 Xanthobacteraceae bacterium
GAGCCGCAGCGGCTTGATCTTGCGCCGCCGCCAGGCGAGGTCCACCGGCGTTCCGCCGTGCGACACATTGCGATGAATGGTGCGGCGCAGGTCGAGCCGTCGCCCGCGCCGGCGCACCTGCTCGCGACGGACAAGCCGCGCACGCATGACGCGGGCCAGACGTTCGGCAAGCGCCGAGGCCTGCGCGATGTCGGCGGGATCGACGAGGTGGCGAAGGTCGACGCCGACGAGATTTTCAAAGCGCGAGGCGCCTTCGCGTTTCCCGCGGCCATCGCCGGTGCCGTGACCCTCGCCGTGCCGTTCGACGTAACCCGGCAGGCCCGGCGCTCCCATCGGGGCACCGGCCTGCGCGAGACGCTGCGGCGGCACACGACTTTCCGTCGCCGAGCACGACAGCGTGCGAGCTTGACGAAGACCACGACGCCGCCAGAAGGCGTCGAAGATTTCGTCGAAGCGCTCCCAATCGGAGTGGGTCGCGCAGAAGAGCGACCGCAAGGCGGGCTTTAGCGACGAAGGCCGCGCCGCCGGCGGCAGCGCGAGGATCGTGAGAGCGTCTCTCGTCTCCGCCAGCCCGACCTTGAAGCCGTTGTCGCGCAACGTGCGTGCGAAGCCGGCAAGCCGTCGGCGCGTCGGGGCGCCGATGCTCTGTCCGGACATGCTGATCGCTGAGCCTGCCATTACTCAGGCCACCTTGCCGAGCAGCCGGTCAGTCACCTCGCGCGTGAGGCGGCTGCGGTCCTCGTGCGTCTTGAGCAGGCAGATCATCGTCTCGTAGACGGCTTCCGGTTCCTGGCGAACATCATGCACGTCGAGACCCGCAAGCGTTGCCGCCCAATCGAGGGTTTCGGCAACGCCCGGCACCTTCCGCAAGTCCTCCTTGCGCACCGCCGCGACCATCCGGGCGATCTGCAGCGTGAGCGCGCTGTCGATCCCCGGCGTGCGCGTCAGGATGATCTTCGCCTCGCGGTCGATGTCGGGGAAATCCACATAATGGTAAAGACAGCGCCGCCGCAGCGCGTCCGAAAGCTCGCGCGTCCCGTTCGACGTCAGCACCACGCGCGGTATAGAGGTCGCCTTGACGGTGCCGAGCTCGGGGATGCTGATCTGGAAATCCGACAGCAGCTCGAGCAGGAACGCCTCGAACTCCTCGTCTGCCCGGTCCACTTCGTCGACCAGGAGCACTGGCGGTTTTTCACGCCGGATGGCGGCAAGCAGCGGCCGCTCGAGCAGATATCGCTCGGAGAAAATGTGCTCCTCGATCGTGTCGGCATCTTCGCCGATGCCCTCGCGGGCCTTGATGGCGAGAAGCTGGCGTTGATAGTTCCACTCGTAAAGCGCCGCATTCTGGTCGAGACCTTCGTAGCATTGCAGCCGAATCAGCTCGGCGCCGTGCACCGCGGCGAGCGCCTTCGCGACCTCGGTCTTGCCGACGCCGGCCTCGCCCTCGAGCAGCAGCGGGCGCTTGAGATAGTCCATCAGCCACAGCGCTGTCGCGATATCGCGATCGGCGATATAGCCGACGGCGGCCAGGCGGTCAGAGATATCATCGCGGCTCAAAGTCATATCGGTCGCTCGATTCCCTTCGCACGGTGCGTCATTTCACCCGTGCAGCCCTAGGCGATCCGCCACCATCCAGGTGCGCCAGTTGTCGTGCGGCATCGCGATATGGGTCGAGCCCAGGAAATGGAAGGCGTCGTTCACCGCATTGGCGAAGCACGGCACGCCGCCGACATTTGGGCTTTCGCCCACGCCTTTGGCGCCGATCGGGTGGTGCGGCGAGGGCGTCGTCGTCCAGTCGGTTTCCCATTTCGGGGTTTCGACCGCGGTCGGAAGGAAATAATCCATGAGCGAAGCCGTGGTTACGTTGCCGTCCTCGTCGTAATGGATCTCCTGACCCATGGCGATGCCGAACGCTTCGGTCAGACCACCGTGGATCTGGCCTTCGATGACCATTGGATTGATGCGCGTGCCGCAATCGTCCAACGCGTAGAAGCGGCGGACCTTGGTTGCGCCGGTATCGACATCCACATCGACCACGCAGATATAAGCGCCGAACGGAAAGGTCATGTTGGGCGGGTCGTAATAGCTCACCGCTTCCAGCCCGGGCTCCATGCCGGGCGGCACGCTGTTGTAGGCCGCCCAGGCGAGCTCAGTCATGGTCTTGAAGCGTTCGGGATTGCCCTTCACGCGGAAGCGGTCGACGTCCCATTCGAGGTCGTCGTCATGCACCTCGAGCAGATGCGCGGCGATCATCTGCGCCTTCGCCTTGATCTTGCGCGCAGCCGTGGCGGTCGCGGCGCCGGAGACCGGCGTCGAGCGCGAGCCATAGGTGCCGAGGCCGTAGGGCGCCGTGTCCGTATTGCCCTCCTCGACGGTGATGTTGTCGGCCAGGAGCCCGAGCTCGGTGGCGATGATCTGGCCGTAGGTCGTCTCGTGGCCTTGGCCCTGCGACTTGGTGCCGAGGCGCGCAATGACGCTCCCCGTTGGGTGAATACGTATCTCGGCGGAATCGAACATGGCGATGCCGAGGATGTCGCAATTGCGTGACGGTCCGGCACCGACGATCTCGGTGAAGAATGCCACGCCGATGCCCATCAGCTCGCGCGTCTCACCGCGCTTGAAAGCCTCCTGCTTGGCCTTCTGCTCGGTGCGCAGCTTGGCGTATCCGATGCTATCCATCGCCTTGTTCAAAGCCGTGTCATAATCGCCGGAATCGTATTCCCAGCCGAGAGCCGACGTGTAGGGGAACTGCTCGCGCCTGATCAGGTTCTTCATCCGGAATTCCGCCGGATCGATGCCAAGCTTCTGCGCCATGATGTCCATGGCGCGTTCGATGCAATAGGCCGCTTCGGTGACCCGGAACGAGCAGCGATAGGCCACGCCACCCGGCGCCTTGTTGGAATATACGCCGTCCACGCTTACATGCGCGACCGGGAAGTCGTATGACCCGGTCACGATATTGAAGAAGCCGGCCGGCCATTTGCTCGGGTCGGCGCAGGCATCGAATGCACCATGATCCGCGATCGTGTGGACGCGCAGTCCCGTAACCCTGCCGTCTTTGGTCGCGGCAACTTCCGCGGTCATATGGTAGTCGCGCGCGAACGCCGTGGTCGATAGGTTCTCGATGCGATCCTCGACCCATTTCACCGGCCGTCCGGTCACGATGGACGCGACGATCGCGCAGATGTAGCCGGGGTAGGCGCCGACCTTGTTGCCGAAACCGCCGCCGATATCGGGCGCAATGACGTGGATCTTGTGCTCGGGAATCTTGGAGATCAGCGAGGCGACGGTGCGAATCACGTGCGGAGCTTGGAACGTCCCCCAGACCGTCAGCTCACTCTTGATCTTATCGAACGAGGCGATGCATTGGCATGTCTCGAGCGGACAGGGATGTACGCGCTGGTAGGAAATCAGTTCCTTGATTGTCACGTCGGCCTTGCGGAAGGCCACGTCGGTGGCGTCCTTGTCACCCATCTCCCACGTAAAGATGTGATTGTGGTGCTTGCGCGTGCCGTGCGCGCCATCGGTCTTGTCCCTGATATCCTCGCGCAACAGCGGCGCGTTCGGCGCCATCGCCTTGAACGGGTCGATGACCACCGGGAGCGCTTCGTATTCGACCTCGACCAGGTCAGCTGCATCGGCGGTGACATAGCGGTCGTCGGCGATGACGAAAGCAACTTCCTGGTTTTGATAAAGCACCTTCTCCTCGGCCAGCACGGCGGCTACGTCGCCTGCAAGCGTTGGCATATAATGTAAGCCGAGCGGCTTGAGATCGGCCGCCGTCAAAACCGCGAGCACGCCCGGCACCGCCTTGGCCTTGGACGCATCGATTTTCTTGATGCGGGCATGGGCGTGCGGCGAACGCGTGAAGTCACCATACAGCATGCCGGGCAGCTTCAGGTCGTCGACGTAGTTGCCTTTGCCTTGAACGAAGCGGATGTCCTCGACGCGCTTGCGCTTGCAGCCAACGCCCTGGAGCTTTTCGGCACGCTCGGCGGAGGTGGGGGTCATGTCGTTCATTCTGCGGCCTCCTGGAACGGCACGCCACCGATCTTGGCGACGGCGTATTGAATGGCTTTGACGATGTTCTGATAGCCGGTGCAGCGGCACAGGTTTCCCGAGATGCCGAAGCGGATTTCCTCCTCGGTGGGAGCGCTGTTCTCCTGCAGCAACCGGTAGGCGCGCATGATCATGCCGGGCGTGCAAAAGCCGCATTGCAAGCCGTGCATCTCACGGAAGCCCTCCTGCAACGCATGCAATGTGCCGTCGGCCGCGGCCATGCCTTCAATGGTGCGGACGTCGGCGCCGTTCGCCTGCACTGCGAAGACCGTGCAGGATTTCACCGACTTGCCGTCGAGATCGACGGTACAGGCGCCGCAGTGACTGGTATCGCAGCCGATATGCGCACCGGTGAGATTCAGTTGCTCGCGCAGGAAGTGGATCAGCAAGGTGCGCGGCTCGACCAGCGCTTCGACCGCCTTGCCGTTCACGGTCAGGGAAATCTGGGATTTGGGCATTTGTGTCTCCCGGAATGTCAGGCGCCGGCGCGTGTTTTGGCGCGCGCGAGGGCGCGGGCGAGCATCACGCCCGCCATCTTGGTGCGGTAAATCGCCGGCCCGCGACCATCGGAGGCGGGTGACGTGATCGCCTCGGCGGCGGCTACCGCCTCTTTCACCGTGGTGGCATCGAGTGTTGAGCCGGTGAGAATTCTTCCGGCCTCTTGCGCCCAAAGCGGCGTCTCCGCCACATTGGTCAAGCCGATCGAGCAGCTTGCGACCTTGCTGCCGCTCATGGTCAACAGGACCGCGGCGGCGGCGGTCGCATAATCGCCGACCTTGCGCTTAAGTTTTTCATAGGCGTAGCCGTGCCCGACGGGCGGCACCGGAATGCGAATGGCGGTGAGGATTTCGCCCGGCTCGAGCGCAGTGAAATAGGCGCCCTGGTAGAACTCGCGAGCCGCAATGCGACGCTCGCGCGCCTTGCCGGCGACGTGATAGTTCGTACCGAGGCAAATCATCACGGCGGGCATGTCGTTGCCGGGATCGCCGTTCGCCACATTGCCGCCCAGCGTGCCGACATAGCGCACTTGAGGATCGGCGATCAGCAACGACGTTTCACGCAAGATGGGGAGCTTTGCGCTCAGCAGCGCAGACCCGATCAGCTCGTGCTGCGTCGTCATCGCGCCAATGACGATGTCGCTGCCGTCGGCGCGAACGCCCTTGAGATCGGAAATGCCGCCGAGATCGATCAAATGCGCCGGCTTGGCGAGCCGCAGCTTCATCATCGGGATGAGGCTGTGTCCGCCGGCAAGCGCCAGCGCCTCGTCGCCAAAATCAGCGAGCAGGCCGACCGCTTCGGTGACGGATGCGGGACGATGATAGGCAAAAATCCCAGGTATCATGGGCACCTCTCCCGGGCGCCTGGCCTCGTCGGCTTACGGCCGACATTGCGGACCACTTGGGGACGCCCTCATCCATTGGACTGACGGCGAGGCTGCCGAAGTGTGCGCCGCAACAGCAACCTGCGGTGCACCAATCGGGCGACCCGTGTACGAATGGCGTGGTGGCGGCACGAACGGCGGCGCCTATGCACGAATTGCGTCAGGCGTGCTGACACAATCGGTGGTCCGCCCGCTTTGGCAGCGCCAGGTCGCAGGTCGTTATTGCGATGCGAAATCATGTCGGCGGCGCGGGCCGCTTCCGGACGCCGCGCCGGTGATCGCGGCCACGCGTGACTTCAGCCAGCCAATGCGGCTGCGGCTGACCGGAACCAGGTAGTGATGCACCGCATCCATCTCGACCATTTCGCTGTCGCCGCTCCGCTTATATCCGCGCACGCGCTCAATATTGACGATATGGCTGCGATGAATGCGGACAAACCGCTCGCCGTCGAGCCGCGATTCGACATCGCTGATGGAGAGCGGACAGAAGAGCTTGTCGTTGCCGTTGAAGATGTGGGTGTAATGCGCGTTGGCCTGGATCGCCACGACGTCCTCCACGGCGACGAAATGCGTGCCGCCGTCGCGTTCGACGGGGAGGTGGCGCGCGAAACGTCGTGGCGGCGCGCCGGCACCGCCAAGCGGCGCGTATGTTCCTCGCCCCAATTCGGGATTATCGGCGGGATCGTCGGACGCCTTTGCCTGTGCGATTTCCGCCGTCGCCGTCTCAAGTGAACTGTCGCGTGTGACCGAGACGGGGGTCGATATGGATCGCGCGTGATCCGGCACAAGGATCAGTAGGAATATTCCGGAGATACCAAAAGCAACGACAGCCACCACGATTGCGAGCAGATCGGTCGACAGCGCCGGTGCCGCCGACAGTGCCGTCGCGTGCGGAAACAGCGTCATACCTTCCATTGCCGTATAGTGCATTCCAGAAACGGCAATGCCGAAGGCTATTGCCGACAGGATCAATGGCGGGCGTACGCCTTTGTGGTTCGCCAGCCAAAGGGCCAATCCCGAGGCGGCGATGGCAACGGCCATGCTCCCTGCGACATAGACCGGGGCGTGGATCATATGGGCGCTCGCGTGTAGCGCGCTCATGCCGATGTAGTGCATCGAGAAGATCCCGCCGCCCATCAAGCACGAGGACAGGGTCAGGCGGACCCAAGTGAGAGGTCCGGCGCTGGCGGCATAAACCGCCGACCCTACCACCATGACGCACACGAGTAATGATAGAAGCGTCGGGAAGACCAGATAATCGACCGGAAAAGGCAACCGGGCGGCCAGCATTCCGACAAAATGCATGGTCCAAATCGCGACCGCCAACGAAAATGCGGCTCCCGCCAGCAGCAAGCGGCGCCGCGTGCCGGCGGCGGCGGCAATTTGCACAGACAGGCTCAAGCCGACATAGGCACCCTGAACCGCCATCACGATTGAGAGCAAGACAAGCCCCGGCTCGTAAGTCACCTGCATCGCCGTCATCCCTTGCCGGCATGAGACGCTTCCACTTTATCTAGTGGGTTTGGGCGCATTTATAAACGGGGGTCCTGGAGGTTGGGGTCTAACCCACGTTTGAGCCCACAGCTTGCCAAGCGTGGAGCGTGCAGCAGATGTCGCTGGTGAATGCTTTTTCAATAAACCCGGTCGCACGCGCAGCCGCGGCAGGGCCGCCGACCGGTTCGTCGGGCCTCGCGCCTTACCTCTCGCACGGGGTCGCCCTGGCACCGGCCGCTCGCCCTACGGCCGGCGGGCCAGGACGCGGGCGGAAGAGCGTCGCCAGCTTCCGTAGCCGGAGCGGTACGACTGGCGCGGATTCCCGCTCGCCGCGGATAGGCCGCGCAAGCCGCGCCTCTTTGAGTAGTTCTACTGCTTAACAAGAAGGCGCTTTGCGCGCCTCGGCGTCCTACTTCCTCTCCGCCGTGATGGCGGTGTAGCGCGCGATCACGTCCTTCGGGGTGGCGGCGGTGGCGGTTAACAGCTTCAGGATTCCGGCGCCGTCGATCGGGCTCATGTCGATGCCGATCTTGTCGGCCTCCGCCAGGAATTCCTGGTCGCGGCTCATCTCCATGAAGGCGGTCTGCAGCGCCTTGGCGCGGTCGGCCGGGATGCCGGGCGGCGCCGCGAACGGCAGCGCCATAAAGAACGGCAGCTCGGCGAAGCTGATGAGTGCCAGCGCGCCCGGATCGCTCGTCATCTCGCGGCCGATCGGAATGTTCGGGAACTCCGGGTGACGGGTGGTGCGCCCGAACGCCATGAGCGGCCGGAACGCGCCTTTGCTCCACAAGTCGCGCTGGCCGCTCTTGATCGAGCTCAAGCCGACGAACTGGCCGTCGAGCTCGCCGCTCTGCATGGCCAGGAACAGGCTCGCGGCCCCGGTATAGCCGCGGATCACCTTCACGTTGAGGCCGAGGACCTCCTTGGCGATGACCGCGAAAATCTGGTTGCTGGAGGCCGAATTGTCGGAGCCGAGACTGATCGGCAGGCCGGGCCCCCTCAGCTCGTCCACGCTCTTCACCCGGCTGTTGGCATTGACCAGCAGCAGATAGGCGTCGTTGGCGTAGGACGAGAGGCTGCCGAGCCAGACGAATTTGGTGGAATCGAACTGGGCGTTGGGATCGCCCTGAATCTGCAGCTGCGGCACCGCGCGCTCGAACTTGGCGAGCACGGAGCCGTCCTTCTCGGCATTGTTGTAGAGCTTGTTGGCGGTGATCAGCCCGCCGGCGCCGGGATTGTTCTGCACCACGATGGCCGGATTGCCGGGGATGAAGCGGCCGAGATGCTTCGCCACCAGGCGGGCCGATATGTCGTTGATGCCGCCCGGCGCGGTGCCGACCAGCATGGTGACGGCGCGGCCCTTGTAGAACTGCTCCACCGATTGCGCCTGCGCCGGCTGCATCGCCGGCAGGCTCAGCGCTATTCCGAGACTCAGCACCCGTTGCCAAATTCCGCTCATCGATCCCGCTCCCGCCTCAATTCCCGCACGCCCAACCCGGCCGCGAAGATGAACATTAATTGTAGGGGCGGCCCTTGTGGCCGCCCCTGCCGGCGCCTCATCACGGGCGCCCACGAGGGGCGCCCCTACGATTGGGCGGCCCTTGTGGCCGCCCTGGCCGCCCACAGGGGGCGCCCCTACGGCATCGCCTCCAGCAAATAACCATACCCGGCGCGCGGTTCGCGCACGTTGAGCCGCTTCTGAATCTCCCACACCCGCGCCGGCACCGGATGCACCACCGGCACCTGCAAATCCTGCTCCAGGAGCTTGATGATGTCGAGCGTGCGCCAGCCCGAGCCCAGCATGTAGATCGCGTCGGCGCCCTTGCTGCTGAGGAAATTGCGCTTGATATGGGCATAGACCTGCTCGCCCGAGAGCTCCTGCACCTTGTCGAACGGCACATCGACGCCGGTCATGTCGCGCACCTTGAAGCCTGCATCCTTGAAATATTTCGCGAACACGGCGTTGAGCTTGGCCGGAAAATAGGTGGCGCCGACGATGGTCCTGGCCTTGAGCGCCTTGAGCGCCCGGACATGGTTTTGCGCCACGCTCATGATCGGGATTTTGAATTTCTTCTCCCAGGCCGCCACGATGCGGGCCTCGCCCTTGAAGCCGTGCACCATGAAGGGCGGCGCGCCGTGCGGATGGATCAGGTCGCACTTCTGCTCGGCCAGCAGCGCGATCGCCTTTTCGTAATGCGGCATCATGGTGGCGAATTCGTCCTCGGTGCCGCGGCGAATATTCAAGAAGATGGGAATGAGCCCGATGCCTTCCGGCAGCAGGCGAATGACCTCCTCGGTCACGCCCGGCCGCATGGTCGGATTGATCATGCCAACCACGCCGCGCCAGCTGGAAAACGCCATGGTGGAATCCTTCTGTATCCCGGGCGCAGTTTGTAGCCCGGATGGAGCGAAGCGAAATCCGGGAATGCCGCACCCGCATTACGCCATAGCCCGTCGAAGACGGGCGTAAACGCCCTTATGGCTCCATGCGGGCTACAAACTACAAACATTACCCGCCGTAATCCTTCTTCGCGGCAGCTTGCGTCACATAGCCTTCGGCCACATCGCGGGCAAGCGCGGCGCGGTCGCGGCGGTGCGGATCGCCGTAACCGCCGCCGCCGGCGCTTTGCAGCAGAAAGCGCTCGCCCGCCTTCATCTCGACGCGGGCCGACGCCTTGGTCTCGAATTCCTGCCGGGTGCCGAGCCGCACCACGAAACGCGCGCGCGTGCCGGGCTTGCCGCCGGCGAGGCCCTGCGGCGGGAAACGGGTCTTGTTGAAGCGGCGGATGACGGTCGCGCTCTCCAGCAATTCGTATTCGCGCTGCATCGCCAGCCCGCCGCGCCATTGCCCGGCGCCGCCGGAATCCGGCACCAGGCCGAAACGCGTGATCCGGCAGGGAAACTCCGATTCCAGGATCTCGATCGGGGTGGTGTGCAGGTTGCTCAGATGCGTGGCGGTCGCGGTCACGCCGTCATGGCCGACGCCCGCCCCATAGGCCGAGCCCGCGATCTCATATTGCATGGCGGACTGGCCGGGGCGGCCCTTGCTCCAGGCGATGCCGAGCGCGCTCGAGGCGCCCGAATGCGCGATGGCGCGGCCCGGATTGAGCTTGGCCAAGGCCTCCAGGATCACGTCCACCAGCATCAGGTTGACCATCTGATAGTTGGAGACCGGGGCCGGCGGCTCCGCATTGGTGACAGTGCGGGGCGCAAATGTCAGGGTCACGACGTCGCGCATGCCGTCGTTGAAATGCAGGTTCGGGTCGAGGCTCCCGAGCAGGCAATAGAACACGCAAGCCTCCACCATCGAGGGACGCAGGTTGATCGGCCCCTTGGCCTGCGGATCGCTGTTCGAGAAATCGAACCCGGCGCCGCCGTCCCGGATCGTGATGGTGACCGCGAGCTTCACCGGCTGCTCGACCACCACGCCGTCGCTGTCCAGAAATCCCTCCGCCGATGCGGTGCCGTTTGGCAGCTTGGCGATCGCGCCTTTGAGCTCGTCCGCGGCGCCTTTGAGGATGCCGGCGAAGGCTTCCACGAGCGCGCCGGCGCCGAAGCGCCCGGCCAGCTCCTTGACCCGCGCGGCGCCCATCCGGGTGACGGCGATCTGGGCCTGCATGTCGCCGCGCACCAGCGCCGGCTGCCGGCTGTTGGCGAGGATAAGCCGCTCGATGTCGGGCAGCGCGCGCCCGGCCTCCCAGATCTTGATCGGCGGCACCAGCACGCCTTCGTGGAACAGTTCGGTGGCATTGGCCGAGGTCGAGCCCGCCACGGTGCCGCCCACGTCGGCCTTGTGGGCGATCGAGCCCGAAAAGGCGACGATCGCGCCATCGACAAAGACCGGCGCCACGAACGCCATGTCGGACACATGGGGCAGGCCGCCCTCATAGGGATGATTGGAGACGAACACGTCGCCGTCCTGCATCGCGCCGGGCGCGCCGTAGAGTTCCAGGATGCGGCCGACCAGGTGGCGATAGACCGGCGCATGGAAGAACATCGGCGGCGCCACGATCAGGCGCCCGTGCCGGTCGAGAATCACGCAGCTGAAGTCGCGCGACTCGCGGATGATGGTCGAATAGCCGGAACGATAGAAATGATAATGCATCTCATCGACCAGGCTGGTGATCTTGTTGCGCAGGATCTGGATGGTGATGGCGTCCACGCTCATAAGCTCCTCACGCATGTAGCCCGGACGGAGCGAAGCGAAATCCGGGAAGGCTGTTCCCGCATTTCGCCATAGCCCGTCGAAGACGGGCGTAAACGCCCTGGTGGCTTCATGCGGGCTACGGATCTAAGGCGCATCACTGGCTCCGCAGGATGAGGTTGCGATAGGCATCGACCTGGCCGCTCCAGCCGGGCGGGATCACGGTGGTGGCGTCGAGCTGCTCGATGACGGCGGGGCCGCTGACGGCGGCGCCGATGTCGAGCCGGTCGCGCTCGTAGAGAATCGCATGGACCGAGTCCTTGCCGGCGGGCTGAATCCGGCGCCGGCCCTTGATGGCGGCCTCGATCGGGCGCGGTGAGGACGGCGCCGCCTCGGGCACCGGCTGGTATTTGGGCACGATCACGCGCACGCGCAGGCGATAGCTCACCAGCTCCACCGGCCGCTCCTTGGCGGCATGGCCGTGGATCTGGGCATGGCGCTCGTCGAAGCGCGCCCGCACCGCCGCGAGCGAAGCTTCCGTCAGGCGATCGCCGAACAGCCCATCGAGCGGGGTGCGCAATTCATAGCCCTGGCCGGTGTAGCGCAGATCAAGCTCGCGCGCGAAGCGCCCATCGGCCGGATTGATGCCTTCGGCTTGCAATTCGGCGCGGGCCTTGTCCTCGAGCTGGGCGAAAATCTCCTCCGCATGCGCCGGCGTCATCTCGGAGAGCGGCTTGAGCTCGGAGCGGACATAGTCGTGAACCACGTCGGTGCAGAGCAGCCCGAGCGCCGAGAACGCGCCCGGCCGCGGCGGCACCAGGATGCGGCGCATGCCCAGCTCCTGCGCGACAGCGGCCGCGTGCACGGCGCCGGCGCCGCCGAATGGCAGCAGCGTGAACGCGGAGAGATCGACGCCGCGCTTGGCGGCAAAGACCCGCACCTCGTCGGCCATGCGCATGTCGACGATGCGCTGGATGCCGGCCGCGGCTTCCATGAGCTCCATCTTCAACGGCTCGGCGATCTGCGTTGCCAGCGCGGCGCGCGCGGCCTTGATGTCGAGCGCCTGGGCGCCGCCGAGGAAATATTCCGGATTGAGATAGCCGCACACCAGGTCAGCGTCGGTGACGGTCGGCCGCGTGCCGCCGCGGGCGTAGCAGACCGGCCCCGGATCGGCGCCTGCGCTCTGCGGGCCGACATTGAGGAAGCCGCCGCCGTCGATCCAGGCGATCGAGCCGCCGCCCGCCGAGATCGAGGTCATGTCCAGCGCCGGCACGTCGATCTGCCGGCGCGCGATGGTGCCTTCGGTCACTTCGAGCGGCGCGCCGCCTTCGATGAAGGCGATGTCGGCGCTGGTGCCGCCCATGTCGAGGGTGACCAGCCCGGTCCTGGCCGCGTCCTCCGCCAGGTGGGCGCTGGCCTGGGCGCCCGCGGCTGGGCCGGAGAACAGCGTGTGCACCGTGCGGCCGCCCGCGATGGCGGCCGAGAACGGCATCACCCCGCCGTTCGACTGCATCAGGAAGCGCTGCTCGCTGCCGACGTCGGCCTGGTCCAGGCCGCGATTGAGATGATCGATGTAGCGCACCAGCACCGGCTCCAGATACGCGTTGACCAGCGTGGTGGACATGCGTGACCATTCGCGAATGCGCGGCAGCACCTCGCTCGACAGCGAGACATGCAGCTGCGGACATTCTTCGAGAATGAGCGCGCGGGTTTCCTGCTCGTGCGCCGGGTTCATGAACGAGAACAGGTAGCAGACCGCGATCGATTCGACGCCCGCCGCGTCGAGCTCGCGGGCGGCGCGCCGCACCGCCTCGCGATCGAGCCGCAGCAGCACACGGCCCGCGTAGTCGCTGCGCTCGGGAATCTCCCTGGTCAGGCTCTGCGGCGCGATCGGGACCGGCTTGGCATCGAAGTAGTCGAACAGGTTGCCGTCGCGGGCCTGGTTCTGGATCTCCTGCACCGCCCGGAAGCCTTGCGTGATCAGGAGGCCGACCTTGGCGCCGCGCATCTCGAGCAGCGCGTTGGTGGTGATGGTGGTGCCATGGGCGAAGAACGCGATACTGCCCGGAGCGATGCCGCGCGCCGCGAAGCGCGCCACCCCGTCCAGCACCCCGAGCGCCGGATTCTTCGGCGTGCTGGCGACCTTCTCGACCATCACCTGTCCGGTCGCGGCATCCAGCAGCACCAGATCCGTATGGGTGCCGCCCACATCGACGCCCAGCCGGTACTGCGCCGCGCTCATGTTCGTTGATCGCATGATTCAGCAGATCGCCAAGTCGCTTGCTCCGGCCTCGATGGGTCTTCTCCTGGTCGTGGCGGATCTGGAAGCGGTGTTCTGGACGCTTTGCGCGTCGAGCATTTTCGGCGCTGTCGCGCCGGGGCGAATAATCTGAGGCCTCGAAGCAGTGGCACGCGAAATTGCGTCTATGGGGCGTCGGCGCCCGCGCCGACATTGCTCACGTTGCCCAGGCCCAAGGTCCTGCCGTCGGGAAACGTGACCGACAGATACTGGCCGCCATGGGTGCCGTCCTTCAGGGGGCGGATGACCGCGGTCACGCTCATGCCCGGCGTCAGCGTCTTCGGCAGCCAGCCCTCTCTGGCCAGGCCGCCCGGCGAGCCCATCTCGATCGGCCATTGCTCCAGCTGGCCTTCGCTGTTGCGAACCATCAGCAGAATCCAGCTGTGCGGATAGATCCATTGGAACGCCTTGACGGTGCCTTCCAGCATCACCGTCTTCTCCCCGTCGAACATGGCGAAGGAGTGGTGTGCGAGCGCCGGGACCGCCCAGGTCGCAGCCACGATGCCTGCAAGCCCGAGTGGTGCGATCTTCATTGCGCGTCTCCTCATCGTCGGGCCGCCATCAGGTAAGCGCGTCGGCACGGTCGCCGGCGCAGCGCCTGGGTTCAGTTCATCTGGTCTCGTAGTGTCATATCACATCGCAAAAGGAGCCAGAAGGAGGGCGCACGATCGGGAACCGCGGTTGCTCCGCCGCGGCTTATGGACGGCGCACGCCGCTGACCATGGAAAGGTCCCGGTGCTTCTCCCCACAGACATAATCTTCGAGCCGCACGTCGTTGCGCAGCGTGTAGACGAAACGCGCCTGCCAATCCCTGCTGTAATATTCAGGATCATGAACCGTGATGATATCCTCGAGTTCAATCGGGCCGATCTTGCGCACGCGCTCGGTGGTCGCCAATTCGTCGGTGTGGGGCGCGCCGGTGGCATCGAGGAACGTGCCCCCGTTGAAGCCCGCGGACTGAATCACCAGCGTATCGCCTTCGAAATGGCCGACCGAATGTCCGTTGTAGAGCGGCAGCGGCGCCATCTCCTGCGGTGACGGCAACGGCTTGTCCATCGCGATCGCGCGGATCTGATGATTGAGCTCATGCACCATGGTGATCTGGCCCGTCGGAGCCTGCAGGATCTCGAACGGATAAGGCGTGGCCAGCAGGCGCGGCAGCCCATCGGCCACGCAGAATTTGCGCGCGGCGTCGGTTAGCGAGCCGTCTTTCAGCCCGGCCATATTCACCTCGTAGGCAGCCTTGCCTTCCGCCGTCAACGGCAGCTCGCCGCCGCCGACCGGCTGAATTTTTGCATGATACTCGGTCGCCCAATAGGTGCCGGAAATGTCCGGCGCCGTGTCGGCGGCGCCGGCGGGTCCGGAGAATTGCGCAAGCCCGAGCGAGGCCGCGAGCGCCGAGCCGGCACGGGCACAAGCGCGAAACACTCTCATCAAACTCCTCCCGAGTCGTGAACCCGATCGTGCCCGAAGCCGTGAACCGTAGACTGCCAAATGACACTTTGGTAGAAGAGGGCGGGCGCGTAAAGAGGGGCGCAGGATGACGAGCTTCTTCGCCGCAACGGGACGCCGCCGCATCTGCGGCGCCGGCGCGATCTGTGCCTTGGTGGCTTGTCTCGGCTCGCAGGCCCAGGCTCAGTCGGCTCCGATCCCCAACTTCGCGCCGGACGATCACACCTCCTGGTATCCGGACCGGCCTGACGGCGACAACTTCCTGCCGCCGGCCAGCGGGCCCGGCCCGGTGATGTCGAGGCCGGATCATCCCTATGTTCCGAACAGCAACAGGGATTTTGCCGGCTCGAACCCGACCTACCGGATCGCCGATCTGAGCAACCCGATTCTTCAGCCTTGGGTGGTCGAGCAGATGAAGCGCGACAACGACGAGGTGCTGGCCGGCAAAGTGCCCTTCATGGCGCGCGAGCGCTGCTATCCGGGCGGCGTCCCGGAGTTCGTTATCTTTCGCCGCGTGGGGCCGCCGATGGTGTTTTTCGTGCAGACGCCGAAAGAGGTGCTGATCATCTGGCGCGGCGATCAGCAGGTGCGGCATATCTACATGGATGTGCCGCATTCGGCGAACCCGGCGCCTTCCTGGTACGGCGAGTCCGTCGGTCATTATGAGGGCGACACGCTGGTGGTCGATACGATCGGGCTGAGCACCAAGACGTTCGTCGACAATTACCGCACGCCGCATACCGGGCAGCTCCACGTCGTCGAGCGTTTTCATATGCTCGACGGCGGCAAGACCCTGCAGGTGGACATTCACGTCGAGGATCCCGGCGCCTTCACCACGCCGTGGAACGCGGTTCAGCGCTTCGCCCGGTGGGACAAGAGCACGCTGTTCGCCAAAGGCGACAGCATCTGCGCCGAGAGCGCGGCTTACGACTATTTCAACACCGGCAACTACGGCGCCAGCCATGTGTCGGACCTGGTGCCGATTCCGCAGGCCGACAAGCCGGACTTCTAACGCGAGCCGCAGCCGCAAGCGAGCGTTCGCAAAGGCGCACAATCCAAGCCTCCGTTCGATCCTCCTCTTCTGAATCGTTGCGGAGGCTTGCTTTACTTCCGCAGGGCGTCGCTGGCGACCAGCTCGAGGCGCGCCGAACTCTCGAACTGGTTCATCGTCGTCAAGCCGCTGTTCGGATCCAGCAAAGCCTGCCCGGATTTATAGTAGTGGCGGCTTTCCACGGTAATCTTTTGGCCGTCCGTCGCCTTCCGGCACAGCTCATTGACGAACGTCCCCATGATCGGCGTCTCGCCCGCGCTCGGCGGAAGATCGCTGCACGCCCAGCCATCGGCGCCGAAGCGCGCCTTGAACGCAACGGCCAGCGCATAGGCATCCGCCCGCAGGTCCTGATCGGCGTGCGGGTCGGTGAAGATCCGGAAGCCTTGCACCAGGCCGGCGTCATCGATGAGCAGCGACAGGATCACCGGCTGCCCGAGCACCGCCATGGCATTGTTGCGGGCCACCGCATCCGGATCTCGCGCCGCGCGGGCGATGTATTCCAGCTCGTCGTCGTAGCGAAACCAGACCTCGCGCAGGCCCGAGGCTTCCGGGCGGCAGCGCGCGAACGCATCGAAGCTGTCCAGGCGCAGGCCCGGCGGACCGCCGTTGGTGCCGCAGGCGGGATCGACGAATTCCTCCTCCGGCAGCTCGCTCACCGGAGTTCCCAGCCGCACGTCCCAGATCATGGGCCGGAGCTGCTGGCTCGAGGCCGCGCCGGCGAGCGCGAGAATCAATGCCAGCGCGGTTGCGACGACTGTAGGGTGGGCAAAGGCGCGTAGCGCCGTGCCCACGCGGATCGGCCGATGGTGGGCACGCTTCGCTTTGCCCACCCTACACACGTTGCGCCTCACAGGCCGAAGACAACCAGGATCACGTTCTGCCCGAGCGCCGAGGCCTCCGGGAAGGAGCCTTCATCGCGGCCGAGCCGCCCGCCGAGCGTCAAGGCGATGTACTGCTTGCCGTTGACCGCATAGGTCATCGGGCTGCCCGCGAAGGCGGTTCCGGACTGGAAGCTCCACAGCTCGGCCATGGTGTCCTTATCGTAGGCCGCGATCTTGCCCATGATGTCGCCCATGAAGATGAGGCCGCCGTCCGTCCCCAGCACCCCGGAATAGGCCGGGTAGTAGGAGTCGAGCTTCTTCACGGTATTGCCGCTGCGCACATCGATCCCGCCGAGCAGGCCGTGGCTGATCTTGCAGTTGGGATTGAGGACGCTGCGCGCCACCGGTTCCACCGCATCGTCCTTGCTGTGGACGCCGCAGTAGATCTCGCGAAAGCCGGCGCCGATGAGCTGCTTCCCCGGGTCGGCGGCACGCGAGTTGAAATAGTTGGCCTCGCCGATCATGGCGTTGAAATAGGTGATGCCGCGCGCGGGGTCGTAGCTGTTCGGCATCAGGGTCGGCATCCCATAGTGAGCGGGGCGGACATCGATGGCCTTCTTGCCGTAGCGCACCGATCGGCCCGCATAGTCCTGCACGGTCTTGGACGGGTCGTAGTCGAGCGGCCGGCCGGTCTTGGCGTCGATGCCGGACGTCCAGTTCACGGTGGTATAGGGTTCGGCTTTGAGGAACTGTCCGTTGGTGCGATCGAGCGTATAGAAGAAACCGTTGCGATTGGTCTGGCCTATCAGCTTCCGCGGCTCGCCGTTGATCGTGGCGTCGTAAAGCTGCGTGATGGCGACCGAGTCGTAGTCCCAGGACTCGTTGGGGATCGTCTGGAAGTACCACTTCAGCTGACCGGTATCGACGTCGAGCGCGATGATGGAGTTGGTATAGAGATTGTCGCCGGGACGGCCCTGCGGATCGAACATGAACACCGGGTTGGCGGTGCCGACATACAAGAGGTTCGTTTCCGGATCGAAGGAGGGCTCGGTCCAGACCCCGCCGCCGCCGGTCGGAATGGTCCGCTTGTCGGCCCAGGTTTCCGACCCGGGCTGGCCCGGATCCGGAACGGTCAGGAAGCGCCACAGGAGCTTGCCGGTATCGGCCGTGTAGGCCGCCACATAGCCGCGGCCGTTCTCCGCCTTGTTGGACTGCCCGACGATGATCATGTTCTTGACTGCCAGCGGCGCCGCCGAGTGTCCCTGGTTGGGCGCGACCTCGGGCGCCGTGGTGTTGACGTCGAAGACGACCTCGCCGGAATTCTTGTCGATGGCGACCAGCCGCGGATTGGGGCTGTCGCTGCCGGTGTTGAAGTACATGTTGTTGCCGAGCAGCGCGACGCTGTGAGCGCTCTTGCCGCCGCCCTCGACCTTGGCGTCGAACTTCCAGACCACCTTGGGAGTCTCGTCCCTGACGTCGATCTTCCAGTATTGTTGCCACTGGTTGCCGACATACATGAAGCCGTCCTCCACGATCGGCGTGAAATACTGGGTGGCCTTGTTCGGACGGCGCGGGTCGCTGAGCGAGAACATGAACTTGACCTTGAGATTGGCCACGTTGCCGCGACTGATTTGCGCGAGCGCCGAGTTGTTCCAGTTGCTGTAGTTGCCCATTCGCATCAGCCAGTTTTGCGGCTCGGCGGAAGCATTCAGGAGCCGTTGATAGGTGGTCTCCGCGGCCGGCGCGCAAACGCAAAAGCCGAGTGTGATGCCGGCGACCAGGCCGGCGAGGCCAAGCCGCGCGGAGCAACGTGCCCGTATCGTCATTTGGATCCTCCCAATGCGTTTTTGTGTGGCGATCGGAACGATAACACTTCGAAGGTCCCGCGTAATCCCTCCACCCGTAAGGTAGGGCGATCGCGCTTGAAGTTTATTGTTAGGCACGGCGGTGCCGAGTCCCTCCCCCTGCAAGGGGGAGGGTGGCGCCGAAAGGCGCCGCTTGGGGGTCCCGCCTCTCCGCAAGCTCAGTGCTTGTGGCGGGACCCCCTCCCGGATCGCTGCGCGATCCGACCTCCCCCTTGCAGGGGGAGGTTTAGCCGGGATCGCGGCGGCTACGGTCGCACGCTGTTGTCCGGCATGGTCGCGCCTTGAAATTTTGTATCGGTCTGGTTGGCATTGAAAAGCTTGGCCGCCGAAAGGCGCGAGAACGCAAAATCCGCTCCGGTCAGATCGGCCTCGACCAGATCGGCTTGGAACAGGTCCGCCCCGTGCAGCACGGCGCCCGACAGGTTGGCGCTCCGCATGCCGGCCTGCGTGAGGTTCGTGCGGTCGCCGTTGACGCCGCGCAGGTCGGCGCGGATCAAGGTGGCGGCATGCAGGTTGGCATCGGTCAGCGTCGCGTTGCGCAGGCTCGCGTCGGTCAGCCTCGCCTCCCACAGGTCAACGAAAGAAAGGTCGGCGCCGTCGAGCTTCGCCACGATGAGCCGGGCGCTTCCCATCAGGGCCGCGCTGAGGTTCGCGCCCGAAAAGTCGGCGCCGCCCGCTTCGGCCTGGAACAGCAAGGCTTGAACCAGGGTCGCGTGCTGCAGGTTGGCCGAGGTCAGGATCGCCAGATTGAGGTTCGCGCCATTGAGGTTGGCGCCGTTGAGGTTGGCGCCGCGCAGGTTGGCGCGGTGAAAAGTGGCGCCCTCGAGGTTGGCGCCGGCCAGATTCGCCCCGGTCAGGTCGCGTCGCTTGAGGCCCGCCCCGGCCAGGTTGGCGCCCGCGAGGTTTGCGCCGCGCAGGATCGCGCGCGAGAACGTGGCGCGCGCGAGGTCGGCGCCCGACAGATCGGCGCCGGTCAGATCGCGCCGGTCGAGGTTGGCGCCGCGCAGATCGCAACCCGGGCAATCGATGGTCTGTTTGGCGAGAAACGCGGCGCGATCCTGCGCCGCTGCGGTGGAAGCCGTCGCCCATGCCATCAGTAGCAGCAGGGCCGCGGATATGATGAGACCGGCCGGTTCACGATCTTCTCCAAAATTCGATCGCGGTTGGGTGGATTGCTGCACGTGCGCTCACGCGCCCATCTGTGCGCTCGGGCTCGAGCGCGAGATGGCGAGCTCCTCCGGCGTCATGTCGGCCGGAATGTCGGCGAACAGCGGCGTGCTCAGGTAGCGCTCGCCGGTGTCCGGCAGCATGCAGAGCACGGCGGCGCCCTTGGGGGCTTCGCGGCAGACCTGGAGCGCGGCCCAGAATGTGCCGCCGGCCGAGATGCCGACGAAGATTCCCTCCTTCTGCGCGAGCTCCCGGCTGCAGCGCATCGCATCGGCCGCCAGGACGGGGATCAGGCGGTGGATGACCTTCATGTCGACGGCGTCGGCGGTGAGCTTGGGGATGAAATCGGGCGTCCAGCCCTGGATGGGATGCGGCTTGAAGGCCGGATGGGCGGCCGCCGGAGAGCCGTCCGGATTGCGCTGCTGTGGCGCGCCGCTGCCCAGGAGCGGCGCGTCGGCGGGCTCGCAGACCACGATCTTCGTGTCGGGGCGCTCTTTTGCCAAAACCCGCGCGACGCCCTTGAGCGTGCCGCCGGTGCCATAGCCGGTGACCCAGTAATCGAGCGGCTCGCCCTTGAAGTCTGCGAGGATCTCGCGCGCGGTGGTGCGCGAATGAATGTCGGGATTGGCCTCGTTCTCGAACTGCCGGGTCAGGAACCAGCCGCGCGCCTTGGCGAGCTCGATCGCCTTCGTCACCATGCCCATGCCGCGCTGCGCCGCCGGGGTCAGCACCACCTTGGCGCCCAGAAAACGCATGAGCTTGCGCCGCTCGACGCTGAAGGTCTCCGCCATGGTGACCACCAGCGGATAGCCCTTCTGGGCGCACACCATGGCCAGGCCGATGCCGGTGTTGCCGCTGGTCGCCTCGATCACGGTCTGTCCGGGCTTGAGTTGTCCCGCTTGCTCGGCGGCCTCGATGACGCCGAGCGCCAGACGATCCTTGACGGAACCCAACGGGTTGAACGCCTCGATCTTGACGAAGAGATTGGCGCCCGGCGGCGCCAGCCTGTTGATGCGCACGACCGGCGTGTTGCCCACCGTCTCCAGGATGTTTTGAAACTTGGCCATGTGTGTTTTCTCCGGATGGCGTCGCATGCGGGCGGCGTCGATCCGGCATTCTATAGATATCCGTCAGCCGGCGTCCCCGGGTTTCTTGGCTTTCGATCGGTTCCAGATCGCACGGCCGGCGCCGGCCCACAGCGCGCGCATGCGCCGCAGCGGCGCGATGCCGGCAAATCCGCTCCAGCCCGGCAACGCGAGCGTGAGCAATTCGGTCAAAAGCAGCTTGAGTAGCCAGAGCAGGAACAGGCTGGCGGGCACGCCGATCAACAACGACCAAAGCGATTCAACTCCGTCAGTGACGGCAAACACCGACAAGAGCACGAACTGGAACAGCATTCCGCCGATGAACAAGATGTAGCAGGCGAGCCAAAACATATCCCGGCGGCGAAGGCGCCCTTCCAGCTTGCGCACCCAGGCGGGATCGATGCGGTTCCCGAGCCAGGCTGCGTGGGTTTTGTATTGCGCGAGCCAGGTCCGCAGCGCGGCCTTGTCGACGCGGGGATGCCGATAGCGTCCGATGCGCCCGAGGATCAGGCGAGCGATCCTGGCCCGGCGCCGTGCGACGCGGCCTTTCCTCCGCTGCGCGGCGGCCAGCAAATCGTCGTACCAATCCTCCGCGTGAACACGCGCCAGCACGCGCCGGTGAAGCTCGGATGCGACCGGGGCGCGCGACCGCGACGCGTCCAGGCCGGCGGCCCGCACCAGACGACGAAAGGCGGCGCCGTCGAGCGTCATGTCATCGACCGCCACGGCAAGCAGCCGCTCCATCACGTCCGGAGCGCTCGCCAACGACAATGCCCCGGTGGCGGCCGCCCGATAATAGAGCACTATCGCCGCGGTCGCGTCGCGCCGACCCAACGCGGCATCCAGCGCCATGAGCAGAGCCCAGTCGCGGATGTCGTCGCGGTCGGGCGCCGGTATCGGCGGCTGGAGCTCGCGCCCCCGCGCATTTTCCGCAGGCGGTGCCGACGACCGCGCCGGCGAAGGCTCGGCCGCCGGCTCGCCGCGATCCCGCTCCCTTTCGGTGCGGGACGTCGCGCGCAAATCGTCCGCGGCGGTTTCGGCCGCGCGATCCGAACGCGCAGCCCTCGAGAATGCAGCGGACGATCCCGGACTGTCATCGCTGCCGGCTCCGCTCAGCGCCCATTCGAAAGCTTTGCGCAAACGCGCGAAAGCGTCAGGATCGTGGTCTGGGTCGAGCTTCTTCAGCCGCCCGGCATAGGCGCGGCGGATCGCCTTGGCATCCTGGCACGGCGCAATGCCCAGCTCCTCCCACATTCCGGCCCAGCCTCCCCACTTTTCCTGTTTCGGTCGGATCGATTCATCTCCCGCGTCACCCGCGGGCATAGCCCGTCTTTCGCGGGCTATGCCCGGCAATGATACCGAGTTGGATCGATCCCACCGGAATCGGCTCTAAACGAGGAAATCCTGGTCGAATTCATCGAGCAGGGCGGATAGCGCGCTGCTGGCCGTCTCGATCTCCTCGGGCTCCTGGCGTTCCAGCGCCGCGGTCAACCGGCCGAGCGACCTGCCGATCATGGCGCGCGTATCGCCCAGGCGCTCCTCGTAGAGGCGCGCGGCACGGGCCACCAAGGCGCGCACCTTCATATCGTCGCGCGGATGGATCTTGAGCTTGGCCAGTGACGCCAGGCGGCGCGCGATCTCCTCAGGCGGCATCATGCCCGGATTGCCTTCGATCACCAGCTTTTCGATCCGGCCGCTGCTCAGGATGGTGGCCTGGACCTCCAGCAGGCCGCTGGTGTCGTAGGTGAAGCGGACATCGACACTCTGCTTGGTGGCGGGCCCGGGCGGCAACTTGATGGTGAGCTCGCCCAGCAGCACATTGTCCTTCACGGCCGGCGCTTCGCCCTGGAACACCCGCAACACCAGGCTTCTCTGCTTGTCGTCGACCGGGTAGACGGTCTTGCTGCGGCTCGCCGGAATGATCGTGTTGCGCTCGATGATCGGCATGAACTGGCCATGGATGCGCTGGCTCTTGTCCTCCCCGTGCTGCTCGGAGATTTCGATGCCGAGCGTGAACGGGGCCACGTCGGTCATCACCATTTCTTCCAGGCCGGTCCCGCGCGCCAGCATGCCGGCCCGCACCGCGGCGCCGCGCGCCACCACCTCTTCGGGATTGACCTGATAGACGGGGAGGCGGCGGAACAGGCGCGCGATCAGGCGGCGGAACATCGGCATCTGCGAGGCGCCGCCCGCCAGGATGACGCGGGAGAGCGCGTCCGGGTCGACGCGCGCGTCGCGCAGCGCCCGCTCCATCGGGGCGCGCAGCCGCGCCAGCAAGGGCTCGCTCAGGAGCTCGAACCGGTCGCGTGCGAGCGTCCACTCGATCGGCTTGCCCTCGTGTACGACAGTGATGGCGGCGGCATCCTGGGTGCTGAGCAGGCGCTTGGCCATCTCGGCCTGGCGCCGCAGCGCGCCGATGATCGGCGCGCCCGAGGACGCTGCCGGCAGGCCGGCGGCCGCGCCGGGGCCGGCCATGAAGGCGGCCACGATCGCGTCGACAAAATCCTCGCCGCCGAGCCAGCTGTCGCCGGCGGTCGCCCGTACCTCGACCACCCCCTCGAAGCGATGCAGCAGCGACACATCGAAGGTGCCGCCGCCGAGATCGACCACCAGCAGAAGCTCGTCATCCTCCTGCGCCGTCAGCCCATAGGCCAGGGCGGCCGCGGTCGGCTCGGTCAGCAGCCGCTCGACCTTGAGGCCGGCGAGCGCGCCTGCCGCCTTGGTGGCCTTGCGCTGGATGTCGTTGAAATAGGCCGGCACCGTGATCACGGCCTCGGTGACGCCGGCGCCGAGAAATGCTTCCGCGTCGGCCTTGAGCGAGCGCAGGACCAGCGCCGAAAGCTCCTCCGGCCGATAGCCCTTGTCGCCGACGAACAGCAGCCGATCGGTTCCCATGTAGCGCTTGAACGCGGTGACGGTGAGGGCCGGATGGGTCGCCAGCCGCTCGCGGGCCGCCAGCCCGACCAGGATCGAGCGGTCGTCGCCGAGCCCGACCGCGGAGGGGGTCAGCGCATGGCCGAGCGAATTGGGGATGAGGGTGGCGGCGGCGTCGCGCCAGATGCCGACGAGGCTGTTGGTGGTGCCGAGGTCGATGCCGACGATCATGGGGCAATTCTGTACCGTTAAGGCGTCCTTCGCGCCATGATCTCGTGGGAAGCGATAAGACCGTCGCGCTCTCAGCGATACCTCCCCCTGTAAGGGGGAGGTCGGCGAGCGAAGCGAGACGGGTGGGGGTCCCGCCTCTCAACAAGCACCGAATTCGTGGAGAGGTGGGACCCCCTCCTGGCGCCTTCGGCGCCGTCCTCCCCCTTGCAGGGGGAGGATTCCGCGACGCCGGCCCTCATCGCGCGAACCAATCCTTCACCGCGCGCTGGGCCTTGGCCTGCTCGCTTTCAAATACGCGCTCGCCGTTGCTTTCGATGGCGGCGGGCCAATCGGGCCTGATGGCTTCATAGGCCTGCAACGCAAAAAACTGCTCCGGATGCGCGAGCTTCTCGACGAGCAGCGGCAGGATCGGCGCGCCCAGCGCCACCAGCGCGGCAAATTCGTCCGAGTGCCGCACGGCCGCCGAATCCGAAGCGAACGCAATCGCTGGGCTGTCCCACGTCTTGCGCCACGCCGCAAAGCGACGCGCGAATTGGCGGCGAATATCCGGCGGGATCGCGGCGATCTGGGCGCGCAGCTTGGCGGCTTGCGATCGCGACAGATAGGATCTCGGCTCAGCGCAGACCGGCGGCGCGAGCGCGAGGCAGGCGGCCGCACCGGCGGCGCGTTGCAGGAATTGGCGGCGCGCAAGCCTCATTTCATAGCCTTGTGGTCCGCGCCCCGTCTCACCCGTAAGCCTTCAGCACGTGGCGGGCGATGACCATCTTCATGACCTCGCTGGCGCCTTCGGTGATCCGGTAGCTGCGCTGCTGGCGCCACAGCTTCTCGATCGGCAGGTCGGTGGTGAGCCCGATGCCGCCATGGATCTGCATGCATTGATCGGCGGCGCGGAACGCCATCTCGTCGGCGAAATACTTGCACACATAGGCGTCCTCGCGCGCGTCCTCGCCTTTGTCGAGCCGGGTCGCGGCCTTGTAGACCAGGAGCCGCGCCGCCTGCAGCTCGATGAAAATGTCGGCAAGCTTCCATTGGATCGCCTGCCGGTCGGCAAGCGGCCGGCCGAAGGTCGAGCGCTGCTTGGCATAGGCGGTGGCCATCTCCAGGCAGCGTTCGGCGACGCCGAGCGCGCGCGCGCCGTGCTTGACGCGGCCGGCGCCGAGCCACCTTTGGGCGAGCGAGAAGCCGCCGCCTTCCTCGCCGACCCGGTGGCTTGCCGGCACCCGCACATTGTCGAGCACGATCTCCCACGGCCGGTCGCCCATCATGGTCTGATAGGAGGTGGTGAGCTTGACGCCGGGCGTGTCCATATCCACCAGAAAGCAGGAGATGCCGCCGTGGGAGCCCTTGGCGCGATCGGTGGCGACCATCAGCTGCATAAAGTCGGCCTTGTTGGCGCCGGTGATGAAGCGCTTGACCCCGTTGATGACGTAGAAGTCGCCGTCGCGCACCGCGGTGGTGCGCATGCCGCCCGGGTCGGAGCCGGCATCGGGCTCGGTCTGGGCGAAGCACGCGCGTTTCTCGCCGCGCAGGACCGGCATCAGATATTTTTCCTTCATCTCGCCGCTGAGCGTGTAGAGGATGCCGCGCACGGTCGGGCCGGTGATGCCTTCGCCGCGTGCCGGCACCGCGATCGAGCGCGAGAGCTCCTCGGTCACGAGGCTGCGCGCCAACAGCGACAGGCCGGGGCCGCCGTATTCTTCGGGCACCTCCATCATCCAGATGCCGAGCGCCTTGGCGCCGGCGATGAAGCGCTCGCGATAATGCGGCTTGATGTCCTCGCCGTCGAGCGTGTCGCGTTCGACCGGAATGAGCTCGGTGTTCACGAACCGCCGCAGCGATTCCTTGAACAGGCGCAGCTCCTCGGGCAGCTCGAAATCCATCTCCCCGTCTCCTCTTAGTTTGCCGTCTCTAACACTTGCTACGATATTAGTGTGCCGTCTCTAACACCTGCTACGATTGCGGAGCAGTGCAGTACAGCTTCCCTCGCCCCGCTTGCGGGGAGAGGGCCGCACGCACCGAGCGAAAACCAAAACTCGGCCCGGTGAGGGGGCGCTTCCGCAAGCTCAGACTCGCGGAAGCGCCCCCTCATCCGGACCTTCTCCATAGCCCGTCGCAGACGGGCGTAAACGCCCTGATGGCACGCGGGGAGAAGGAGACCGCCATGCGTCCGGGACACGTGCGAAGCAAACGTCGGAGTCACAGCATTAAGAGTGTCGTCACAGCATTAGAGTGTCGCATTTTCGGACGAGAAACCGGATTCCACTCCCGATCAAGTCCGAGGCAGGCTTTTTCCTGAAAATGCGCCTTCGCGCCACACCACCCGTACGTCGACCGCGATCGCACCGGCGGAACGGACCATCAGCGGATTGATCTCCACGTCGGCGATGCGGGCGCGGTGATCGAGATAGAATTGCGCCAGCGCGAGCGCGGTCTGCTCGAGCGCGGCGCGGTCGGCGGCGGCGCGCCCGCGATAGCCGGCCAGGAGCTGCTTGAGCCGGAGCCCGTCTACCATGGCGCTGACCTGCGGGGCGGCGACCGGGAGCAGCCGCAAGGCGACGTCGCGGGCGAGCTCGACCAATACGCCGCCGGCGCCTATCAGCAGCAAGGGTCCGTAGAGCGGATCGCTGCGCGCTCCGACGATCGCCTCGACGCCGGACACCATCTGTTGCACCAGCAGCCCCTCGATCCGCGCACCGGCATGCGCGGCGCGGGCGGCGGCGAAGAGCGCGGCGGCGGCCTCGCGGACTTCCGCGCGGCTGCGCAGATCGAGCATGACGCCGCCGGCCTCGGTCTTGTGCAGGATATCGGGTGAACGGATCTTGAGCGCGACCGGAAACCCGATCGCCTCCGCGGCCGCCTCGGCCTGCGCGGCCGTCGCGACCGCGCGGCTCGCCGGCAGCGCGATGCCGTAGCGCGCCAGCGTCGCCTCGAGCGTCGCCGGCGAAAGATCGCTGGCCGGCGCGGGCGGCGGCGTCGCCGGCTCCCGGCCCGTGCGCTGCGCGTAGAACCACAATGCGTTCATGGCCCGCAGCGTCGGCTCCAGCCCCTGCAGGAACGGAAAGCCCGCCGCCTCCTGGGCGGCGACCGATTCCGGTTGCATCTGATAGTTCATGCGGCCGAAGCCGATGACCGGCTTCTCGGTCAATTCCAGCAGGCCGTGCAGCGCCGCGACGCCGTCCCAGGCGCCCTTCTTGCTCGGCAGCATGGCGGCCCAGGCCAGCATGTCGACGTTGGGATCGCGCGCCACCACCTCGCACACCGCCGCGGCATGCTCGAGCGTCGAGGGAATGCCGAGATCGAGCGGATTTTTCGGCACGATGCTGTCCTGCAGGAACGGCAGCAGCGCCGTGTTGGTGGCGGCGGTGAACTCGGGAATGACGGCGCCTTCGGACTCCGCGTAATCGAACAACAGATCGACGGTGCCGCCCGAGGTGGTCACGAAACCGATCCTGGGTCCCTTCGGCAGGCGTTCGCCCTGGAATGCCAGCGCGGTTTCCACCATGTCGTCCAGCGAGCGGCAATTGCAGATGCCGTAGCGCTCGCACATGGCGAGATAAGCCGCGTAGTCGCCGCCGATGACGCCGGTATGCGACTGCGCTGCTGCTTGCGATTTTGCGGTGGCGCCGGTCTTGATCGCCAGGATCGGCTTGCCGGCCGCGAGCGCGCGCCCCGCCGCGTGCATGAAGGCCGCCGGCCGCCGTATGCCTTCGATGAACAGCGCGATGATGCGTGTGTGCGGATCATCCACCAGAAAGTTCAAATAATCGGCGAGATCGAGATCGGCCTCGTTGCCGGACGTGATCCCGTAGGAGAAGCGCAGGCCGCGGTCGGCGCCGGTGCGCAGCCAGAACTGCAGCGTGCCGCCCGACTGGAACACGCAGGCGACCGGGCCGGGCGGGACGCGGCACAATTCCGCGTTCGGATAGGCGAACAGCCGCTCCCGGTAGCTGTGCGCCCCCATGCAATTGGGGCCGGCCAGGCGCAGCCCGGCGCCGGCCAGGAAACTTTTCAGCCAGGCGCCGCGCTTCCTGGATTCCGCATCCTCGCCGTCGCCGACGGCGCCCGCGTAGACGGTTGCCGACTTCAATCCGGCGGCTTGCGCGTCGGTGAGCACGGCGGCGACGCCGGCGGCCGGCACGATCACGATGGCATGATCGACCGGCTGCGGAAGCTCGCGCAGCGAGGGGAAGCAGCGCTCGCCATAAACCTCGCTCTGCCGCGGATTGACCAGGAAAACGCGGCCCGCATAGCCGAACATGCGCAGATTGTCGTAGATGAGACGCGGCCACTTGCCGCGCTCGGAGGCGCCCACCAGGGCGACCGAGGCGGCCTGCAGCACGCTCGCCGGCGACCGGAACACGATCTCGTCCACACTCACCCCGTCAGCTCCCGGCCGTTTCGCCCCAACCCGCTGCCTCGGCCTCTCTTATGATCTTGCCGTCGCGCGGTCAAAGGCCGGAACCGGCAAGGCTTTTCAAGGCGCATCGGTGTCCACCGCCGGCGCAGCGCGGGCTCCTTCTCCCCCGCGTGTGGGGAGAAGGTCGGGATGAGGGGGGCGCCTCCGCGAGTCTGAGCTTGTGGAAACGCGCGAGGGACGTTTGTTCTTGACGCGAGGGTACGAATCAGTCCATTCGTGAAATTGAAACTGACGAAGTGTGCTCCGATCTCGAGCCTGCCCGAGATCGGTTTTTTTGTGCGCAAGTCGGGAGACCGCGCCGGGCTTTTTGCAGCGCAAGCCCAAAGGCGACGGCTTGCGCATCGTGCCTTGGGGCCAGGGTTTCAGGGACATGGGCCCGGCGGTCGACGCGCTGATGAAGGCGCTCGATGAAGGCAAGCTCAAGCACCCGGACAATCCGGTCCTCAATTGGAACGTGGCGAACGCGGTCGCCGTCATGGACCCGGCCGGCTTCCGCAAGATCGACAAGAGCAAGGTGCGATTCCGCATCGATGGCGCGGTGGCGCTCGCGATGATGATGGGCCTGCGGGCGCGCGATCGGATCACGAAGCCCATCGATATCGATGCGCTGATCGGATGATAAACATGAATGCTGCTTTGATCTATTACGGAAAGCAGATTCGCGACCGCAAGGAGATGCTCTGTCAGCGTTGTCGGCCGATCGCGCTATTGCTAAGGCCGCCCCCCTGAGTCCGGTTCGTAGTAACGAGGTGACCCGGCTACCATCGGCCAGACGCGCGTAGCGGCGATGGTTGAGACGAGCACCCGCGAGTTCCCGCTGTCGGCGTTTGCGGTAATCGACACCTTAAACGATCGGATGCCGTCACTCGTCCATGGAACGGTAACGATGCTGCTCGTTCCCGTCGCGGGAACAATAGCCTCGGTCGTCGCCACAGGACCGGCTTGCGACCCTTCACTGGGTTCGATGGCGACCTTCAGCCGGATCGGCCGATCGCCGGTCGCTGTAACCTTGAGCCTCAGCTTATATGTGCCGGCAGGCATCGCATCGAGTACGATACTTCGCCAGGTACCCGCGGATCCTGCCGGCAAGTCTACCGCCAAGCCTGAGCCAACCTGAAAGCTGGCCAGATGGTCCGCCCCTTCGTTCTCGTGGAACCAAAAAGGTGGGTGCAGCGCCGCAAAGGCCGCCGTCGCCGGAGACGCGGTGCCGAGAATGAATTGCTGGGCACGCTGCCAAACATTTTCGCCGACCTTTCGGCCGAGTTCCTGGCCGCGTTCGTTGTCGGCTGGCCAGTGAACCCCAGCCCAAATGCGGGACAACCCGCTCGCCTCGGCAGCCGAAGCGAAGGTTGGATAGGATAGTGTCACCGACTGCGCCAGTTCGCGCTGCTCGACGTACAGGTGTCGCACCGTCTTGCGGAAATTGAAGTCCGGCTTTCCGGTCGCAAGCTCCATGACGCGCGCCCAAGTCGCCGTGAACGCGCTATGACCGGAGACGTACGCGGGGAACGGCGGCGTCGGTAAATAGGGTTCCCAGTCAGACGCGTGGACCTCTCCGATCCCAGCGGGAACGGCGACGGAATCCTTGGTGGCGTCGGTCGTCGCGGCTGGGGTGGAATAGGCCAATACGGCGGGGAGAGACCGCGGGCGCCATGCACTTATGGGCGTGTCGCCGAGTGCGCGAATCGCGGTGATTGGACGAACATAGTCGTAGAGATACTTGGCTTGCCATGTAGCGATTGAGGCATCGAGGATCGCATTGCTCGCCGCGAAAAACAGCTTGACGTCGTCGTCGAGCCGCAGATCGTTGGTGTCGGACACGAATTTCGTCATTTCGATCAATTGCGGCGCGGGCGCCATGCCCCATATCCCCCAATATTCTGCCGCCGCCTTCTGTGTGTCGGTCAGTGCACCGCTGGTCTTGATCAACACGTCAATTTGCCGCGACCACTCGGCGGTTCCAGGTTCGGGTGGCGGAATGGGGCGAAATTGGTCGGCGCGCGTCAGGGCAAACGGCATCACGCGGCCCCAGTGTGGGGTCGTTGGCAGTTGCCGCCTCCCAAAGGACTGGATCGGTTGCCAAGCGTCCGGCGCTTCCGATACCGGTGGTACGTAGCCGGTCGTGTCGGCGAAGTTCCCGGCTTCATTGGCCCCGTCGTCGCGGCAATTGGCGAGAACGGCCGCGGCGGCCCGCCGCCCGACCCTGGCCGGTAGGCTGTCGGCGTTCGGATCATAGCCGAGCGCCAGCATCTGCTCGATGAGTGCATGCTGGTGCTGCGGCGCAAGCATTCGCAAAACGGTAAAGGCCGCGTGGCTGATCGCTTCGCGTTTGTTCGCTTCGTTGTTTGGGCCACCCTGTCCCTTGAGGGTGGTCCCCGAGACAACACCTACGGCCGTCGGATCGTACGCGGTCCACGCGTCATAGATCGCAGTGTGGAGGATAGCGAAGAAGCGGGAACCAACCGTTGGCTCCCAGGCAACTTCTTGCGCGTAAGGCACCGCCTTGTCGAGCCACTCGGTAACGATCGAGGCGGCACTTGCCGTCGATGCCTGCACGACGAGGCTTAGACTTGCGGCAATGGACATAAGGGCCCTGATCATTCCTCTTCTCCCTCAACGCGGCTGCCCAAACGAAGGGCGCGGTGAATGCGGGTCTTGCGGAATCTCAATCGATGCTCGACGGCTCTTGTGCTTCGCGGCACGGCCGACGCTTCTTCGACCAAATCCGCCTTCAACGTAGCGACTTCCTAAAGCCCTTGAGCGAGACCGTTTGGTCCATCTTCATCACTCCGGCATCCGCAATGGTAACCCGTGCTGCGAGACCGCGCTTGAACTGCGCGAGGATCATCGCGTAGGCGGCGTTGGTTGCGGGGATGACCACCTCGCACTTGCTGCCGCTGTCGCCGAACTTGCATTCCGCGGTCGCAAAGAGATGGCTGAACGCAGGCGTCTTGGCCTTGTCGATGGTGACTTCGATCCGCGAACCAGCGACACCGACCTGAGTTGTACGCACCACGATCCGTCGGGGCTTCGCGTCCTTGTCGAAGGCAAACACGGCGTTGGGTCCTGTGGCTTCCCCGGCGCGCAGCATGATTGCCTCGGCTGCCTGGGCGATCTGAACGCCGCCGGCAGCGAACATGATGACGATGGAGCTGGCGAGGAAGAACCCGGCGGTGCGCATGACGGCTTCTCCAACGGCGTTGCATGGAAAGGGGATCTGGGAACCCAGCGAGGTGCTGGGCTCCCAGGCTGCGATGCCGCTCACAGGAAGCGGTAGACGATCGGGCAGTTCACCACCAAACCGACCGAGCCGAACTTCTTGCCGTCGAGCCCGGTGATCCAGCCCTTCTGAACCATTCCGAGAATCGAGAATTCCTCGGTCATGCGGGACCGATAGCCGAGTTCGATCGCCCTCTGCGTCCAGACTGCTGGATTGAGATCCCAGATCGGGCTGTAATCGGTCGCGACCGTGGGAATACCGCCAAGCACGTTGAGCGGGGAGGCTCCGTCCGAAAGCGCGCTATTCAGGCCCTGCCGCTGCGGATTGTCCTTGCCGGTGTGACCGTTGGCGAACACGAAAATACGTTCGACTGGGCTGAAGAGGCTGTCGTCGCCGCCGCCCTGAATGTCCTCCAACCCCGGGGCGTAGGTTGCGCCTTCCAACGTTGCGGTCATAGGGTTGTTGGTGTCGGTGGAGAGGTAGAGCACCGGCTTGGCGAAGCTGAATCCCGTGGTGAGCAGCATCGTCACCGTCTGGTCACGCGGACAAATCTTCAATACCTTTTGATGCACAAGACCGTAGTTGGGATTTCCGTCACAGAACTGGTTGAGCATATTTGCCGAAACATTATACGCGACCACCGGCGCATTGTAGATGTGGCCACCTGCGTTTATAATCTTGATGAGTGGAGTGTAATCATTGTCTCCAACTCCACTTGGCTGGAACTGCTTCGGGGGAAAGAAATTGGGAGCGTCTCCCGGCGTCACACTACGTTTCGGCGAGAAGTCGACCGTACCGACGTCGAAGATCAGCTTGAACTTGTTGTTCAGAGTCGCATTTCGAACGGAACGGCCGACGTTGGCGAAGGTCAATTTCGGTGAATAGTTAAGGCCGAGCTGGTCGGCGTTGCCCTTGTCGTCGGTATCGGTGACGATGTACCAGACGCTCTGGCCGCTTTTCATCGCGCCTTCATAAAGCGGCAGGGTGATCGTTCCCTTCTCCAAATCGACCTTGCCGGACTTGAGGTTTTGATATGCGCCGACGAGCTCGCGCTGCACTTGAGAAGGCTGCGGGCCGAAATAGGTCGCGGGCACATCAGCCCCGATTGCCGCTGGCGCCGGTTGGATTTCTGTTGTTTCGAGAGTCTGCGCGAGCGCCGAAACCGCCGCGGCGGCAAGCGCTGTCGTCGCTAAGGCAGCAAACCAAGTCCACCTCATTACAGCCTCCTTTTAGGTGTTGAAGTTTTGGGTTAAGGTCTAGTCCGAGCTTTTCCGAGCTTTGCCCAACCACGATCGAGAGCGCGTAGCGGATCAGAATGCGCCCGGTCATAAAGGATGCGCGATCCGCTGTGTGACTGGCTTGGCGAAAACGACGCCTTTCTTGGTGATCGATGTTCGGTGTTGGATGATCCAAAAACATTTAGCGCGTGAGGCCGCTCACCGGAAAGCGGCCTGCCATTTGCTGTCGGTCACGATCGAGCAAGACTGTACCGTCTACCGGCAAGCAAGCCGGGTGGCAAAGATGCAAAGATCATGAGGAGGCCGGGCCGCACATCAGTCGCCGCAATCGTTGCCGCCAAGCCGAGGCTTGCCGCCGCCAGAACGATCCGTGCCTTTCATAGACGGACGAACCAACTGGTACACATGCGCGCAGTTGTAGGTAAGTCAGGCAAACCTACCGGCGACGTACGACCCGCGCATTGACGGACATCAATAAAGTCTAGAATAAAGTCTAGCCCGAAGTTTTCACTTGGGATGATCTGAAAGCGGAGTTGTTTCAGGCGGTTATCGAGATTCGTCGTTGTGTCAATGTAAGGGGATTCCCAAATCAGTCGAGATGTGATTCGATTCGGGAATGTTCATCGAGACGGTTCCCAATCGAAGTTCGTCGCCTGCGGTGCTGCTGCGGGAGGAGTAGGTATCCCCCGGCAGAGCCGGGGGCTTTAATAAGTGAGCCGCTCAAAGCGGCTGTTTAAGGAAGCTTCCCGTGCCTCGCGTTCTACGAGCCACTTCTCCCGAGTGCCTCAAACAGATGCCTCCTATGGAGCAGCACTTCGCTCTGTTCCGCGCAGTATCGCGCCCATCACCACACCGCACTACCCTTTCGATTCGGTCCGTCGTGAAATTCTCGTTCGTGTGCGTGGTGGCTCACGGATTGGGAGCCTCATCGATGGACCACTGCCCTAATCCGAACTTTACCTCTGTTTCGAGCTAAGCGATTGATTTTGTTGCACATGACTGATTTGTGTAGTCATAAATCGGATGAAATTATTATTGACATTACTGGTATGCGTTGATTCAAGCTGCACATGTACATCGCCGTTGTGCCGAACCGAGGCTCGCGCCCCGCCATTCTGCTGCGGGAGAGCTATCGCGACGGCGCCAAGGTCAAGAACCGCACGCTGGCGAACTTGTCGGATTGGCCGGCGGAACAGATTGAAACGCTGCGTGCGGCGTTGCGCGGCGACAAGCTGGTGCCCGCAAGCGAAGGTTTGGAGATTGTACGCGCCTTGCCGCATGGGCACGTGGCGGCGGCTTTGGGGATGGCCCGTCAGATCGGACTTGATCGAATATTGCCGCACGGGTTGGAGCGCCGACGGCAGCTGGCGCTGGCGTTGATCGTGGCCCGGCTGATCGACCCAGCCGCGAAGCTGGCGACGGCCCGAGCGGCGGTAATAGCCGGCGCGGCTCACCCCCGCCAGCACGCACATTCGCTCGACCGTGAGCTCGCCTTGTGGCCGTGGTGACGTCATCGCCGTGATCGTGGCGTGGACGCCCGCACGCCAAGCCTGTCGCTCGGCTGGCGTGCTTCCCCGACTTGCCGCAAGGCTTGCCGAAAAAAATCCAGTTCCACCTGTTGCTGGCCGATCTTGCGCTCCAGCTCGGTGATGCGTTTGCGCGCGGTCGCAACATCCTGCACCCGCATGGCCTTCGCCTCAGGGGCAAGCTCGACCGCCCCTGGGATCTTCCGCGGGCGACAAGCCGGCCGTAACGCCTCAGCTCCGCCGCGGCGGAAATGCATGCACCACTGGTATAAATGACCGCTCGGAACCCCAAGCTCGCGGGAGAGCTCAGCTGTGCTCTCCCCCGCGATCATCCGTTGGACCGCCGATAGCTTGAACTCTCGGCTGAAGACACGGCGCTTTCGTTTGGACATCGTTCCCCCTCGAGAACTGTCCCTTGTTTTTGTGTCTCATTCCAGGGGTGCACTCCAAGCGTCCGCGGAGCGGGCACGCGAGCCTGTCGCCCTCCTCTATAACCGTGGTTCTCTGTATCCGGCCTGTATTTTCAGGAAAAGGAAATGCGGACCCGAGCGCGTCCCGAGCCGCGCGACCAATGGGCGATGTCCGAATGGATACGTTCGGACCCATGGAGCACCCTACGCACCTAAACGAGATGGCCGGAAAAAGCATGCCCTCAGACGTGATCCGAGGGTCCGGCCATGACAATGCGGGGCGGCCGCTCCCGCATTGCGCTCCGCTCCATGCGGGCTACTATAGTCGATCAGCCTTGGGAGCTTCGTCCATGAAAGTCGTGCAATTCGAAGACGTCACGCCGGTGCGCGGTCTCGAGCATCGCGGCGGCACGTTTCATTCGCGCACCACGGCGGCAGGCGAGCCGGGCACGCCGGGCAATTTCAAGTTCTCCATCAGCGAGCTCGGGGCCGATTATTCCGGACCGCGCCACCGGCATAATTTCGATCAATACCGCTTCATGCTTGCCGGCGAATCCGATTACGGCCAGGACGGGCCGCTCAAAGCGGGCATGCTCGGCTATTATCCGGAGGGCGTGCCGTACGGGCCGCAGGTCAACAAGACTCCGATCGTCTGCGCGGTGCTGCAGTTCGGCGGCGCCAGCGGCAGCGGCTACCTGCAGCCGCGCGAGGTCAAAGCCGGCATGGAGGAGCTGAAAAAATTCGGCGAGTTCAGGGACGGCGTGTTTCATCGCCGCGACGGCGTTCCGGGCAAGCGCAACATGGACGCCTATCAGGCCATCTGGGAGCACGTGCATGGCCGCGAGATGATCTATCCGAAAGGCCGCTACGACGCCCCGATCATGATGGATGCGGCGAACTACCGATGGGCGCCGATCAAGGGCGCGCCGGGCGCGAGCGAAAAGTTGTTCGGGGTGTTCACCGAACGGCGCACGCAGGCGCGGCTGGTCCGGCTCGCCGCCGGAGCAAGCTATCAGGTCGCGGGGCGCGGCGTGTATCTGGTCCTCAGCGGCGCCGGCGCGGCGGACGGCCAGCCGCTGCAGAAATTCACTACCGTCTTTCTCGATACCGATGAAACCGCCACGCTGCGGGCGAGCGAGACGAGCGAGCTCCTCCATTACGGCCTGCCGGATCTGTCCGACCTGGAGACCAGCCGCGCGGGCGCCGCTGTGCAGGCGGCCGAGTAGATCGGGCACAAACCGGATGGGCCGGCGGCTGTCGCGCAGAGGCGTGGTGTCGGGTGCCGGCGCGAGCGCGCTGGCCGCGAGCCTTGCCGCGCTGCCGCCGCGGGAAGCGCGCGCGGCCGACTTCTACCGCGGCAAGACCGTGACCATGATCGTGGGCTTCGCGCCCGGCGGCGGTGTCGATACCCAGGCCCGCACCATCGCGCGGCACCTGGTGCGGTTCATTCCCGGGCAACCGGCGGTGATCGTCCAGAACATGGAGGGCGCGGCCGGCGCGCTCGCCGCCAATTTCCTCAATCGTGTGGCGCCCGATGGGCTCACGATCTCCACGCCGGGCCGGTCATGGTTCGTGGACGGGATCGTGAAGGGGCCGGGCATCGGCTTCGATCCGGCGAGGTTCACCTATATCGGCAGCGCCGGCGGGTCGAACTCGGTGGTCTATGTCCGCGCCGCCACCGGCATCAAGACGCTCGACGACCTCAGATCGTCGCCCCGCACGGTGACCTTCGGGTCGCTTGCCAGCACCACTCCGACCGCCATGGTGCCGCTGATGCTCGCCGGCCTCGGCATGCCGATCAAGGTCGTGGTCGGCTACGTGTCGACCGCGCGGGTGCTGGTGGCGCTTGAGCAGGGCGAGGTCGATGCGGTGTTCACGGTTTCGGACTCGTTTGCGCGCCGGCAGGATTTGATCGCCAAGGCGATCGTCGTTCCGATCCTGCAATCGAAGGGCGGCCTGCCGGGCCTTCCTTTGGTGCGTGACGTTTTGCCGCCGCGCCAGGGCCCGCTTCTCACCCTGGTGATGGGGACCGACAGTTTCGGCCTGCCGCTGGTGGGCCCGCCCGGCATGGCGGCCGCGCCGACCGAGATCCTGCGCCAGGCCTTCCTCGACATGGTCGCCGACCAGGACTACCGGGCCGATGCGCAGAGAGCCGATCTGCCGGTGGGCGCCCCGCTCGACGGCGCCGAGCTTGCCGCCATGATCGACGAGCTCGCCGCCTCGGCGACGCCCGACATCGTCGCCGCCTACCGCCGCCTGGGCGCGGCGAAGTAGCGCTGCCGGCGTACCTCGCCCCGCGTGCGGGGAGAGGGCCACACGGCAAGACGGAAAACCAGAATTCGGCTCGGTGAGGGGGCGCTTCCGTAAGCTCAGACTCGCGGAGAGGCCCCCTCATCCCGACCTTCTCCCCGCGCGCGGGGAGAAGGAGCGAGAGGCCGTGCGCGCCTGACGCGATGGTGTGGCCACGCAACGCTCCAGCCATGCGCCCGCCACGAAACATATTGAATTCCCCGCCTGCCCCGGCTACGCGACTGGAGCGCTTAAGTCCGCGCTGGTCGAAGAGGGTGCAAATGCTGTTGGATAAGCCGGAAGGAAAACCCGACGACAAGGTTGCCTGGGGCAGCGACATCGCGGCCCAGATGCTGCGCCGCTGCGGCATCCGCTATCTCAGCCTCAACCCGGGCGCGAGCTATCGCGGGCTGCATGACAGCCTGGTCAATCATCTGGGCAATGAAAATCCCGGCATCCTGCTGTGCCTGCATGAGGACCATTCGGTCGCGATCGCGCACGGCTATGCCAAGGCGACCGGCGAGCCGATGGGCTGCGTGCTGCACAGCAATGTCGGGCTGCTGCACGGCATGATGGGCCTGTTCAACGCCTGGTGCGACCGGGTGCCCATGATGGTGCTCGGCGCCACCGGGCCGGTCGATGCCGAGAAGCGGCGGCCCTGGATCGACTGGATCCACACCTCGCGCGACCAGGGCGCCTTCATCCGCTCCATCATCAAATGGGACGACCAGCCGACCTCGCCGCAGGCGCTGGTGGAATCGATGACGCGGGCCAATCTCGCCACGCGCTCGGCGCCGACCGCGCCGGTCTATATCTGCCTCGACGCCGGCTTCCAGGAATCCCGCCTCGACAAGGAGCCCGAATGGCCCGACCTGACGCGCTTCCAGCCGCCGGCGCCGCCGCGGCCCTCCAGGGAGGCGCTCGATCAGGCGGTGGCGCTGTTGTCGCGGGCGCAGCGGCCGCTGATCATGTTCGGGCGCGGATCGCGCCAGGCGCAATTCTGGCAGCCGCGCATCGCGCTCGCCGAGCGGCTGGGCGCCTGCGTGCTGACCGATCTCAAACAGGGCGCCATGTTCCCGAGCGATCATCCGGCCCATTACGTGCCGCCATTCAACGTGCTCGGCAAGCCGGCGCGCGAGCTGCTCTGCGCGGCCGATGTCATCCTGGCGCTCGACTGGATGGATCTGGGCGGCGCGCTGCGCCAGGCCAAGAATGTCGGCACGGTCACCGCCAAGGTGATCAGCGCGACGCTCGACCAGAACCTGCACACCGGCGCCAATATGGAATATCAGGCGCTGCCGCCGGTGGACGTGGCGATGGCGACCACCGGCGATGCGGTGGTGGCCGAATTGGCGCAAGCGCTGGGGCCGGGCGGCGCCAAGGCGCCGTGGAAGGCGCGCGAGCCGCGCAAGCCGAAAAGTGCCGGCAACGGCGTCATCACCATGGAGCAGATCGCCTCGACGCTGCGGACGGAGTTCAACGATCCCGAGAAGGTCACTTTCTGCACGCTCGGCCGCGGCTGGCCGTTCGAGATCTGGCCGATCGAGAGCGGGATGACCTATCTCGGCAAGGACGGCGGCGGCGGGCTCGGCTCCGGCCCCGGCCTCTCGGTCGGCGCCGCGGTCGGGCTCTACGAGCAGGGCCGCTATGCCATCTCGATGCTCGGCGACGGCGATTTCTGCATGGGCGCGACCGCGATCTGGACCGCTGCGCGCCACCGCATTCCGCTCCTGCTCCTGATCAACAACAATCGCTCCTACTTCAACGACGAGCTGCATCAGGACACGGTCGCGCGCACGCGCGGGCGCGAGGCCAAGAACCGCTGGATCGGGTTGCGCATGGAAAATCCCATGCCCGACATCGCCAAGCTGGCCGAGGCGCAGGGCGCGGTCGGCATCGGTCCGGTGACCAAGGCCGCCGACGTGAAAGCGGCGCTGGAAAAGGGCGTCGGCATCCTCAAGCAGGGTGGCGTCTGCGTGATCGATTTCCACGTCGATCCGCCGGCGGAGCGGCAGGCGATCTCGGCGCTCGGCCACCGTGAAACGGGATATTGATGGAGCGAGTGGCGAATTGCGAGTTTGTAGCCCGGATGGAGGCGCGCTGCGCCGCAATCCGGGAAGCGCCGTCCCGCATTTCGCTGACGCTCCATGCGGGCTACAAGGGAACGCCATGAACGACGTTTCACCGCCGTGGCCGACCGAGCTGCGGCTGCACAAGGACCGCAAGACGCTGACGGTCGCTTTCGACAATGGCGAAAGCTTCGATCTGGCGGCCGAGTATCTGCGCGTCCGCAGTCCGAGTGCCGAGGTGCAGGGCCACGCGCCGGACGAGCGCAAGACCGTTCCGGGCAAGCGCAATGTCGCCATCCTCGAGCTCAAATCGATCGGCAACTATGCGGTGCGCCTGGTATTCGACGACCTGCATTCGACCGGAATTTACAGCTGGGACTATCTGCTGACGCTCGGCCGCAACCGCGATGCCTATTGGCGGGAGTATCTCGACGAACTCGCCGCCAAAGGATTGACGCGCTGAGCTTGTCCGCGCCGCACTTGTCCCGGGCTTGACCCGGGACCGTTCCAGATGCCGGCGTTTGGAACGATCCCGGGTCAAGCCCGGGAAAAGTGTCCGGCGAGTAGCGGCCCCGGTTCTTCAACCGCCCTATTCGCCATTCGCCACTTGCTATTTCGCCGCCCCGAAGGTGCCCCATTGTGGCGGTGCAGAGCCGGCGAATAGCCATTGCCTGTAGGCGAAATTGACCGCAGAGTCGGGGTGGGGCAGGGGTGACGGGCGAAAACGGGGGGAAATTCGTCAGATGCGTCGGGATCACCCGGATTCTGCATGGCGTCGCGCTATCGGAACCGCGGCTCGCCCGGCCGTCCGGATCGTCGGCGTCCTCTGCATTATCCACAGCGTGTCCGGCTGCAACCTGGAATCCGTGAAGCCAGAACTCGCGCTCGACACGCCCGGCAAGTATCGCGCCGCGCACGGGGCGGCGGAGGCCGCCGTTCCGAAGCTCGATTGGTGGCGCGGCTTTCATTCGCGCGAGCTGGTCGGCCTGATCGAGAGCGCCCAGGCCCACAATTTCGACATCGCCATCGCGGTCGCGCAAATCCAGCAGGCCGACGCGCAGGTACAGATCGCCGGCGCGCCGCTGTTCCCGAGTATCAATTATAACGCGAGCGCGTCGGTGACCAAGCCGTCGACTGCCACCGGCAGCGGCGGCAGCGGCGGCGGCGGCGGCGTCAACAAGCTTTACGCCACCTCCCTGAGCGCGAGCTATGTCCTCGATTTCTGGGGCAAGAACCAGTCCACGCTGGTCGCGGTCGAGGAGAACGCGGTCGCCAGCCGCTACAATCGCGAAGTCGTCACGCTGACCACCATCAGCACCGTCGCCACGACCTATTTCAACATCCTGTTCGCCCAGGACAACTTGCGTATCTTGCGCCAGAACGTCAATGATTCGAGCCGTATCCTCGATTTGATCATGCAGCAGTTCAGCGCCGGAACGGTGTCGCAGATCAACGTGGCGCAGCAGCAGAGCCTGGTGGCGACGTTGCGGGCGTCGATCCCGCCGCTCGAGGAGACGCTGCAGCAGAATTTGGCCGCGCTCGCGGTGCTGGTCGGGCAGTCACCCGAGCGTTTCGTGGCACGCGGCGGCAGTATGATGCAGGTTTCGATTCCGCGCGTGACCCCGGGTCTCCCCTCCGAGCTGCTCGAGCAGCGGCCGGATCTGCGCCAAGCCGAGGCGCAGCTCGCCGCCGCCAATTACAATGTCCAGGCCGCCCGCGCCGCCTTCTTCCCCAGCATCGCGCTCACGGCCCAGACCGGGTATCAGAGCGCGGCCTTGAAGACGCTGTTCGGTCCCGGCGCCTGGTTCTACACCGCCGCCGCGAGCCTCACGCAGCCGGTGTTCGACGGCTTCCTCTTGGAAGGCCAGCTCGAGCTGCAGCTCGGCTTGCGCCAGCAATTCCTGCAGACCTACCGCAAGGACGTGCTGTCGGCTTTCTCGGATGTCGAAAGGGCGCTGGTCGCCCTGGAGCAGACGAGCCTGCAGGAGAAATACGACCGCGAGGCCGTGCTCGCCTCGGAAATAGCCTTCCATCTCTCCGAACAGCAGCTGCGCGAAGGCACCGTGAACCTGGTCACCTTGCTGCAGGTCGAGCAGACATTGTTCCAGAACCAGAGCACATTGGTGCAGGTGCAACTTTCCCGGCTGCTGGCGGCCGTGAGTCTGTTCCAGGCGCTCGGCGGCGGCTGGTCGCCGGCGGACAGAGTCGCAAATGCCGGGCCCGCAGCCAAGCAGTGAGCTGAGCGGCCGTGCGGGCTATGCGGCGAGATATTTTTCCAGCTTGTCCATTGCGCCGCTCCAGCCATGCTGATGGCGGTCGCGCGCGGCGTCATCGAAGAATAGCTCGTGCGTCAGCGTCATCAGCGAGCCGGCGCCGTCCGGCTTGATTTCCACCGTCACCAGTGATTCACGCTCCGGCGTCGACTTCCACGCCCAGGTGAACACCAGCTTCTGATCCGGGATCACCTCGCGGTAAACCCCGCTGACGTCGTGCTGCTCCCCGTCCGGCGATTGCATCAGCCAGCGATAACGGCCGCCGACTCGCGGGTCGCTTTCGGCCCGCAGCACTTTCACCTCGCCGGGACCCATCCAACGCTTTACTTTTTCCGGGTCGATCCAGGCGCTGAAGACTTTCGCCGGCGACGCATCGAAGCGGCGCTTGATGGTGAGGCTCGGTTTGACGGCGGCTGCGGTGACCATGTGTCTTCCTCCAAAAATGTGGCGAGTTGATCGAGGCGTTCCGTCCAGAAGCGCTGGTAGCGATTGAGCCAGTCGTTGGCTTCATGCATCGGTTCGGCGCGCAGTCGGCAGGAGACGGTGCGGCCGGCCTTGCTGCGCGTGACCAGACCGGCATCCGCCAGCACGTCGAGATGCTTCATCACCGCCGGCAGCGACATCGGCAGCGGCGCGGCGAGGTCGCTGACCGACAGGCTGTCGTTTTCGCCCAGGCGCGCCAGCAGCGACCGCCGCGTCGGATCGGCGAGCGCGGCGAAGGTGCGATCAAGGGCGGCGGGCTTATAGTAAACCATATGGTTAAGTATAGGCGTGGGCCCAACCGTGTCAAGTCAGGGTCGCCAGGCGCGCCTGAACGGACCGGTTCGCCACGTCCGCTTGCGTCGGGTCAAAACGCGTCGCTTTGCAGCGTGGTGCGCATGACTGACACTTCATACGGATTCCAGGACGACACCAACCAATAGATGGTGCTGCGCCGGCCGGGCCCATTGCCCGCTGCCGCGCCCGTGTAGCGATTGAGCACATAGGGGGCGTAAAATCCCCCCGCCACGAACTTGCCGTTCGTGTGCTTGTTCGGCCAGAAATCCCGCCGGTTGCCGCAGCCCTCCGGGGTCATGACCAGCCGGCAGGCGACGCCGTCGCCCGGCCCAAGAATTTCCGTCGGCGTCGACCACGGACCCCACGGCGCCGGAGCGATGCGCGCCGATATTTCCCGGGGACAGTTGTAGAGCATGAGCCACATGCCGAGCGGACGATTCCAGGTGATCGAAAATTCGCCGATGCAATGCCCGGCATTCGTTGCGGGGACGAAAATCTCCGGTTCTCCGGGCGGCTTCCATTCGGACGGTCGCCGCGCGTCCGGCACCGCCGCGCCGCGCACCCATTCCTCATGCGGCACCCATTTCGGTTGGCCATCGGGCGCGCGCCCGGTGAAGAATCGCCAGGTCGCCGGATTGCCGAGAGTCTCGCTCGGCGCCTCCGCCAGGTAGGGCACGCCGGCGCGGTAGCGTGGCACGCCGAAGATGAAAATCCCGCGCCGCTGATCCTCCGGCAGATCGCCCGCAAGTCTCGGATCGACGGCCAATGTCCTCCCCGCCGTAGGCTGGCGGGTTTCCCAGTCGGTTTTGCCAGTGAGCTGACAGACCTTTTCGGTGCTTCCGACGCGGACGACCGGAGCCGGCGCACCGGTCTCGGCGGCGCTTGCGCCCGGCAATCCGATGAAGACGAACTGCGTGGCGAGAACGGCCGCAAGCTTGAAAGTCATTCCGGCGTTACCTTGTGCCAGACAACCTATTTTCCGCCGCCGCGCAGCTCTGCGCATCATGGCAGTTCTGGACCGCCCCTAGCGTCGCGTGCAGCGACGCCTTGTCCGCGCTCGAAAGCGACGAGAATGTATTGTGCAGCTCGTTCGGATCGGTGGCGAGGCCGTGATACTCCTTCTCCCCATCGACATATTCGACATAAAGATAGGTCGGCCCGCGAATCGCCTCATAGGTCGTCGGATTCCCGCTGCGGATCCCCGGGAAGTCAGGGTCGACCACGTTTCTGACCGGACCATGGTGCTCGACCAGCGCCGCCTTGCGCCAGTCGGCAACCTGCTGCCCATGCAACAGCGGCACCAGGCTGCGGCCATCGACATTCGCGGCAGTCGCGGTGCCGCCGAGCTCCGTGAAGGTCGGATTCAAGTCGATGTTCTCGACGATCTCCTCGACCGTGCGTCCGGCCGCAATTCCCGGACCGGTGACGACCAGCGGAACGTGGATATCCGTATCATAGGCGGTCATTTTGCCGGGCATGAGCCGGAATTCGCCCATGTGATAACCGTTGTCGGAGCTGAACACGAAATAGGTATTGCCAGCTTCGCCGATCTCGGCCACCGCCGCCTGCAGCTCGCCGATCATCTTGTCGACGGCGAGGACCGACTGCGCACGCTTGCGGAAATCGCGATCGATGCCGGCCATGTCGGCGGCGGAAAGCACCGGGTGGGTGCGCAACCATTGGGGAGCGCTGGCGTCCGGCGTGGCGTTGAAAGCCGGCGTGCGCGGGGCAAGCAGCCCCTGAAACGCGTCGGCATCTCGCGGGGCGGGCGTGTAGGGCGCGTGCGGCGCGAAAGTCGCGATCTCGATCACGAACGGTGCTCCAGCCGACTGCTTGATGAAGCCTCCCCCAATGCCCGAGAGGACATCCGTCATATAGTCCGTCGGCTGACCGCCGTAATGGACAACCTTGCCATCCTCATTGAGATTGTAGTTGAAGCCCGGGTAGCCGTTCCCGGCCACCGCCCACAGGTTCCATCCGGGCTCGGGGGGATGCTTCGCCGGCAAGTACCCATTCAAGTACTTGCCGAGCATGGCGGTGCGGTACCCGGCCGCTTGAAGCGCAGTCGCAAAAGTCGATTGTTCGTGATGACGGCTGTGAAACGCCAGGAAGCCGCCGTCGTCGCCGGTATTGCGGAAAATGCCGGTATCGTGCGGAAAGCGCCCGGTGAAGATCGACGAGCGCGACGGGCAGCAAAGCGAATCGGTGACGAAGTAGTTGGCGAAGGTCACGCCATCCTTCTGCATCTTGACGACGTGCGGCATGTACTGGACCAGATTCATAGCCAGGTCGTCGGTGAGGATGAAGACGATGTTGGGGCGCTTGGTTCCGCTGGACGGCGGTGGCGGCGGGGTGCTCGGTGCGGTGGCGGCCCGCGGGCTCGCGGGCAATGGCGGCTCGGCCGCTTGCGCCGGCGCATTGCGTTGCCCGTATCTGGGATTTCTGGCTTTGCAGGCCGCGACAAGCTGCGGATCGACGTCGGGCAAGAGCTTGCTGGCCTGAGGCCGCTGGGCAGTACCTTGCATGATGGGCTCGATGCAGTCCACCTGCAGGCCGGCACCCGCGCGAGCGGAGCCCGGCGCGAAGCCCGCATCACGGCACGCCGCCGTGATTTGATCGCACGGCTTGTTATCGCGTGCTGCCGGGGCGGCAAGAGTCGCCGCCAGTCCGACACCGAGCAGACCGAGAGTGCCAATCGGTATCAACATTTCGCGCATGGTGATCGCCCCCGGTGGCATGAATCCCGCGATCGCAAATTATAAAGAGCGATTGCAAGCGGTTCCAGTGGGGAAAGCGGCAGGAGCCGGCCTTCGATGCGTCAGTTACAACAAGGACGGCGTTGGCGCAGGCTGCGCAAGCCTATTTCTGCCAGCCCAGCAGTTGCGCGGTGCGATCCAGCACGGGTTTGGGAACGCTGGCCGCTTGCTTGATGAGGGCTGCAATCTCCGCGCCGGTCTGCGAGCGGATCATCATGGCGTGCTTGCCCGCCTCCTCGAGGAACGCCTGGTCCCGCATGGTCGCGTCATAGGCCTCGCGCAACAGCTTCATCCGGCCGGCCGGGACTTCCGGCGCAAGCCAATTGGTGTAGCCGAGCGCGGTCGGCAGTGTCACCACCGTGACGATCTGCTTCTCCTCGGGGGTGTTCACCAGATCGATGAGGAGCGGCACTTGGCCGATCTCGGGTTCCGATTTGAAGCCGATCTGGACCAGCAGGTTGATCTTCTTCTGATCGACCCAATCTTGATTGCTGCTGGTCAGGCTGGCCCAGGTGTTGCCGCCGCGGCCCATCACCTCGCCGCGCTCCAGCGCCAGATGGATCTCCTTGGTGCCGGCATAGCCGTTGATCACCTTGAACCGGGTGCCCAGGAGGCCGTTGATGAGCGTCGGGTAGATGTAGGAATCCGAGGTGGTGCCGACGCCGCCGAGCAGCACATCGCGCGATTTGGCGTCCGCGAGCGTCCTGATGCCGGACTGGTACCACGTATAGAGCGTGCCGTTGGAATAGGCCATGCTGCCCAACCAGTTGATCTGCGCGGCGTTGAACTGGGCGCCGGCGCCGCCGAGCATCTGGTACATCGGCATGTTCTGGTTGACCGCCGCGATCACGGTGCCGTCCTTCGGCGCCACCGAGTAGACGTAGTTCGCGGCGCGCACGCTGCCGGCGCCCTCCATGTTCTGCACCACGACGTTGGGCGCCCCCGCGATATGATTGCCCAAATGGTGCGCGAGCAGCCTGGCATAGATGTCGTAGCCGCCCCCCGGCCCGAAGCCGACCACCACCGTGATGGTCTTGCCGCGGTAGAAATCGGACGCTTCATCGGCGGCGCTGGCGGCCGGCAATGTCAGGAGCGCGGCTGCCGCCAGCGCGACCAAGAGATTTTTCGCGGCTGCGCCTGACATGGATTTTCTCTCCTGCCGGCGACCGGCGCGGCTCAAGGAATTTGCTCACCCGCACTTATGCAGTGCTTCAACTCATGCAGCAACCCGAGTTTGCGGCAACCCGCGTTGATGGGCGCGGTGCGTCCAAGCGGGGACTCGGGAACTTTTCCGCAATGCAGCGTGGCGCGCTTCACTGGAAAGTGAATTGGGATCGGCGCCGTTCCGCCCCCCAAATAGGGCGATCCGGCTTACGAAACGCCTTCGGAAACTCCACATCGGGCCGGATGGCCTGTATCGGTAACCGACAAGCGTGCCTATATCCACAATCAGCAAAAGTGCTATATCTCTAAACAACAAAATAATCAGAGCGGGTAGGACACGTGTATATGAGGTGGGTGATCGCGCTCTTTCTCGCGCTCTTGTCGATACCTGTGGCTCAGGTCGCGGCGGATGCATGGAACGGCCGGCCCGGTCCGCATTTTTCCGGAATAGCCCCTTATTCCGGAATAGCCCCTTATGATGGCTCCGCCCATGCCGGCAGCGGCCCCGACATCGCCGTCACCCGCCATCGCCATTACCGGCTGTATGATCCCTTTGTGCCGTGGATTCCGAGCCGCGCAAAGACCGGCTAGAGTTCGACGTTGGCTGGCAACCCAAGCCGGCAACGGATAATCCGAACGGGTCCGGACCAAGCCGAAACCGGTGGTTGATCCTGGCCGCGCTCCTGGCGCTTGGACTGGTGAGCGGTGGGATCGCGTATGAATATTTCGATGATCTGAGCGAGCTCGCCCAGTTCTTCACCGGTGGGAAGCTCGGCCGACCCCAGGGCCGGCTTCACTATTAGCAGGACACGCTCCACGCTCAGCGCAGGATCTGATAGCCCGCGATCAGGAGCTCGACTGCGATCAAGAGCACGATGACGATTTCCAGCCGTAGCGAGCGCCTTGTGTCGATGATGTCGGTGAGCATCTCGGCGGTCTCGGCGATGACCGAGAGCTTGCGGGTCAAGGCCTCGGCGCGCTCCTTGAGCTCGTATTCGTCTTCCAGCCGGGCATAGAGCCGCTCCAGGTCGGGCCGATCCCACACCACGTCCGGCTTTTCCGCGACCGCGACGCGGCCCGACACGCGCTGCTGCACCAGCAATGTGTTGCCGATGTGCCTGAGGATGGCGCGCCGCCCGCCGCTGGTGCGGCCCTTCTCGGCTAACTGGCGGGCGAACGGCTCGACCAGGTCGAAGACGGCGGCGACCTCGCGCTCGTCGCGGGCCAGCACCACGCTCTTCGACAACGCGTCCGCAATGACGATCAGGTGCTCGGGCGTGCACGCTTTCAGCGCGATCGGGCCGCCGGGAAGAATCTGGTCGTCCTTCTCCGGCACGATCACGATATGGGCGATCTCCTCCTCGCGCGGCTCGACCGGACGGACCAGGCGCGTCGACAGGCTGCGCAGCACGGCGTCCTCTTCCGCGGGCGTCAGGTCCGTCAGGACCACCACGCCGTATCGAAACACCGTGACCAGCCCGTCTTTTCCAAACTTGTAGGTCAGCGGGACCGTCGAGACGACGCCGTTGCGCTCGAGGTTGGAGGTGTCGATGCGATCGCTCAGCAGGAGGGCCCTGACCCTTGTCTTGCCTCCGGGCGCTGGCGCATTCTCATTCATCGATCAGCCGGTCCTGCTTGCGCCGAGGAGGCTTTGCCCCGGCCGCCGACCGGCTCTTTCAGCCGAGGTGATGGTATTGACCATCAGCATCGTCACCGTCATGGGCCCGACGCCGCCCGGAACCGGCGTAATGTAGGATGCTTTCTCGCGGACGCCCTCAAAATCGACATCCCCGACCAGTTTTCCGTTCGCGAGCCGATTGATCCCCACGTCGATGACCACGGCACCGGTCCGCACCATTTGCGGCAGGATCAATTTGGGCTGCCCGGCCGCCACCACCAGGACATCCGCCAGCAGCGTAAACTGCGCGAGGTCGCGCGTCTTGGCGTGGCAGATGCAAACGGTGGCGTCGCGCTGCATCAGCATGAGGGCCATGGGCTTGCCGACGATATTGCTCGCTCCCACGACGACGACGTTCTTTCCTTCCAGCGCGATGCCTTCGTACTCCAGCAGCTTGACCACCCCGTAGGGCGTGCACGGCGGAAACACGGTATCGCCCAGGACCAGCCCGCCGACATTGTAGAGATGAAAGCCGTCGACATCCTTGTCGATCGAAATGGCCTCGAGAATCTGCATGAGGTCGAACGAGGGCGGGAGCGGAAGCTGGACCAGAATCCCGTGCACGGCGGGGTCCTGGTTGAGGGCCTTGATCCGTTGCACCACGGCCGCCTGGTCGATGGAAACCGGAAAGTCGAACCGATACGAGCGAATGCCGATTTCCTCGCACGCCCTGAGCTTGTTGCGGATATACAGGACCGAGGCTGGATTATCGCCGACGAGGATGACCGCCAATCCCGGGACCAGACCGGACCCGGCTTTCAGCGCGGCAACGCGGCTGCGGCACTCGTCCCGCATTTTCCGGGAGATCGCAACGCCGTCGATGATCTTCGCTGCCACGGGAGACTCGCGGTCCTTGTTAAAGTCTTGCGTCAAGCAGCAGGCCTTCGCTCGGCGCAAGATTCGCCATCCAAACGTCATAGCGGTTCACCGGCAGGCCCCGCCCGCGAAAACGTGTTGCGAGGATGCGCAGGCCGTCTTTCTTCCGCTCAATGCGAGAATACACCGATTTCGTCCTGATCATTGCCGCCACTCGTGGGTCGATGGAGAACCGATGCGGCCCGGATTGTGGTTTCCCGCATGATTCCAAGGCATTTCACCGGTGCTATACGTGCTACTATAGTACTGTTCCAACAAGGAGGAACGTGACAAATGACGTGCTACGGACACCCTGTCAGCAGCCGCTTCCCGTGCGTTACGCCCGAGTATCTGGCGAAATTCCTTCCTGCCGAGATTGCGAAATGGGCCGACCCGATCAAGGCGAGCGGCGTGTCGATGGATTGAGCCGACAACACTGGCGAGGCTGAGCTTGCGTGAGGCGGTCTCTGCCGACGCCGATGATCGGCGCTTCAGCACCGCGTTGACTGCGCTCCCGCGCGCGAGCAATCTCGCATCCGCGCAGCACGCTGGCGCTTCGCGCCGCACGCACCGGCCATGACCATGATCGAGGAGGGTGCCGATGATGGATCCGATCAGACGCAACATACTGGCAACGGGCGCCGCCGCGACCGCGGTGGCTGCAGCGCCGCGCGTGTTTGCTCAGCAGACGGAGCGAGGCGGAGCCGCCGTGTCGTTCTACGAAAAAGGCGCCGTTCGCATCCGCTATGAGGAGACCGGTTCCGGCTTCCCGTTGTTGCTCATCCCCGGCGGCGGATTGAACTCGACGATCTCCGGCCTCGCCGGCGGGCCCTTCAACCCGATCGAGGAGTTCAAGGGAGAATATCGCTGCATCGCGTCGGACCTGCGCAACGCCAATGGCGGCCAGTCCTCCGGCCCGCTCGAGATCGACCGGCCGTGGGATGCCTACGCCGATGACCAGCTCGGCCTGATGGATCACCTGGGCGTGGACAAGTTCCTGGTGATGGGCTTCTGCATCGGCGGCCCTTTCATCTGGAACCTGTTGCGGCGGGCACCTGACCGTATCGTCGCCGCCGTGCTGGCGCAGCCCAGCGGCTCGCGTCCGGAGATGCGCGACCTTTTCTACGAAGGCAATATGAAGACCTGGGGTCCGGCGCTGACCGCCCGCCGGCCCGACATCACGATGGACATGGTCGACAAATTCCTGACCAGGATGTACCGCGCCAACCCCGATTTCGTTTTTACCGTGACGCGCGATTTCGTGCGCAATTGCCAGACGCCGGTGCTGATCCTGCCGGATGATATCCCGGCGCATCCCTACGCCGTCGCCATGGAGACCGCGATGCTGGCGCCGAAAGCCGAGGTAAGCATGTTCCCGTGGAAGGAACCCAAGGAGCGGATTCCCCTGGCGGTGCGCCAGATCCGTTCCTTCCTCCGGGCGCATCGGCCTGCTTAGAGCGGGTTTGGATGAAGTTGCCGCGCCCGCGGTATCCTGATCTCTCCGCTTCAGCGAGAGGTGAAGGAGCGCCATGCGGGCAGCAGGGCTTCTGCCGCGTTCCCGACAGATGTGGGCAACTTGCAACAGCCCCCGGAATTTCTGATCCCAGCCATATTGTGGATCGGATTGCATGCTGCGATCGTTGGTCGATGCCCTGATTCGTGGGCTCGACATAAACCTTCGTTCGCGAGGAAGGGCCATGAATGACAACCTTGTCGCCAAGGTCCGCAGCGTCATCGCCGAGCATTTTGCAATCGCTCCCGATCGGTTGACCGACGAGTCGCGCTTCCGGGACGACCTCAGGGCCGACTGGCTTGACCGTCTCGAGCTGATTATCGCGATCGAAGATCAGGTGCCCGGCGTCGAGATTGCTGACGCGGTTGCCGACCAGATCACCACCATCGGTGATCTCGTGCGCGCCATCGAAAGCTTGCACGACAACCGCGGGGCAGGCGCGATGCACAGACGTGTGACAAGCCACGATGATGCGCGGCTGAACAAGTAGCCGGCGCATCACAGCCACCTTCCATCGTTGCTTTCGCGGCAATGACGCAGAGGTAAATCAGTAAGCCGGAGACCGCTGTACTGCGCGTTCCGACGGGCCCAGTGCGCCGGACGGTATCAAGTTGCCGTCTCCTTCTCGCGATCTGAACGGAAGCGGGCCCCGACATTTTTCAGCCAGTTTGTGGAACCAAATCAAGTCTTTGGGGTTTCTTGCGCGCTGCGTGCAAGACGGATGGGGGATAATGCCGAGTTCAGAGTACTATCGCCGCCAAGCGGACACGCTTCTCACGTTGGCACTGACCGCGACCGACCCCGAGCTCTCGGCTCGGTATCGGAATCTTGCGATCAGATACAAAAGGCTGGCTAAGAACGCGGGCAAAAATACTGCTCCGCCCGGGTCTGCAACCGACACGCTGTCCACCGCTGCCGGCAAAAGCGACCCCGACTGACGGGAACCTTATACCGCAGAACGGTCTTGGCTCGCCTCCGGCTGTCGCTCCCGTTGCCGGCTTTTGTTCGACTGTTCGGAAAGGCGCAACCAGCAGACGGCAAGCTGGCGCATGATCTAGCGTCCAGGCGGATCGGCAAAGCCTTCGGCCAACGAATAACATTCAACCGCGCGCTGCTGAACGAGACATCATTTCCGCTTTCCTTGCGTCCGCTTTTGCCTCGCTCCCGCCGGCTTCGGCGGAAGGGTTTGCACGAAGTCGATGGCAAGCCCAATCCATTTCCGCACCGCTTGATCGCTGCAAGCCGGGGGATCGACGTAGATGTAACCTTCCGTTGTTCGCCCTCGCATCACCATCGGACGCGCACCCGGCTGCGCGAGCGCATCGCCTTGGCGATCTTTGCCGAGGCGAACGAGCAGGCCACGTTTGGAGGCCGCCGCAATCAGGTTGCCGTTCAGCATGAAGCCCAACCCGCCGAACATCTTTACTTCCCGGACGCCGCCGGTGTCCGTAAGCGCGGTGCGCACACTGGCGACAAGATCCTGGTCAAAGGCCATCGCTATTCCCTCCAACGAGCAATTAAAGCGAACCGTCACGGAACGACAGGGCGGCGTTCGGTGCGGGCCGGCTCGTCCTGGCGGGTCTTGCGGCTCTTGGTAGACGTCGCTACCCTCGCCAAGATAACTTGCGACCTTCGTCGAGAAGGGGAGAGGAGACCCGCCATGATCCGCCCAATCCTCCGCGCAAGCACGTCCGTCCGCCTGGCCGTTCTGGTGTGCGCCCTCGCTTCGCTCCTCGCCGCGCGGGAGCTCAACGCGCAGGCGGCGCTCACAGTCCCTGCCGGACTCCCCGACTGGGCATTCAACATCCCCGACAAGATCCAGCCGAGCGCCGTGCGGCCGGAAGGCATCGTGCGGGCGCCCGGCAGCACGAAGGAGTACGACGCCGCCAAGATCGCCGGGAACGCGAATCCACCGGACTGGTTTCCCGATGAGCACCCGGCTGCGCCGCGATCGGTCACCGGCGGCACCGGGATCACATTCGCGTGCGGCTCCTGCCATCTGATGTCGGGCCAGGGCCATCCGGAAGCCGCCGACATCGCCGGCATGCCCGCCGAGTACCTGATCCGGCAGATGGCGTACTACAAGGCGGGCACGCGCAAGGACGACGCACGCATGGGTCCCATCGCGAAGGCCACGTCGGACGAGGACGCCCGCCAGGCCGCCGAATACTTCGCCGCGTTGAAGCCGACCGCATGGGTGAAGGTTATCGAGACCGCCACGCCGCCGAGGACGTTCATCGCCACCGCGGGCCGGCATCGCCAGCTCCATCCCGACGGAGGCACCGAGCCGATCGGACGCCGTATCCTTGAAATTCCCGCGGATCCGTTCCGCACGGAAATCCGCGACCCGCATTCCGGTTTCATCGCCTACGTGCCGCCCGGCAGCATCGCCAGCGGCGAAGCGTTGGTCAAAGCCGGAGCGTCCGGGAAGACGGTGCCATGCGCGCTCTGTCACGGCGACGCGTTGCAAGGCCTGGGCGAAGTCCCGCGGCTGGCGGGACTGCAACCGCTGTATGTCGCACGACAGCTCTTCGATATGCGACATGGCTCGAGCGCGGGGAAAGCCGCGGCATTGATGAAGCCGGTCGTCGCCAATTTGTCGGAAGACGACATCATCGCGATTGCCGCATATCTCGGCTCACTGCCTCCGCAGTAACGCGCTCCTCGCATTCAAGATATCCAGCTCGGATCGTGGTGCAAATTGCGGCTCTCTTCTGTATAGCTGGCAGCTTGTCGGGTTTCCCGATGCGCAGATGGTGTCTACGCCGGCGGACATGCAGAACCGGGAAGTCTTGACGCGCGGGCCGATCATGGGTTGCAAGGCAAGCCAAGGACCCGGCGGGAGATCCTGAGCCATGGCAACCGAGAAAACGGACGTTGTCATCGTGGGCGTCGGAGCGACCGGCGCAATTCTTGCTGCCGAGCTCGGCAGCGCCGGCATGAAGGTCATCGGCCTCGAGCGCGGTCCACGCCACGCCACCGCGGACTTCGCCGGGCAAGACGAATTGCGCTATTTCCAGCGCCAGGATTTGCGCCCAAGTCCGAAGCGCCAGCCGGTCACCTGGCGACCGAATACCCACACGCGCGCGACGCCGCTTTCGCCGCTCAACTACGGCAATCAGGTAGGAGGCGGCACCGTCCACTACGGCGCGGTGTCGTGGCGCTTCCACGAGGACGATTTTCGCACCAGATCGCAGACGATAGAACGCTACGGCGCCGCGGCGATTCCCGAGGACTGTTCGCTCACCGATTGGCCGTTGAGCTACGCCGATCTCGAACCCTACTACGATCGTGCCGAATACGATCTCGGCGTGTCCGGCAAGGCCGGCAATTTGCGTGGACGCAAGATCGACGGCGGCAACATCTTCGAGGCACCGCGTCAGCGCGAGTTTCCACTACCGCCGCTATTTGTCGACAACTCGGCCCGCATTTTCGAGGAAGGCGCAAAGAAGCTCGGTTATCACCCATTCTCGACGCCGCGCGCAATCATCTCGGAGCCGTACCAGGGGCGACCGGGCTGCAGCTATTGCGGCTTTTGCTCGACGCACGGCTGCCATATGGGTGCAAAGTCGTCGACCCTCGTGACCAAGATCCCGGAGGCCGATGCCACCGGAAATTTCAAGCTCGTCACCGGGGCCATGTGCTATCGCGTAGACAGCGACAGCAGCGGCCGCGTGACCGGGGTTTCGTATTATGGGCCGGACAACTCCGACAACACGATCGAGGCCGAGCTCGTCATCCTTTCTCCCTTCATCTACGACGTGGTGCGCCTGCTGCTGCTCTCCAAGACCGGCAAATTCCCGGACGGGCTCGCTAATTCGAGCGGCCATCTGGGCCGGCACATCATGACTCATATCGGGGGGCGGGTTTTCGTCGCCTTCGATGACCGCTACGTCAATATGTTCATGGGGCCTACCGCGCAGAAGCATACGATCGATGACCTGAATGCCGACAACTTCGACCATGGCGGCATGGGATTCATCCGTGGCGCGCAAATCTCGGTGCAAGGTCCCGGCTTCGATGCTGGACCGATTGCAGCGTCGGTGGCAATGACGCCGCCGCCCGGGACGCCGAGCTGGGGTGCACCCTATCGCGACTTTATCGCGAAATACTTCGCCCGCCACGCCGCCCTCAATGCACAGACCGAGAACCTTCCCTATACCGATCAGATGATCGACCTCGATCCGAACGTGCGCGATGCGTGGGGGCTGCCGGCGCCGCGTTTAACCTACGACTGGCGGCGGCCGAACGAGCGAGCGAGGGTCGAGTACTTGCTGGGCAAGACCGAAGAGCTTGGACGGGCGATGGGCGCGTCGCATGTATGGCGCGCGAAAGAAAGGCCGGGCTCGCCGGGCGGGCACCACCAGGGCGGTGCCCGCATGGGCAGCGATCCAAAGACGTCGGTGGTGAACCGCTACGGGCAGAGCTGGGATATTCCGAACCTCTTCATCGCCGGTGGATCGATCCATCCATCGATCGGCGGCTTTAATCCGACCCTGACCATGCAGGCACTCGCCTACATGACCGCTGACGCGATCGTGAACCGCTACCGCAGGAGCCCCGGTTCGCTGCTTTAGGTTGGAGCCCTGCCGCCGACGCAAAGCCGCTGCATCATGCAAGCTGGATCATGCCGGTCCACCATTGGGTAAACGGTCCGACATCGATGTCGTATTTGCGCGCGAAGTCGAGCTTGCCGTCTCCGCCCATGCGGAACACGGAAAGGCCGGCCGGGATGTCCACCACCTTGTCGCCCTCCCGCTTCGCGCTGGGAGCAAGGGATCCGGCCACCAGCAGGCGCGCACCGCTATCCAGCCCGAACGTGCGAGGATGCGCGGCGCGAATGTCGGCGTGTTGAATGGCGGTCGGCTCGCCGGTCCGCTGATCGATGGCAAACACCGCGATGTTGCTTTCGCCGCCGCTGAACACCATCTTGCCGCCCACATCCTCCACTCCGGGCAGCACGGTGCTCGTCACTCCCGAGCGATTGCCGAGATAGACGAACCTGCCATTGGGATGGACGTGGATCGGGCCGGCGCCCTGGATCGGGAAGCGATGGGCCGGGTCGGCCAGTGTCGTCTTCGTGAATAGAGCCTCCGGATCGAGATCGCCTTCCGGCGTCATTCTGTAGACAATCAATTGACTCTGGCGTTCGACCGAAAGGTAGACCCACGGCTGCGACGGATGGAAGTCGAGGTGCCGCGGACCGTAGCCATATCCGCCGTTCGGCGCCATCTTGCGCATGCTCGACAGCACGCCGTTCCTGAAACCGTAGACGTGGAGTGAGCCCGGATCTTCCGGCTTGGTCCCTTCGGGATTGTTGCCGCGCGCCACCACGAGGATCGACTTGTCGGACGGGGTTGCCCGGATTTGATGGAAGTAGATGCCAACCTCAAGATTGTCCGGCTGCGGCACTTCATCGCCGATGCTGCCTTCGCCCTTGATCTTGAAGACGGAGACGCCGGACGGGAAGTTGTAAGCGACCAGCAGATGCTCGCCGGCATGGTCCACGCTGGTATGGATCGGCCGTTGCCTCAACTTGATCGGGTCGCCGTGGGGCGAAAGCTCGCCGGACGGAGCAACACGGAACGCCATCAGATAATGTTCGTTGGGCTTATATCCGGGCACGGGTGCGATCCCAACTCCGCCGCTGCTCGTCGCCACATAGAGATAGCTCCGCGACGGGTGCGGCCAGGCGTACTGGATTCCTCCCGGCAGTCTGACCGATGCCCGCTTGCTGAGCGTTGCGGCAGCAAAATCGACCTCGAACTGGGTCAGCTGCCCACCGACGCCGGAATAGAAGGCCGACCTGTCCTTGGCCTGCGCAAGCGCCATACGAGGCGCGGCGACAGTGCCGGCAAGAATTGCGGAAAACGTGCGGCGATTGACAATCATGAGTGTCGCCTCCCCATCGAACGTTTCTCGAGCCCATCTAACGCTTGGCAGGCAAACCGCACAAGCGGTGGGCCGCGGCAGTCATGCTCGGAAAATGGGATAGCTTTGGTGTCGCCAGGGGCACGTTATGAGACTTTCCCGCACCGATTTCTGGGTCTGGCAGCGGGCGCTGCCACGCTACCGGTCCTCTCACGCTTGGCTTGGGCGCAGCAAGTCCGGCGGGAATTGAGCAATCTTGTTACCGTTTTGGACCCCGCCGAGAGCGCCGCCGATCGGCGGGCCTCAAGCTCGGGGCTTGCTCAACGCTCTGGGGAGCAACACCGGACCATGACGATGAGGCGTTCAACCTTGAATATTGGGCGTTCTTCCCAGGAGCTCGGCGGACTTGCGGGTGATTTCGTGCAGCTCGCTGACCTTGCGAATGTGGAACCCACTTTTGCCGCGTTTGCCGCGACGTTGGCAAAGCATGGGGAGTTCGACGGCACAGGTCTGAGCGTCAGCCATTCACCGGGACCAGAGCGGGAACCGCAGAGGCATCCACAATGGCCGGCACCGGGTCATGCTTGGCGTGCCACTTGGGGCCGGGGCCGCGCATGTAGTAGAGTTCAGGCCGGTAGGGATCGACGAGGCTCCGCAGCGCCCGGCCGAGGTCGGCAAGATCCGCGGCAAGGCTCGAGGCCTTGCGAGGGGAGCGCGTCTGCGGCTGTTGGTCGGCGCTTCGCATGGCGGATCTCATTTCGCTTCAACTGCGCGCCCCGTGCTCGCCGGAGGCCGCACGGGAAATCAGCTCCGACCAACAAAATAATCATAGAGATAAACCGGTCCATCCTACGGATGGTTAAGTCGCACGCCATATTTTGTTTGCTAAACTCATACCTAGGTTTAGGCACAGCGAAATACGGCCCTAGGCTTCGTCCACCGGCGTTTCTGAGCTCGGTGAGTGGTCTCGAATGTGCCGCGGGGTGGCACCATCCGTGCGCCGACCGGTGGCTAGCCCCGAACGTCGCCGCGAGGGCGGCGCAGCGCGAAGGTTTCGAACGGGGCCAGCTGACCGTCCGGCCCCACCACGTCGTAATAGGTGACATTGATCGTGGTAGTGCCGCCGCGATGTGGCCCCGGATCGACGGTGAATGCCGCGAAGCCGTAGGCATGCGCAGCGTTTCGCACCGCCGACCAAGGCGCTTGCTCCTTCACGTAGACCGGCGGACGCTTGCCTGTCGCCGGGTCGGGTTCGCCGACGGCGGTGATCACCCGACACTGCGGCGGGTTGAAGAACAGCTGGTTCGACGGTGCCGAGGTACCGCCGCCGCCGATGACCATATGCACGGTGCCCTTGGTGGTATCGATGACGGCCGTCTCGGTCGCGGCCGGGATCGGCGTCAGTGTCGCGTTCGATTGCTGGCCGCGAATGGGATGCGACCGTTCGTAATGGTGTTCATGCCCGCACACGACCAGATCAACGCCGTAGCGATCGAACAGCGGCACCCATTCCTGGCGGATGCCGAGATCCGCGCCGTTGAACTTGTCGACCGTCGAGATCGCGACCTGGTGCATGCACACGACGATCCAGTCGATGTCGCGGTTGCGCCGCGCCGCCGCCAGCTCCGCCTCCAGCCAGGCCTTCTGGGCGCCGCGCGAATAGCCGCGGACGTAGCTATCGCCGCCATCCTGGTAGCAGACATCGTCGTTGGCGATGCTGACCACACGCACCGAGCCGGCGGTGAAGGCGTAC
>DASXXS010000178.1:0-4054 GCA_036502925.1 Xanthobacteraceae bacterium
CGCAGCATCCGGAACGGGGGGTTCAGATGCGTCGCGCCGATGTCCAGCGGCAATCCGATCGCCGGCTGGAGATACTTGATGCCGCTCAGCGCTGCTTTGCCCGCTCCGGGTTTCATGGCGCCTCGATGCAGGAGATCTGCACCGAAGCCGGGATGAGCCCGGGCAATCTCTATCGTTATTTCCCCTCCAAGGAAGCGCTGATCGCCGGCATCTGCGAGCGCAATCGCGTGGAGGCGGCCGACAACCTGCTCGCGGTCGACCGGGCACCGGGGTTCTTCGAGGGACTGGCGGCGCTGGCGCGGCATCACGTGGTCGAGCGCACCGAGGAGGAGGCCGGCCTCTGCGCCGAGATCATGGCCGAGAGCCGCCGCAACCCGGAGATCGCCCGGCTGCACACCGAACTGGAGCGCGACATCAAGAGCCGCCTCATCGCCATGCTGCGGCGGGCCGCCGGGCGCGGCGAGATTTCCGCCGAGGTCGATCTCGATGGCGCCGCCACCATGCTGATGGTGCTGGCCGACGGCCTGTCGTGGCGCCGGGCATCCGATCCGTCCTTCAAGGCCGAAGCCGCGCTTCCGCACGTCCTGCACATGGTCGAGTGCCTGCTCGTGCGCCCGCACGCCGGCAACACCGCAAAAGGGGGAAGCGGACAATGAAAGCTAGCCGCATCACTGCGCTCGGCCTGGTCGCGGCCGCCACGCTCTGGATCGTCTCCGGGCATCTGCTGCCGCGCGAGAGCGCGGAAAGCAGCGCCGCCATTCGCAGCAACGAGTCCGAGGCCAAGAAGCTGTTCCGCGTCGGCATCACCGAAACCAGCGTCGTGCCGCACAGCCGCAAGCTCGTCCTCTCCGGCCGCACCGAGGCCGACCGCAGGGTCATCATCACGGCGCGGACCGGCGGCGTGCTCACCGAGCTGCGGGCCCGCCGCGGCACAGTGGTCAAGGAGGGCGACGTCATCGCGGTCCTCTCGGACGAGGCGCGGGAATCCCAGGTCGCCCAGGCAAAATCGCTGGTGATGCAGCGCCAGGCCGAGCTCGAGGCCAAGCGGCCCCTGATCGCCATCGGGGCCAATCCGAAGCTCGACCTGGTGAACCTCCAGGCGCAGCTCGATGCCGCCAAAGGGGCGCTGGCGATGGCCGAGGCCGAGCTCGATCGCGGCGTGATCCGCGCCCCCTGGGCCGGCGTCATCAGCGACATATCAGTCGAGGTCGGCAAGGCCGCCTTCTCGTTTGCCGGCGCGGATCTCTGCACGCTGGTCGCGCTCGATCCGATGCTGGCCGTGGTCGAGGTGTCCGAGCGCAGGCTCGCCGGCATCAAGGTCGGCGACATGGCCGAGGTGCGGCTCATCACCGGCGAGACCGCTCGCGGCAAGGTGCGTTTCGTCTCCAAGACCGCGAGCCAGACCACCCGCACCTATCGGGTCGAGATCGAGCTGCCCAATGCGGACGGGGCCATACCGGACGGGATCAGCGCCGACGTGGTGCTTCCGCTCGCCCCCATCGCGGCCACCAGCGTGCCGCGCTCGGCCTTGACGTTTTCATCGAGCGGCGACCTCGGGGTGCGCAGCGTCGACGGAAACGGAATTGTCGGCTTCATTCCGGTCACCGTCATCGAGGACGAGCAGACCGCCATGTGGCTCGGCGGCATTGCCGACGGGGCGCGCGTGATCGTGCAGGGACAGGACTTCGTGCGCGAGGGACAGCACGTCGAGGCGGTTCCTGCCGCGGAATATTCGGCCAGCCGATGACGCTGCGCGATCCTCGCGCCGCCTGAAGCAAGAACGCAGCTCATGTCCAAATTCATCGACTATGCCATCGGCCACGCGCGGTTGACGATCGCGACGCTGATCTTCCTCCTGTGCGCCGGCATGGTGGCCTACGTCACCATACCGAAGGAGGCCGAGCCGGACGTGCGGGTTCCGATCATCTACGTCCAGCTGTCGCAGCGGGGCATCAGCCCGGAGGATTCGGAGCGCCTGTTGCTGCGGCCGGTCGAGACCCAGCTCAAGTCGGTCGGCAACGTGAAGGAGATGCGTTCGACCGCGTTCGAAGGCGGCGGCTTCGTGCTGCTCGAGTTCGAGGCCGGTTTCGATTCCAAGTCGGCGCTCGCCGACGTGCGCGCCAAGGTCGAGCAGGCCAAGCATGACCTGCCCAAGGACGTCGACGAGCCGCAGGTGCTGGAGGTCAACCTTTCGCTCTATCCGGTGCTGGTGGTGGCGCTTTCCGGCGACGTGCCGGAGCGCACCTTGCTGCACATCGCCCGCACCGCCAAGAACGCGATCGAGCAGGCGCCGGGCGTGCTCGCGGCCGAGCTGCGCGGCGCGCGCGACGAGGCGGTCGAGATCATCGCCGAGCCGATGCTGATGAAGAGCTACGGGGTCTCGCTCGATCAGTTCATCACCGGCTTTGCCTCCTACAACAACCTGATCGCCGCGGGCGCGCTGGAAGGCCAGACCGGCCGCTTCGCCGTCAAGGTGCCGAGCCTGATCGAGCACCCGCAGGACGCCCTCAAGGTTCCGGTGGTGGCCACCGCCGGCGCCGCCGTGACGCTCGGCGATCTGGCCGAGATCAAGCCGACCTTCAAGGATGCAACCTCAGTGACGCGCGTCAACGGCAAGCCCGCCATGACCATCGAGGTGTCCAAGCGCAGCGGCGCCAACCTGATCGAGACCGTCGATGCCGTGAAGGCGACCGTCCTGGCGCTGCAGAAGACCTGGCCGCAAGCCGTCCAGGTCACCTTCACGCAGGACAAGTCGAAGATCATCCGCCAGATGCTGGCCGACCTGCAGAACTCGGTCCTGACCGGCGTCCTCCTGGTGGCGGTGGTGATCCTGTTCGCGCTCGGCTTCCGCGCCTCGCTGTTCATCGGCATCGCCATTCCGGCCTCGTTTCTCGCCGGCGTGCTGGGGCTGCAGCTCGCTGGGCTGACGGTGAATATCGTGGTCCTGTTCTCGCTCATCCTCGCCGTCGGCATGCTGGTCGACGACGCCATCATCGTGTCGGAATTCGCCGAACGCAGAATGTCGGAAGGGATGGCGCCGAAGGCGGCCTATTCGCTGGCCGCCAAGCGGATGTCGGGGCCGGTGATCGCCGCCACCGCGACCCGCATCGCCGCCTTCTCGCCGCTGCTGTTCTGGCCCGGGATCGTCGGCGAGTTCATGAAGTACCTGCCGATCACCTTGATCGCGACGCTCTCGGCCTCGCTCGCGGTGGCGCTGTTCTTCACGCCCACGCTCGGCTCGCTGCTGGGCAAGGCGGCGGTGGTGCCGCAGTCGGTCTCGAATGGAGAGCGCGCCACCCGACCGGGTCTCTACATGCGCACGGTGCGGCTGGCGATCGGCTATCCCGGCACCACGCTCGCGCTGGCGGCCTTCCTGCTGGTGGCGGTGCAGCTGGCCTACGGCAAGCTCGGCCGCGGAGTTGAATTTTTTCCCAATGTCGAGCCCGACTATGGGCTGGTCATCGTTCACGGCCGCGGCAATCTTTCGCTCGACGAGAAGAACCGCGCGGTCGGCGAGATCGAGCAGCGCGTGCTGACCTTCGACAGCCTCAAGACCGTCTATTCGCGCGTCGGCGAGCAGCCGCGCGGCTCGGGCGACATCACCGAGGACACGATCGGCGTCATCCAGTTCGAGTTCGCGGATTGGCGCAACCGGCCGCCGGCGCACGAGATCATGGATGCCATCCGGGCCAGGACCGCGGACATTCCGGGCGTCCTGGTCGAGGTGACGGCGCCGCGCGCCGGCCCGCCCACCGGCAAGCCGATCCAGGTGCAGATCGGCGCCATCGATCCGGACGTGCTGCCGGCCGTGGCCAAGAAGGTGGCCGCGCTCCTGCTGCCGCGCGCCGACATCCGCGATCTCGACGATGGCCAGCCGCTGCCCGGCATCGACTGGAAGATCGAGGTCAACACGGCGGAGGCGGCGAAATTCGGCGCCGGCCCCAGCATCGTCGGCACCGCCGTCCAGCTCGTCACCAACGGGGTCAAGGTCACCGAATTCCGGCCCTCCGACAGCGACAAGGCGGTCGACATCCTGGTGCGGTTCCCGGCCGAC
>DASXXS010000179.1:0-1569 GCA_036502925.1 Xanthobacteraceae bacterium
ACCCGGTATCATAAGAACGGCGAGGTGTCAGATGTTCCAGAAATCCGAGATCGATGCGGAATTGCATGCCCGGCTCAAGGCGGCCGGATTGAACCCGCTGGACCCCATGGTCCAGACCATCAACGGCGTCGTGAGCGCCTATTACGCGGAGAAGACCGCCAAGGTCCTGCAGCAGGTGCAGGAAGTTCTCGGGCGGCTGGCGCCGTAGTCCTGACGGCTGTGTCCCGCATGCGGTGCAGCGCGAAGCTCATAAGGGCGTTCACGCCCGTCTTCGCGGGCTATGCGGAGCGGTGCTCCGCTGATCCGGGACCGTTCCACATGCCGGAGTTTGGAACGGTCCGGCTCAAGGCCGGGACAAGTACGAAACAAGCGTCAGCGTTGCTACACTCGTCTTCAAACCGGTCCGCTCGCCCGGCGCGCCACGGTGATACCTGCCACCACGATGGCGCCGCCGATGGCTTGCAGCACGCCCAGTGCCTCGCCGAGCCAGACCCAGCCCAAGAGCGCCGCGGTCAGCGGCTCGATCAGAATCGCCAGGGCGGAGAACGAGGCCGGCAGGTGGCCGAGCGCATAGGCGATGAGGCCTTGGCCCATCGCCTGGCTGATCCACGCCAGGGCAAAGAGCACGATCCAGCCGTTGGCGCTGCGCGGCAGCAGGCTCTCGCCCGACATGAGCGTCGCCGCCAGCAGGAGCCCGCAGCTCACCGCGCTCGAATAGAACATGATGGCCGACGCAGCGCTGCGCTCGCGCAGGCGCGCGACCGCCAGCACGTAAGCGCCGAAGAAGCAGGCGGTGATCAATCCGAGCAGGTCTCCCAGCACGTAGCGCGCCCCCAGCGCCGCGCTCGCGTTCACCAGGAGCGCGGCGCCGCCCATCGCCAGCGCCATTCCGGCCAGGAACCGCAAGGTGATTTGCTCGCGCAGCCAGAACCAGGCGCCGAACGTCACGACGACCGGCGCGAAATTGGCGAACAGCGTCGCATTGGCGACGGTGGTATAGGTGATCGACCAATGCCAGAACAGAATATCGCCGGCGAACAGAATGCCTGGCACCGCCATGGGCAGCCATCCGGCCTTGGCCGTCCCGCGCGGCCGCGCTTCCCGCTGCATCCACAGCCACAGCAAGGGCAAGGCCAGGAACAAGCGGTAGAACCCAGTCGCAACCGGCCCGAGCTCGGACAAGCGCACGAAGATCGGCGAAAAGCCGATCGCGACCCCGCCAAGAAGCAGCGCCGGAAGCGCCCGCCGCGCCGGCCGTTCCGCAAGCGATGCCATCTTCTCTCTCGGACGCGGCGGCTGTTGCTCTGAAACTTGCTGCGATTGCCGCGTAATGAGGCTTCCCTCGCCCTCCCTTGACTTGATCCGGGGACTGCGGGGAGAGGGCCAAGTCCATGGAACGTAAACCAAAACTGGGCCAGGTGAGGGGGCGTTTCCACAAGCTCAGACTCGCGGAAGCGCCCCCTCATCCCGACCTTCTCCCCGCGCGCGGGGAGAAGGAGACCACAGTGCGCCGGGAAATGCGCCTTCGCGCCACAGGACCCGCACATCGACCGCGACCGCGCCTTTGCG
>DASXXS010000180.1:0-3961 GCA_036502925.1 Xanthobacteraceae bacterium
GTCGCAGAGAATGCGGGAGACATCCTGGCGGCAGCCCGCGAGCATCACCCCGAGCGTATCGGTGAAAGCCACCCGGGCGCGATCGATCACCTCGGGCGGCGCATCCTTGAGATCGAATCCCACGACATATTCGGCGATCACCCGGCCGAGGCGTTTTGCTTGCTCGCCGGTTGCGGCCGGCTTCGACTCGCTCGGCTTGGCCGCATCCCCGCCCGCGTTCTGCTGCGCCAGCGCCGGCAGCGCCATGAGGGTCGACGCGCTCGTGCCGAGAAACAGCCTGCGATCGATCGATTGCATCCACTCGTCCATGGCGCAACTCCTCCCAGCTCTAGTGTTTTGCCGATTTGTTGATTTGCTCATGCCGCCGCTTCCACGTCGAGCGGCGCGACCAGGGGAACGCCCGCGAGCCGCACGCCGCGGCCGGAGCGGCCTTGCCGCTGCTCGCGCGGGATCGGCCGGCCGGCCGGATCCGACAGCCACAGCCGCAGCAGATGGCGCTTGCGCGCCGGCTGCGGCCAATCCTCGTATTCGCGGCGCGTATGCAGCATCACGAAATTGTTGAGGAACTGGATGTCGCCCGGCTTGAAGTCGATATCCAGCGCGCATTCCTCCACGGTCGCGCGGTAGACCTCGATCGCCTCCCTTTGCAGGGCGGTGAATTTCGGCACGCCGGGCAGGTCCTGCGCCTTGTCGATGACGGCGCCGGCGCCGGTCGCGCTGAAATAACCGTCGGTGAAGGAGAAGATCGGCTGCTTGAAGAAGGGCGCATCGCCCGCATCGGTCTCGCCGCTGCGCGAGCGGTAGAAATCCTGGGTCAATAGCTCGGCGAGATCGGGCCGTCGCTCGAGGATGCGGTTATAGACCGTCACCGAGCTTGCCACCCGGCTCGCGCCGCCGCTTCTCGAGGTCTGCAGGCAGAGCAGGCCCACATAGTCGCAGGCATCGGCATGAAAGCGCATCTCGGCCCGGGTCATGTAGCCCCGGGTGTGCGGATCGGCGTAATCGCCGCCGAGGTCCTTTACATGGCCGAGGATGTGGCCCTGCTTGTTCTGCGACATGGTGCGGCCCAGATAGGCGCCGAGACCGATATAGGCGATGGCGGTCTCCTCCCGATCGAAGCGCTCGACCGGGAAGTTCTGCAACATCACGATCCCGCGCCCGTCTATCAGCTCGCGCCGCACATCGGCGAGAACGTCCGCGAAGGCGCCCAAGGGGAAATTCTCCCGCGCCACCTCCACGATGGGGACACCGTTGCGGCGAGCCGCCGCGATGCCGGCGGCCAGTTCGTCAGCCTCCGCCTCGCTGACGCGGTAGCTCCAGTCGGCGACGTCGCGCAGCTCTTCCGGCGCCCAGCCGGCTGGATCGACGACCGGCTGCATCGGCTGCGCGAGACCGCGCTGGCTGGATTGAAAGCTGCGAAAATCTCCCATGATCGTCTCCGACCGCCCTTACTCGTTCTCTGTCTTGCCGACAGAATCCTCTGATCGCAGCATGTTCCATCCTACTCTCATTCACGCCGCGAGCCAGCCCGCGGGACAAGTCGAGGGCCAGACCAGTGGGCGCCAAATCTGAGTGTCATGGCCGGGCATAGCTCGCGAAGACGGGCGTAAACGCCCTTATGTCCCGGCCATCTCGATTCCTCAAACTCAGCGCATGCGGCAATACTGCGTCTATATTCTCGCTAGCCGTCCCGGCGGTGCGATCTATGTCGGAGTTACCGGCGATCCATTGAGCCGCGTGGCTCAACACAAGCAGGGACTGGTGAAGGGGCATACCAAACGAGCTGACCTAAGCGAGATGGCCGGGACATAAGGGCGTTTACGCCCGTCTTCGCGAGCTATGCCCGGCCATGACAATCGAATACCAGTGTACCGCGCCGCCGCTATTCCAGCACCTCCTTGACCTTGCGGGCCAGCTCCGGCGGCGCCGAATAGATCTTGTTGATGATCGCGGCGGCCTCCTCGCCGGGCACCGGATCGAGCGGCAGGGATTGCGCCTGCGCCTGCGCCCGGAAGGCCGCGTCGTCGAGCGCGGCCCGGAAGGCTGCCCGCAGCACATTCACCCGCTCGGGCGGCACCGCCTTGGCGACAATAAAGGGCCTGCCCAGTTCGGCCGAGGCATCGAGCACGGCCAGTAGATCCTTTTGCTCGGCGGTGGTCGCCAGATCGCCGACGAAGGGGACGCTCGCCGGCATGTCGGCGGGACGCTTGGGCGAGAAGCGGACCAGCGGATTGATCTTGCCGTGCATGAGCCAATCCTGCGGCATCGCGCTCCACGAGCCGCAATTGCCTTCGAGCTCGCCGCGCTCGAGCGCGAGCCGCTGCTCGTTGCTGCCCGGATAGCCGGCGATCTGCCGCACCGGCGCGTTGAACAGCTTGCGCAGGATGGCGCCGTTCACATAGGCATTGGAACCCTTGGCGGTGGTGCCGATCAGGAACTCTTTGCGCTCCATCATGTCGTCCCAGCTCTTGATGCCGGTTGCGGCCCACGCATAGCAGATGCGGATATCGCGCAGCATGGTGCCGATCCACTGGTAATCCGAGAACCTGACCTTGAAGACGTCGGGCGAGGCGAAGGATTCGGTGATGAGACCGGGATCGAAGGTCGTGACGACGGTGCCGTCCTTGGGCGCGTTGGCGTCGAGATAGCGCACCGCCGTCAGGCTCGCGGCGCCCGGCATGTTCTGCACCACCACGCTCGGATTGCCCGGAATTGCGCTGCCGAAATGCCGCGCCAGCGTCCGGGCATATTGATCGTAGCCGCCGCCCGCCGAATAGCCCACCACCAGCGTGACGGTCTTGCCTTTGAAAAATTCGTCCTCCGCGGCGACCGCATGTCGGGGTGTCGCACAGATCACAAATGCGAGAGCCGTCGCAATCAACCACTTGGGGCCGGCGGCGCCCATGTCTTCCTCTTAGATCGTGTGATGCATAGCTATAGAATGGCGCATGTGGTCGGGTCAAACAACGGCCCCAAACTTGCGCGTTACGTTCTTGCGCACTGTTCGCGCTGTTTGACGGTGCACCACCACATGCTCGGAGGACAACATGATCGCGTTAGCGGCTGGATTTTTCCGCTTATTCCCGGTCCTTCAACTTCGTCGTCCCGGCCGCACCAAAGAAGTGGCCGAAGTCGGGTGGACCCGACATTCGGCTGCCGGGACCCATACTCCGCAGCCCAACGAGAGGGCACGGCGTATAGGTCCCTGCTTTCGCAGGGACGACGGCGGGGCCCTTGTGTTGGCATTGGCGGCGTTGATCGGGTCTGCGCCCCAACTACACGCGCAGACAACGGACGAGCTCTACGAGAAGGCCAAGCTGGAGAAATCCGTCGCGCTGGTCGCCGCCGGACCCGCCGAGCCCTACGAGCGCTGGATCAGGGAATTCCAGCAGCGCTATCCGGGCGTGACGGTCTCGTTCACGGGCGGCTTGAGCAATGGCCTCAATCGCAGCATCAACCAGCAGCTCGCCGACAAGAAGATGGAATCCGACCTCGCGATCTTCCAGACCATCCAGGATTTCGTCAGGTGGAAGCGCGAGGGCGCGCTCATGTCATTCCGGCCGCAGGGCTCCGACCAGATCGACGCGGCCTTCAAGGACGAGGACGGCGCCTTCACCACCGTCAGCGTCAACATGGTCGCCTACGCCTACAACACGCAGCTGGTCGCGCCCGCCGACGTGCCCAGATCGGCGCTGGATTTTCTCAAACCGATGTTCCAGGGCAAGCTCATCACCACCGATCCGGGCGAGGACGATGCCGGGCTCCTCGCCTTTCGCGGCATCGTCGACAAATATGGCTGGGACTATATGGACAAGTACATGGCGCAGAAGCCGAGCTTCGTGACCATGGGTCATGCCTATGTGTCGGCCGCCATCGCGGCCGGCGACAAGCTGGCGACGTTCGATTCCACCTCGACCACGCCGCGGCTCAAGCGCGACGGCAAGCCGATCGACGCGGTGCT
>DASXXS010000181.1:0-6876 GCA_036502925.1 Xanthobacteraceae bacterium
GGAGAAGATCATCAAATGGCTGTCGCGGGTGCGGGCGCCGGACAGCCAGCTCGGACAGATCAAGGTGTTTCCGCGCGCGCACGGGCCGGCCACCAATGTGGTGGTGACCGAGTACGAGCTGCCGCATGTGCTGCTCGCCACCCACGATGTGTCGGGCGATTCCAAGTGCAACATCTGGTACTCGAGCCATCGGACCCCGTTCCTGGGCAAGCTCGATCCGCGCACCGGCATCGTCACCGAGTATCAGGTGCCGGCGACGCCGCCCGGCGTGCTGCCCGGCACCCACCGCATCCAGGTGGACAAGAGCGACATCGTCTGGGCGTCGGAGAACTGGGCGCACAATCTGGTGCGGCTCGATCCCAAAACGGGCGACTTCACCATTACGCCGCTGATCGCGGGCGACGAGCCGCTCAACACGCCCGGGCTCGGGAATTTCTCGATCGGACCCGATCTCGGTGTCTGGTTTGCGCGCAACAAGGCAGTCCAGAAATTCGACTCCAAGACCGGCAAGCTCCTGGAGCGCACCCCGATGACGGCCAACAACAACGCCAATCCTTACGACAACATCGTCACCGACGACGGTAATTTCTGGGCCGGCGGCGCCCCGGCGGGCGGCGGCGACACCATCGAGATGATGGACACGCGCACCAACAAGCTCCTGGAGGTGCACAGCTTGTCGCGCGACTCGACGGCCGCCAAGGGCGGCTTCGACAAGGACGGCAACCCCTGGTTCGGCGGCCGCGGCGGCGCGCTGCTCGAACTCGACGTCAAGGCGGCGCAGATCCGCGAGTTCTGGCCGCCGACGCCCTACGTGACGTTCTACGAGGCCATGCCCGACAAGCGCGGCGAGGTGTGGGCCGGCGAGCTGCATGGCGGCCGGATGCTGCGGTTCAATCCGCAGGCCGACCATTGGACCGAATACGTGCTGCCCGAGCCCTATTCGCACGACCGGCGAACCTGGATCGACAACTCCACCACTCCGGTCACGGTCTGGTACGTGGACCACAACAGCTATCTGGTCCGCGTCCAGCCCCGGCAATAGACGCCCGCCGCCGCGCGAGGCATCCGTTGCTGCCGACACGCCGCCCGCTTGTCGCCGCCGCGTTGGCCGGGCTTGTTGCTGCCGGTACCGGCGGGCGGCAGCGGGCGTGCGCCCAGACGGAGGAAACGCCATGATGAGGAAACCTATGGTCTCGATCCGCCTGGCATTGCTCGCGGGCGGAGTGATGATGGCGGTGGGGCCGGCGGTGGCGGCCGAGGTTACCTATGAGCGGCTGCTCAATCCCGAGCCGCAGAATTGGCTGATGAACCATCGCACCTATGACGGCCAGCGCTTTTCTCCGCTCGATCGCATCAATAAAGCCAACGTGAAGGGTCTCAGGCTCGCCTACGCGGTTCCGCTCGGGGGCGCGGCCGGAAACGAGTTCAACGAGGCGACGCCGCTCGCCGATGACGGCTTCCTCTACACCGTGGATTCCTGGGGTGTCGTCTACAAGATCGACGGCCGATCGGGCGACGTCGGGCGGATCGTCTGGCGCATGGACCCCAAGCAGGACAAGCAAGTTGCAAATCGCGGGGTCGCGCTGTGGGGGAATCTCGTCGTGTCGGTCGCCAATGAACCGGCGCGCGTGATCGCCACTGACCGGGATTCCGGGAAAGTCATCTGGGAGACCAATGTCGAATTCGGCGAGCCGGCCACCAGCGTGCGGGCGGCGCCGCTGGCGTTCAAGGACAAGCTCATCTTCGGCGCGGCCGGCAGCTCCGCGGGCGTGCGCGAATGGATCGCGGCGCTCGATGCCGCGACCGGCAAGCTCGCCTGGCGCAAGTTCACCATTCCGGCGCCCGGGGAGCCCGGCAGCGAGACCTGGAAGGACAAGAACAATGCCTGGCAGACGGGCGGCGGCTCGATCTGGGTGACCGGCACCTATGATCCGCAGACCAACCAGACCGTCTGGGGCACCGGCAATCCGGTGCCGGAATACGATCCGACCTATCGGCCCGGCGACAATCTCTTCACCAACAGCGCGATCTCATGGGATCCCGACAGCGGCAGGATGAACTGGTACTTCCAGTACACGCCGGGCGACATGTGGGATTTCGACGAGGTCGGCACCCACATCCTGATCGACGGCGTGGTCGCCGGGCAGCCGCGCCAGCTCATCACCCATTCGGCGCGCAACGGCTTTCTCTACACGATGGACCGGACCAACGGCCAGATCATCGGTGCCACGCCCTACATGGACAATATCAACTGGACCAAGGGCATCGACCAGAAGACCGGCAAGCCGCTCGACTACGATCCCGGCAAGGACATTCAGACCTATGCGGGTGTTGGAAACCTCATTCCCGGCGCGCCGCTCAAGAAGCTCTGTCCGTCCCATGACGGCAGCAACAATTTCTGGCCCTCGTCCTACAGCCCCAGGACCAGGCTCATCTATATTCCGGCGCTCACCGGCTGCGAGACGGTTGTCGACAGCCACGATGCGCGCGTCCCCGGCAAGAGCTGGACCGGCGGCTCGTACTCGACCGCCGAGCGCTATGAGAGCAATCTGACCGCGGTCGACCCGATCACCGGCGAAATCAGGAAGACCGCCCATTTGCGCTATCCGATCCTCAGCGGTTCGCTCGCGACTGCCGGGGGGCTGGTTTTCATCGGGCTGCTCGACGGCACGGTCGCGGCTTACGATGATGCGACGCTGGAAGAGCTATGGAGGGTAAATGTCGGCGCGGCCTTCTCGGCGCCGCCGATGACGTTTGCCGTCAACGGCAAGCAATATCTGGCGATCACGACCGGGCCCAGCGGAAACGCCAAGGCGCACATGGTCAACACGCCCGAGCTGAAGGACCAGCGCAGCGGGACCGTGCTATACGTATTCTCGCTCTGACGCCGCAGGCGCGCGAGCCTTGAATTCGCGACTTGGCGATTCCGCCATGGCGCCCAGGACATCATCAGGGAGGGTTCGATGACGGCCTTACGTGCAGCTTCCCGTCTTGCCACGCTTGCTATCGCGGCGGCGCTGGCGATCGCGTTGCAGTCCGGCGCGGCGCGCGCCGAGATCAAGAAGCAGTTCATCGACTACAAGCAGGGCGATAGCCAGCTGTCCGGGCTTCTGGTCTATGACGATGCCCGATCCGGCAAGCGCCCCGGCGTGCTGCTGGCGCATGACCGCGCCGGCATGGCGGAGAACGCCTTCCGGGACGCCGAGCTGATCGCCAAGATGGGCTATGTGGTGTTCGTCGAGGACATGTTCGGCAAGGGCTTCGTGCCCAAGGACGTGCCCGAGATGACCGCCACGATCACCATCTACAACAATGACCGTCCATTGATGCGGGCACGCGCCGGAGCGGGCTTCGAGGTGCTCAAGGCCAATCCGATGGTCGATGCCGCAAGGATCGCGGTGGTCGGCTACTGCTTCGGCGGCACCGTGGCGGTCGAATTGGCCGAGACCGGCGTTCCGATCGTCGGCATGATCTCGGTGCATGGCTCGTTCCGCAACTTCTCGCCCGAAGCCGCCAAGAACATCAAGGGCCGCGTCCTCATCCTGCACGGCGCCGAGGACCCGGTGGCGCCGCTGCCCGAGGTCAACGCCCTGATCGAGCAGCTTCGCGCCGCCAAGGTCAATTGGCAGCTCGACCTTTACAGCGGCACCACGCACGGCTTCACCAATCCGAACGGTCCGTCGGAAGAGCGCGCCGACCGCGAGTACAAGGTCGCGATGGCTCGCTTTCTCAAGGAAGTCTTCAGCGAATAGTTGCACACTTGTCCCGGCCTTGAGCCGGGGCTGTTCCAGGCTCGGAATTTGCAACGGTCCCGGCTCATAGCGGTTCCGGCTCATAGCGCGTCGAAGACGCGCGTAAACGCGCCAAGGGTCGGGACGAGTTGCAACGGAAATGCGAAACAAGCGAGGTCACGTCAGCAGGGTGATGTTTCGGCCAGGAGCAGCGTTTTGACCAGCGAACGTACGGAAAAGCTCGCCGCGGCTAATTATTGGGACGAGCTGCTGGCGCTGCGCGACCGGCAGCGCGAGCAACGCAAGACAGCCGTCCAGGTGGTGCGGCTCGCGGAGCTGCCGCTCGAGAACAACCAGCACGGTCTCATGCGCTGGTACCTGCATCCGGCGATCACCGATACGATCCTGTCGACGCTGACGATCTATCGGCAGGAGATTCCGCCGGGAAGCCGGTCCGGGCGGCTGAAGTTCCAGGGCGGCCAGATCATGTTCATCGTCGAGGGCCGCGGGCACACCATGCTCGACGGCGTCAAGCACGCCTGGGAAGCGGGCGACGTGCTCAATCTGCCGACCCGGCGCGACGGCATCATGGTGCAGCATTTCAACGACGACCCGGGCAAGCTTGCCGCCTTTCTCGCGGTGGAGCCCAACCTGTTCGCGGCCACGAGCGTCGACCGCGGCTGCGGTTTCGAGCTGATCGAGCCCTCTCCCGACTACAAGCGAGCGCCCTGAGATTTACAGAAAAGGGAAATCGGACCGATGGCCGAAATCGAACGGACGCGAGAGCGCGAGCGGGGGAGCATCCCGCAGACCCCCTATGAGATCTTCATCCGCAGCCGCAAGGAATTTCTCGAGCGGCAGGATACCGGGCAGGTGGTGATCAAGCCGTCCGACCGGGAGTTCTTTCTGACGCGGCAAGGCCGCCTGATGTATCATCTCAATCCCGAGATCCACAAGAATACGCCGCTGCAGGACTGGCGCGTGTTCTCCCATGACCTCAAGACGCATTCCGGCAAGCACCGGCATCAGGGCGGCCTCGTCATCTACGTGATCACCGGCAAGGGTTATTCGGTGGTCGACGACGAACGGATCGATTGGCAGGCCGGCGATCTCCTGCTGCTGCCGATCAAGCCGGGCGGGGTCGAGCACCAGCATTTCAATCTGCAGCCGGGCTCGGACTGCCGCTGGATCGCATTCTCCTACATGCCGTTTTTCGACCACGTCGCCTCGGAATTCACCCAGACCGAGAATTCGCCCTTGTTCAAGGCCGAAAACTGATCGCCGCGCAGGGTGGAAACGATGGCGCTCGTGCAATCTGCCGGCAGGTGCCTGTTCGCGAGCTTGATTTTCCTTGTGCCCGTTCAAGCCGCGATGGCGCAAACCGTGGAGGAGTTCTACCGGGGCAAGACCCTTTCCCTCATCATCCCGAACGCGCCCGGCGGCTCGTTCGACCTCTACGCGCGCCTTGTCGCCAGCCATCTCGGGCGGTTCATCCCCGGCCGCCCGTCGATCGTGCCGCAGAACATGCCGGGCGCCGGCGGCATGCAGGCCGCCAACTATCTCGCGGGCATCGCGCCAAAGGACGGCACCGTGCTGTCGGTGCTGGTTCCTTACATCACGCTCGCGCAGGTTCTCGGCGTCCAGGCCATCGCCTACGATGCGCGAAAGCTCAACTGGATCGGCCGCATCATTGCCACGACCTCCACGCTGTTCACCTGGCATGGCTCCGGCACCAAGACGCTCGCCGATCTCAAGGCCCGCGAGACCCTGATCGCGAGCACCGGCCCGCTCAGCCAGGCGGAGATCGATTCGACCATGCTCAACGGCGTGGTGGGAACGAAGTTCAAGCTGATCCGCGGCTACAAAGGCAGCGCCGAGGCGGCGCTCGCGGTCGAGCGCGGTGAGGCGGACGGCACGCTGATGCCTTGGGAATTCCTCAAATCCGCGCACGCGGATTGGATCAGGGACGACAGGATATCGATCGTTGCCCGCTACACCCGCCGTCCGATCCCTCTGCGCCCCGACGTGCGCTCGGTCTACGAGCTTGCGGAGACGGCCGAGCAGCGCAGCGTATTGAACCTGTTCCTGGGGTCAGACGAGATGGGTCATCCGATCGCGATGCCGCCCGATGTGCCGCGGGAGCGGATCGAGGCGGTTCGCGCGGCGCTCAACACCATGGTCAACGACCCCGAGTTTGTAGCCGATGCCGCCAGGCGCAAGCTCGACCTCTTGCCTGGGCGCGCCGAAGAGCTCGAACGAACGGTGGCCGAGGCATTCGCGGCGACCCCGGCGGCGATCGAGATCGCGCGCAAGTATTACAAGCAATAGCCGCGAGCTCATGCCCGCTTGAATTGCTTTCGCAGCTCGTCCTTTGCCTGCTGCAATGTCTTGCGCCGGCCTGCGGACAGATTCTTGCCGGCCCGATTGATGTAAAAGATGAGCATGGAAAGCGCGGATCGGTATGAACCTGATTTCTTCCGCGTGCTTCGCTCGGCCGAGCGCTTCAAGGAGGCCGCGATTCGCTTGGGGTCTTTCAGGCTGAACACGCCGACTTCGAGATCGAGAGCGTCGCTGTTGCGCGTCACGCGCGCCGACCAGCGGCGAGTGCGCGTGCGATGCGCGGCTTTGCGGGCCTTCGGGCGATCCTTTCGCGGCGGCATTGCTCAGAGCCTTATACGATCTGTCCCTTTTCGGCCGTCACCGTGTACCGGATGGTCGCGGGGATCCTCGTCCATACCGAACCGTTGCCGAATGCGTGGACGTTGATTTTGATGATGGAGAGAAGCCTGCCTTGCGCGCTCAAACCGGCGACGCGCGAGCCGGCGCTGAACATGACCCGGGCAATGCTGCAGACCGGAACATGCGCCTCGCTATTCACGGCCGCCAAGGCGACATCCATCTCGGTGCTGTTGTTGCGAAGCGCAACATATCGCTCGACCTGCTGCAGGGTGTCGCAGATGACTCCTTGGCCGATCTCCATTTTCTCTTGCGTGTTTGGAGGAACGTCCTGTGCCCGCGCCGGGAGCCAGGATAGCAGGAGGACCATCGGGAGCAGAAGGAATCGCATCTGTCGTCTCCGTTGCGAGCCAGCCGTCGCATGAAGGGAAACAGGGGCCGCCGATTTAAGTTTCAAATGCCGCGCGCG
>DASXXS010000182.1:0-8644 GCA_036502925.1 Xanthobacteraceae bacterium
CTGTGTTCGCCGAATGATGCGTATTAGACCGGTGTTTGAACGCCTGCGCTAGCGGAATCGGCTGGGCATCGCGGTCTTGCTTCGCGTACGGGAAGAGTATGAAAGTCGCTCGCGTCGTCCCGGCCGAAGAGCCGGGACCCATACTCCGCAGCCGATCGAGATGGCACGGTGTATGGGTTCCTGCTTTCGCAGGAACGACCTCGTCAGAGGCAGTCGAACGATACCTTCTCAAGATGGGTGCGTTCGGATAGGTAAAACAGAATGGCGACATCGGCGGGTCGAAAGACGGCGCTCGTGACCGGAGCATCTTATGGGGTTGGCGCCGCGACCGCGCTTGCGCTCGCGCGCGACGGCTTCGATGTCGCGCTCTCGGCCACGCGCATGGAAAATCTGGCCGGCACCCTGCGCGAGCTTGCTCGCCTGGGGGTGCGGACGTTGCCGCTGGCGCTCGACCTGCGCACAGACTCCAGCATCGAACAGGCGATGGCGCGGATCGTAGAGACATTCGGCGGTCTCGATGTGCTGGTCAACAACGCGGGTGCCAATCTGCGCAAGCTCGCGGTCGAGGTCACGGCGGCGGAATGGCGCGAGGTGATGGAGGTCAATCTCACCGGTACGTTCCTGCTGACCCAGCAGGTGGGCCGGCATCTGATCGGCCGGGCTCGGGGAGGCGCCATCGTCAGCATCGCCTCGACCCACGGGCTCGTCGGGGCGCCCGAGCGGTCGACCTACGGCATATCCAAGGGCGCGATCATCCAGATGACCCGCATGCTCGCAATCGAATGGGCCGCCCACGGCATCCGGGTCAACGCCATCGCGCCCGGACGCCTCGATACCGCCTCGCCGTCGCGGGCGGGAGCTGATCCGAAATACATGGAAGCGATGCTCGAGCGCATCCCGCTGCACCGGCTGGCGACCGCCGAGGAGGTCGCGGAAGCGGCCGCGTATCTGGCGAGCCCGCAGGCGCGATCGGTCACCGGGCAGGTGCTGGTGCTCGATGGCGGCCTGACCGCGGCGTGAGGCCGGGCGCAATGCGTAGGGCGCCCGCAACCGCGCTCCAGCAAGGCACCACAAGGGCGGGCGCTGGTGTCCAGATACCTCCATTTTGGCAGAACGAATTCAATTTTCATGAATGAAATCAAGGAGGCGTAGGGGCGCCCCTTGTGGGCGCCCACCGATGGCGGCGACAGGGCGGCCACAAGGGCCGCCCCCACCTTCGATCATCCATGCGGCGTGGCCGGCGACCCGCCGATGTTTGAAGCTCCGTGCGCGACCTCGACCGGGGTCCAGCGCGCCTGCGGACTGAGGCCGCGCAGGTCCTTGACCACGCCGATGGGAACCCCGACCCGCTCGATCACCTTCACGATCCTGCCGCGCAGCACCTGATCGCAATTCATGTGCGTGGGCGCGATGAAGAAATCGGCGTGACTCCAATCGGGAGTCCATTGCAGCCGGCGATCGGCCTCGTTCTCGAACGATACGCGCTCGCCGCAGACGCCCACCGTGAAGTGCTGCGGCCGCAACGGATCGTGACGGTCGGTCGTATCCAGATAGCTCTCGAGATCCTTGACCGCAGCCGGCATGATGTTGACCCAATAGTCGGTTTCATATCGCCGCGAGGCGCCTTGCAGGCCGCCGACCAGGGAATTGTAGTAGAGGTACTCGTAAGGGTGCAGTTGCACCAGCGCCGCGGCATCGAAGGCGAAAGCGGCCAGCACGGCGGCGAGCGCCGCCACGCCGAGCGCGCGTCCGTACCCTTCGACATATGACAGGCCAGCGTTGACACCAATGCCGGCGAGCGCCGCCAGCGGCGGCACCACGAAAAGGAAATGCCGCATTCCGGTGAACGAGGGGCCATGGCCGACGACCTGGCAGAGCAGCGGAAAGGCGATGACGAAGATCAGGACCGCAATGTTGAAAAGACGCGTGCCATCGCGCGCTTTGCCGCGGCTTCCGACCCCCTGCCATGCCGCCGACATCACCGCGGCAGCGGCGCCGATCAGGACCACAAGGGGCATCTTGATCGCCAGATATTCGGGCTCGTACCAACGCGGCACATCGCTCATCAGGTAGACTTGCCCGGCAAGGACCGTGCGGACCGGATAATGAAAATGCGCAAAGGCGAAGATCGCGCGCGCCGGATTGAGAAAATCCAGCCAAGCCCATGGCCAGGATATAATCATGATGACGTAGGCAATGGCGAACGCGGGCACGAATTGCATCAGCGAGCGGGCACCCAGGCGTGCCGACTCGCTCCAATCTGCCGTCGGTTTCATCCACGCGGTCAGCGCGATCAGCAACAGGGCATAACCCACCATTAGAAGGCCCGTTGCGCGCAGGCCAAGGGCCGCGCCCAGCAGGATCCCAAACAGGAGAATGTCACGCCACCGTGGATTGGGCAGATCGCGCGCGCCGCGCAACAGGAAATAGGTCGCCCCCATCAGGGCGGCGGCAAACGGAATGTCCTTGGTGTGATTGAACATGCCGCCATACCAGACACCGCAGAGCGCTAGCGCCAGCCCGGCAAGAAATCCGGCGCGTGGCCCGGCGATCATCCGGGCGGTCGCCCAGGTCGCCGCCACCCCGCCGATGCCGGCGACCGCGCTCATCACGTGACGAATGTCATACGGGTCGAACGGTAGCAGATGTGCGAGCAGGACCGCGATGATGTCGAACAACCCGCCGTACAGATAGAGATTATCGAAGTTGAAGACCGACTTGTCCGCAAAACCGCTTTTGTAATAAGCGATGATCAACTCGCCATAGTGGTGCTGCACGCCTTCATCGTTGGAGACGGCGTATTGCTTGAACGTGACGAGAACCAGCACGACGAGCGTCGCCAGCAACAGGGCGGCTGCCAAGTCAAATACATCGATTTCAAAAGCCGAAGAGCCGGAATGGCGACGGGGCGCGGCGGTTATGCTCATTGATCTGCTTTCACGTCTCGTTGCCGAGCATCGATCGCCTGATCGCAATGCACGTTTCGTTAAAATGTACTGCGAATTTCTTCACTTGGGCATCTCGTTCTGGGGCAATTTGCCGCAACGGCTACCAGCCGCGCGGCTCATCTCGCAATGCAGCGATCGAATCGAGATGGCGCGCCAGCGCATCCGCGGCGTGCCTGTCCAAGGCTTGCAGGGGCGGGCGCGGCTGGCCGCAATCGCGCCCGCGCGCGGCGAGCGCCGCCTTGAGGCTGGCGACGCCGCCTGCCTTGAGGAGCTGGCGCAGACGCGCGATCTCTTCCTGCGCGGCGCGGGCCTCGAACAATTTGTCGTCGCGGCAGAGCTCGAACAGCGCCCGCAGCAGGTTCGGCGCAACCCCGGCAAGCGGAGCAAACATCCCGGTCGCTCCGATGGCGGCGGCCGACACCATCAGCTCCGTGCCCGAGATCAGCAGAAAGCCCGGCCGCGCGTGCCGCGCCTCCATGATGAGGTCGAGCATGAACTGCCAGTCGAGGCTCGCATCCACCAGGCCGGCGAAGTTGTCGAGCCGCCCGATCAGCGTCAACATCAGCTCCGCCGAGACCTTGGCTCCGCCCATGTCTTCGGGCGCGTTGTGGACCAGGAAGGGCAGCCGCACCGCCGCACCGATCTCCACGAAGTGCTCGAGGATCATCTCCGGCGGCGGCGTCCAATAATACGGCGTGGTGACGAGGATCGCGTCGGCCCCGGCCGCTTCCACATGGCGCGCCAGCGCGGCCGCGATGGCGGTGCCGGCGTCGCTCACGTGCGCGATCAAGGGCTTGCGTCCGGCGATGTGTTTGACGGCGAATTCGATCAGCATACGCTTTTCACCGTCGGTGAGGCTGACGGATTCGCCCGCATGGGTCGGCAGCGCCAGCGCGTCGGCGCCGTTGCGGATGTGGAAATCGATCAATCGGCCGAGGCGATCGAAGTCGATGCGCCGGTCGGGCGTGAACGGCGTGACCGGCAGATGCACAAGTCCGGGTTGGAAGGCATTCATGAGAACGGATCTCGCGGAGGATCACCAGCCGTGCGGCTCGGTGTCGAGGATGCCGAGCTGCTCGAGCTCCGCCCGAATGTAGGCCTGGCGCTCGGGGCTCGCGGTCGGCAGCGGGGGACGGGTGGGGCCGACCGGGCGCCCCATGATCACCATGCCGCCCTTGAGCGAGGAGGGGTATTGGTTGCGAAACAGCGCCCACAGCCGCGACACTTTATATTGCAGCTCGCGCGCGCGCGGCCAGTCGCCCGCCACGCAGGCTTCGAACAGATCGCGGCACAGATTGGGACAGATGGAACCGGCGGCCGAATAGGAGCCGACGCCGCCGAGCGGCACCGAGGGCAGCAGGAACTCGACGCCCGTCACCAGCGCGAAGTCCGGCCGCAGCTTGAGGGCCGCGCGCGAAATCTCCAGGAACTTCTCGCTGTTGAAGCTCGCCTCCTTCACCCCGACGAAATTCGGCAGCCGCTCGATCAGGCGCGCCATCAGCTCGCCGGTGATCTCCACGCCTGCCAGATAGCTCGGAGAATTGTAGGACAGGACCGGCAGCTCGATGGAGCCGCACAGCCGCACGAAATAATCGTGGATGGCTTCGCGAGTCGGTGTCCAGAAATATGGCGTGATCGCCAGAATGCCGTCGGCGCCGATGTCCTGCGCATGGCGGGCGAGCGCGAACGTATCCTCTACGGCGAGCGCGCTGACATGGATCGTTACCGGAATGCGTCCGGCGACGGTCTTGACGGCGGCTTCCGCGAACCGCTTGCGTTCCTCGATCGTGAGATTGAGCGACTCGCCCTTGTGATGCGGCCAGGAGATGGCGCTCGCGCCGGTGCGGACATGAAAGTCCAGCACCTTCTCGAAAGTCGCCAGATCAAGGCTGAAATCATCCTTGAGCGGCGTGACCGGGCTTTGCATCACGCCGCGGAATTTGTTCGTCATGACGAGGGTCTGCGATATGGCGGACTAGCGACTTCGGATGGTCCGACGGGTCGGAAGTGCCACAGCGCGACCGCGAATACAACCATTTCACGGGCCGCGCCGCCCGACCGGGACGCCCGTGTGCGCGCAGGATATCCTTGTCCCGGCCTTGAGCCGGGATCGTTCCAGACTCCGAGCTTGGAACGGTCCCGGCTCATAGCGCGTCGAAGACGCGCGTAAACGCGCTAATGGCCGGGACACGAGGCCGGCGACTGCGGCCCGGTTCAGCGATCTGACGCGGATGGCTTGTTCGGCTCGCCGTTGTGCGGGCCGTAAAGCTCGCTCAAGGTCGGCGACACGTTCATGACGACGTAGAGCAAAGCGTTCATCCGGTCGCCGGCGGCTTTGAGCCGGTCCACGGGGGTCGGCTCGATTTCCCGGGGACAGGAGACCGCAAGGAATTTGACCAACTCGGAGGACTGTTGGCGCAAAGCTTCGAGCGTGAGGCGCTGCTGCGGGTCCGGCCGCAGCGCCTGCTCGAGGCGATCACCCGGCCAATCATCTGCGTGCTGATCGGCGCAGGCCCGCGCCATGGCTTGGCTGGCGGAGGCACCAGCCGTCAATTTCGCCTTCTGCGCCGGCGTGAGCGAGCCGTAGAATTTCTCCAGCGGCGCCCGCATGAGGAGCGTGGCGTCCCACATGGTCCAAAGCCCATCCTCCATCTGCTTGAGCGGATCGCCGGCGCCGGAGCAGACCGCCGCGCGCCCGCGATCGATCGCCTCGCCCAACGCGGAGCCGAGCTCGTCGAGGGCCACCTTCTGATCGGGTGTCGGCACGATGATCTCGCTGGTCCGCGCGATCAACCGATCCGCGAGCTCGCCTGCTTTGGCGCTGCACATGCCGTTCTGGATCATGCCTGCGGCTTGGTCGGCGTTCGCAGCCGCGGTCATGGGGGACAGCAGCGTGTTCAGGATATCGCCGTAGCCATGCGTCCATAGGCGGTCGACGTAGTCGCCGGGCCACAAGACATAACCCAGGAGGTCCTCGTAGACACTGGCTGACGCAGTCGGCCACGGCGGTGGCATGGACGGCACGGCCGCCGGCGTGCGCCGCGGCGGCTCGACAGCGTGCGAAGGCTCGGCGCGCGCCTCGACCGCCGGCCGCTCGATCGGCGGATTGGGAGCGGCCGGCGCCGGGGAAGGGACGGCAGCGGGCGCGGCGCTTTGACGATGGGTTGTATGCCGGCGCAACGAAGGCGCGCCGACGCCGTGGGTCATCATGTGCAACGGCACGCCGAGCACGCCAAGAACGGCGCCCGGTCCGAACCTTAGCCCTGCATCTGCGGATGTTGAAACGAAAACCGAGAAGCCTGCAACGGCAAGGATCTTGACGATTGCGCGGCCGACGAGTGCCTGGCACATGACCGTTCTCCGGCTCACCGCCATGCAAATAAACGATCAGACAAGTAAAATGTTCCAGGCTGTCTCGGCAACGGCTGGTCAATCCCTTGGGCGGCCTGTCGGTCAACAGCTCAGGCCCAGGGCGTTGACAATTGCCGCCAGGGGCGGTTGCAGCGGGCGCCCAATCGGCGCACCTTGGGGTAATCGCAGACCGCGCTGGCGATACGCCTGCCGGACGGCCCGTCAGGGAGGACATGAAATGCGGCGTCCCGCACGACGTGAATATCTGCTTGGATTTGGCTTCCTGACACTTATCGCGACAACGGTCCTGATACCGGTCGTGCGGAGTGACGCTCAGGGAATCAACCAAGCCACCGCCCAACCCGCCGCCCCGCTCAATTCGCTGCCCAATCCGTACCGCTCGGTCGAGAATTGGGCGCGGATGCCGGAAGGGCGGACATGGGGATCCTCGGCGGGCGTCTATGTGGACCCGGCCGGCACCAGCGTCTGGGTCGCGGAGCGGTGCGGCGCCAATTCCTGCGCCACCTCGGAGCTTGCGCCGATCCTGCGCTTCGACATGTCGGGGCGGTTGTTGAAGGCCTTTGGGGCCGGCATGTTCGTGTTCCCGCACGGCATCTCCGTCGACCAGGACGGCAACGTCTGGGTCACCGATGGCCTGGGCAAAGACGGCAAGGGCCATCAGGTGTTCAAGTTCAGCCCGGAAGGCAAGGTGCTCTTGACGCTCGGCAAGGCCGGCGTGGCGGGCGCGGGCCTCGACGAGTTCAATGCGCCGTCTGCGGTGCTGGTCGCTCCCAACGGCGACATCTTCGTGGGCGACGGGCACGGTGTGGTCAACAATCAGTACACCAATGCCCGCATCGTCAAGTTCAACAAGGACGGCAAGTTCATCAAGACGTGGGGAATGAAGGGATCGGCGCCGGGCGATATCGACATCCCGCATGCGCTCGCGATGGATTCGCGCGGGCGGCTCTTTCTCGGCGACCGGCAGAACAACCGCATCCAGATTTTCGACCAGAACGGGACTTTCCTCGACCAATGGTCCCAGTTCAGCCGGCCGAGCGGCATCTTCATCGACAAGAACGACACAATCTACGTGGCCGATTCCGAATCGGAGTCGGTCTCCAAGAACCACGATGGCTGGAAGCGCGGGATCAGGATCGGCCGCGTCTCCGACGGGGTGGTGACCGGCTTCATCCCCGATCCGGTCGACAAGGCCACCGGATCGAGCGCGGCCGAAGGGGTGGCGGCGGATCCGGCCGGCAACATCTATGGCGCCGAGGTTGGGCCCAAGCGGCTCATGAAGTACGTGAAGAACTAATCCTCAAGCGCACATTCACCAAGCAAAGCTCAACATGGGAGGAGCGACATGCTACACGAGAAGCAGATAAGCGGCGTGCTTGCGGCCGCCGTCATCGCGGCGGTTGCGGTGTGGGCGCAACCGTCATTGGCGCAGACCAATCCCGATCCCAATGCTGCGCCTAATCCGTACCGGCTGGACGAGGGCTGGGCGAAGCTGCCGGCGGGCCGCAACTGGGGGGCCACGTTCGGCGCCTCGGTCGATCGGAGCGACGGCAGGAGCATGTGGGCCTTCGACCGCTGCGAGAAGCAGACCTTCTGCGCGGACTCGCACCTGGCGCCGATCTTCCATTTCGATCCCACCGGCAAGGTGATCGCCAATTTCGGTGCCGACATGTTCGCCGCGCCGCACGGTCTGTTCGCCGACCGCTACGGAAACGTCTGGGTGACCGATTTCTACATCAGGAACGGCAAGGGCTATACGGTCAGGAAGTTCAGCCCGGACGGGAAGCTCTTGATGACGCTCGGCAAGGACGGCGTCGCCGGCGACAATGACAGCCAGGATCTGTTCAACGCGCCGTCCAATGTGGTGATCGCGCCCGATGACACCATCTTCGTCGGCGACGGCCATGGCATGATTGACGGCAAGCCCACCAATGCCCGCATCGTGCACCTCACCAAGGACGGCAAGTTCATCAAGGCCTGGGGTCACATGGGCACCGGCCCGGGCGAGTTCGAGACCCCCCACATGCTGGCCATGGACGCGATGGGACGGCTCTTCGTGGCCGATCGCGGCAACGCCCGCATCCAGATCTTCGACCAGAATGGGCGCTACCTCACCGAATGGAAGCAGTTTGGCCGGCCGAGCGGCGTCTACATCAACAAGAACGATGACATCTATGTTTCCGACTCAACCTCGACCGAGAAGACCAACCCGGGCTTCATGCAGGGCATCCGGGTCGGCAACGTCAAGGACGGCAAGGTGGCGGCCTTCATTCCGGAGACCAAGGAGCTTAGCGCGCTCGAAGGCGTCGCTGCCGACGATGCCG
>DASXXS010000183.1:0-53246 GCA_036502925.1 Xanthobacteraceae bacterium
AGCCTGAAGAACGTGCACAAAGGCTACGGCAACCAGAGCATCTACGAGGGGCTGGATTTCCAGGTGCGCCGCAAGGAGCGCTGGTGTGTCATGGGCGTCAACGGCGCGGGCAAGTCAACGCTGCTGAAGCTGGTAGCGGGCTCCACGCAGCCGGACGATGGCACGGTCGCCCTGGGTGGCAGCGTGAAGTTGGGCTACTTCGCGCAACACACCATGGAGCTGCTGGACGGCGAGCACACGGTGTTCCAGTCGCTGGAGGACTCGTTCCCTCAGGCAGGACAGGGCTCGCTGCTCGCGCTGGCCGGCGCCTTCGGATTCTCCGGCGACGATGTGCAGAAGAGATGCCGGGTGCTGTCAGGCGGTGAGAAGGCACGGCTGGTCATGGCGCAGATGCTCTTCGACCCGCCGAATCTCCTGGTGCTGGACGAGCCCACGAACCACCTGGACATGGCGACCAAGGAAATGCTGATCGCCGCACTGTCGGAGTACGAGGGCACCATGCTGTTCGTCTCGCACGACCGGCACTTCCTCGCTGCACTGTCCAATCGGGTGTTGGAACTGACGCCCGAGGGCATTTACCAGTACGGCGGCGGCTACACGGAGTATGTGGCGCGCACCGGCCACGAGGCTCCTGGACTGCGGAGCTGAGCCGCGAGGCGAGGCGCCCCCTTTCAGTGGCTTCGTTCATGAAGCGCCGCCAACACAACGGGAGCCTTCTCTTCAGGCGCGCCACCTCGGAGTTCGCTGTTGGCGCCGAATGCCGCCGGCCATGCGGCCCCTATGCCGGTCCCGCCGAACAGCACGTTCCGTCATCAATCGGGTTGTGCGATGCCGCATGAAACGGTACCATAGGCACGTTTGCATGTCGGGGGGCCGCGTCATGCCGTCTGGATCGCCATCCATCACCGCCAAGCGGCGGTTCTGCCTGGTGCTGGTGAAGCCGACCCATTATTGCGACGACGGCTATCCCATCCGATTTTTCCGCTCGCTGATTCCATCGAATTCCCTGGCCTGCCTTTACGCCATTGCCCAGGACTGCGCCGAGCGCAACGTGCTCGGCGCAGACGTCGAGGTCGAGATTCACGCCTTCGACGAGTCCAATACCCGGATTCCGCTGCGGCGCGTCGCCGCCCTGATCAAGGGCGCCGACGCCGGCATGGTCATGCTGGTCGGCGTGCAGTCGAACCAGACGCCGCGCGCACTCGATATCGCGCGCCCGCTGCGCGCGAAGGGCATTCAGGTGGCGATCGGCGGATTTCATGTGTCCGGCGTGATCTCCATGATCGACGGCGACGACGCCGCGCTGCGTGAAGCGCAGGCGATGGGCCTGTCGGTGTTCGCCGGCGAGGCCGAGGAACGCCTCGACGAAGTCTTGCGCGACGCCTATGCGGGACAACTGAAACCCCTTTACAATTACATGAAGGACCTTCCGGGCATCGACGGTGCGCCGTTTCCGATGCTCGAGCGCACCTACGTGACGCGCACCTTGGGGGCCACGACGAGCTTCGATGCCGGACGGGGCTGCCCGTATCAATGCTCGTTCTGCACCATCATCAACGTGCAGGGGCGAAAATCGCGACGGCGTTCCCCTGACGACATCGAGAACATTGTTCGCGGCAACGCGGCGCAGGGAGTGTTCCGATTCTTCATCACCGACGACAATTTCGCGCGCAACAAGGACTGGGAGGTCATTCTCGATCGCCTGATCCAGCTGCGCGAAATCGAGAAGATGAAGCTCAATCTCATCATCCAAGTGGACACGATGTGCCACAGGATGCCGAATTTCATCGAGAAGTGCCGGCGGGCCGGGGTGGCGAAGGCCTATATCGGGCTGGAGAACATCAACCCGGCCAATCTCATGGCCGCGAAGAAAAAGCAGAACAAGATCACCGAGTACCGCAAGATGCTGCTGGAATGGCAGAAGGCGGGCATCCTGGTCTACGCCGGCTACATTACCGGATTTCCGCATGACACGGCGGAATCGGTCCTCAACGACCTCGAGGTCATCAAGCGGGAATTGCCCATCGACGTCCTTGAAATCCACTATCTCACGCCGCTGCCGGGATCCGAGGACCATCAAAAGCTCTTCCGTGCCGGCGTATGGATGGACCCCGACCTCAACAAGTACGACCTGCACCACATCACCTGCGGGCATCCGCGGATGTCGCGGGAGGAATGGGCCTACGCCTACCAGGAATCCTGGAAGCGGTATTATTCATTGGAGCATTGCGAGACGGTGATGCGGCGCGCGGCGACGTTCGGAATGTTCAGCGACGTCCTGATTACGTTGACGTGGTTCAAGGCGTCGTTCGAGCTCGAAAACTGCCATCCGGTCGAGAGCGGAGCGCTGCGGCTCAAGTCGCGTCGGGACCGCCGGTCGACCCTGCCGCTCGAGCCGATCTGGGTCTTCTACCCGAAGTACTTTGCCGAATTGGCGCGCAAGACGTTCGGCTGGGCGCGCATCTATCTCCAGCTGCGCAAGCGCTATGTCAGGATCAAGTACGATCCCAAGCGATACGAATATACCGACCTCGCGATTTCGCCCGTCACCGACGACGAGATCGAAACCCACGAGATGTTCCACAACGATGCGGCGCGGGCGTACGTCGACACCGAACGGCGGCTTGAGAAAATCCGCCGCGGTGCGGCGGCATAGCTGCCGCGCGGACGCGCAGCGCTGAGCTTGGCGGGCCGATGGCAGGCCCGTCCATAAGCCCTTGAGGCCGCTCAGTTGTTGAGGAGCGGGACGTCCTTGACCGGGCGCCGCCCGGGCAGGGTCTTCACGAAAGCGAAAATGTCCGCCGCTTCCTTGTCGGACAGCACCGCCTCGGAATAGGCCGGCATGACCCGCACCGGATCGCGCAGCTGCTGCTTGAATCCCTCGAACGGCAGCTCGGTCTTGGCCAGCATCGGCGTCGTGCCGTAATAGTTGCCGCCCTGCCCGACGCGTCCGTGGCAGGTGAAGCAGCCGTCGGCCAGGTACACTCGCTGGCCGTTGGCGGCGTCGCCGGCAGGCGCGTCCTGCGCCCGCGCCGGCAGGCCAAGCCCGCCGATACCGAACGCCACGATGCAGGCCGCAACCGGCAGCCCAGGAACACGTTTCATGCTCGTTCTCCTCAGCGCGGCTCGGTGACGACGTCGACCAGCGCCGGCTGGCCGCTCTTGACCACGGCGATCGCGCTCTTGAGCGCGGGCGCAAGCTCGCCCGGATCGCTGATCGGGCCCTCGCCGTGGACCCCGAACCCGCGCGCCACCGTGGCGTAATCGATGTTCGGATCCTTCAGCGTGGTGCCGATATCCGCCCTGGTGACGCCGCGGCTGCGGCGGCCGGCCATCGCCTCCACGTACATGTATTCCTGGTGATAGGCGCGGTTGTTGAGCACGACATAGAGCATCGGGATGCGGTGGTGGGCGGCGGTCCACAGCGTGCCGGGCGCGAAATTGAAGTCGCCGTCGCCGCCGATGGAGACGGTGAGCCGCCCGTGCTGCTTGTTGGCGAGCGCGGCGCCGAGCGAGGCCGGCAGCGTATAGCCGATGCCGCCGCCGCCCGAGCCGCCGTTCCAGCGATGCGCCTTGTCGAAGTCCCACAACAGGCGCGGCCAGTTGTTGCCGGTCGAGGTGCCGACCAGCGACCAATCCTCGTCCTTGATCTGGTTGTAGACTTCCATGCACAACCGGGGGACCGAGATCGGGCTGGCATCCCAAGCCGCGGTCGCGTCCGACCTGACCCGCTCCAGCGCCGCAAGCCGCAGCCCCGCAAGCTTCTTGCCGCGCGCCTGGTAGGCCGATTTGCGGCCGTCGTCGATCAGGCGCTTCACCGCTTCGGTCAGCGCCGGCAGCGACGCCTCGCCGTCGCCCGCGATGGCGAGGTCGAGCTCCTGGTAGCGCGCGAAGTCCTGATAGTTGGATTTGAGGTAAAGGTCGCGGGTCCCGAGCGTGACGATCTTGGCACCCTTCTTGGTAGTCGGGCGCGAGGTGCGCACGATGCGATCGGTGAACGAATTCGCCGCAGCCCAGATATCGTTCGTCTCCAGGCCGAGGATCACGTCGGCCTGATTGAGCGCGGCCCGGCTGGCGCTCTGATTGAGCGGATGGCGCGACGGGAAGTTCATGCGGCCGCCGTTGTCGAACACCGCGCATTGCAGGGTCTCGGCCAGCTCGACCAGCCGCGCCATGCCGGCGGGCGTGCGCGCCAAGCGGTCGCAGACCAGCACCGGGCTCTCGGCCGCGACCAGCATCTTGGCCAATTCGGCGATCGCGCCGGAATCCGCCTGCGGCGGCACCACCTTGGCGAGCCTGGGAATGCGCAGGCCCTCCGGGTCGGCGATCGGGTTTTCCTGCAGCTCGGCATCGAGCGAGAGCAGCACCGGCCCCATCGGCGGCGTGGTCGCGATCTTGTAGGCGCGCACCGCCGATTCCGCGAAATGCTGCAGCGAAGCGGGCTGGTCGTCCCATTTGAGGAACTCGCGCACCAGCGCTGCGGGATCGAGGGCGGAGTGCACCCATTCGGCGCCGGGCGCGCGCTTGTCGGCTTCGAGGATGTTGCCGATCATGACATAGACCGGCACGCGGTCGCACCAGGCATTGTAGAGCGCCATCGCGGCGTGCTGCAGGCCGACCACGCCGTGGCACATCATGGCCATCGGCTTGCCTTCCATCTTGGCATAGCCGTGCGCCATGGCGACGGCGATTTCCTCGTGCGTGCAGGTGAGAATTTCCGGCTTGGTATTGTTGCCGTGATTGATCATGGCCTCTTGGATGCCGCGGAAGCTCGAGGCGCAATTGATCGCGCAGTAGTCCATGTCGAGCGTCTTGAGCACGTCCACCATGAAGTCGCCGCCGCTCGAGGTCTGCGTCACCGGATCCTTCGACGGCGGGAGCGTCTCGGCCGCGATCTGCCTCGGCCCGGGCACGGCGGCCTTGAGATTGGGCCGCGGTGCGGCGACTTGCGCGTTGGCGGCGACCGGCGTCAGCGCCGCGGCGCCGACCAGGCTCGCGCCTTTGAGAAAATTGCGACGCGCAACATCAGGGGAAGCTCGGCGTTTCGGCATCGGCGCCCTCCGCGCGGTTGCGTCCGATTCCGGGATGGCGTCGGCGCAAATCTAGTTTGCTCCGCCAAGCTGAGTTGGCGGGCTTGTGTGTGGACCTCGATGTGGAGTCCCGCGCCGCGGCCGGCGCCAGTCAAGACGGCCAGAAATATGCAACCGATCTTGCGCTGGGCGGGCAAAGTTGCCCGGTCCGGGCGCCCGTAGGGGCGGCCCTCGTGGCCGCCCTGTCACTGCCATCGTCGCGGGCGCCCACAAGGGGCGCCCCTACACGGCGTCCATCACGGGCTCACGGCCGATGAGGCGCGCGAGCTGGCGCAGCCGGACGAATACCCGTTCGCCGGCCAGGTCCTTGAGCCCATTTTCGAAGCGCAGCACCAGCCGGCCGCGCTCGACCAGCATGGGGGTCTTGGGCAATACGCCCGGCGTCGAGGCCGAGACCAGATAGGCGACGCGCAAGGCCGCGCCGAGCACGCGGGCACGGTCCAGCACCCGGGTCGAGGCCAGCTCCCGCAGCCGCGGCGAGAGCTCGTCGTCGATCAGCCCGACATGGCGAAAGAATACCGCCAGCGCCAAAAAGGTGCGGCCGGGATGGTCGATCGCCACGTAAGCCGCATTGGCGATGATATTGAGCGACTGCTCGCCGCGATAATCCGGATGCGCCCGCCAGCCGATATCCGCCAGCAGGCAGGCGGCATGCCGCAGCCGGCGCTCCTCGGCGGTTTCGTCGAGCCCGGAAGAGGCGATGAATCGATCGGTCCAGGTGATCAGCTCCTGGCCATGGGCGGGCGAGCGGGAGCGCAGCAGATTGAGCTCGCCGGCGGCGGCGATCAGCGGGTCCTTGCGCCGCTCCTCCTCGTCGAGCAGCGAATAGAGCAGGCCCTCGCGCACCCCGAGCGCCGAGATCACGACATCCTTCGGGCGCGCCAGCCGCACCAAATGCTCCAGCACGAGCGCCGCATAGGCCAGCAGCGGGCGCCGCGCATCGGCGACCACCTCGATCTGCGACAGCGTCTCCGGATTGACCCGGTGCACGAGGCCGGAGAAATCGAGCGCCTCGCGGGCCGGGATCACGTAGCCATGCATGACGTGGAGCGGATAGCCGGTTTGCCACATGTGCAATCGGGCGAGCGAGCGCCACGTGCCCCCGATCGCAAAAAAGGTGCGTCCCGCGCCCGCCTCGAGCAGTTCCGCGCCGGCGAGCGCCTTCTTGACGACCTTCTCGGCCTTCTTCAGCGATTTCGAGGAAATATCCTGCAGCGCAAGCCCGCCGAGCGGAAGCGTGACGCCGGGTTTGACGCGATGGCCGTGGATATCGGTCAGCTCGAGCGAGCCGCCGCCCAAATCCCCGACAATGCCGTCGGGCCGGTGAAAGCCGGAAACCACCCCGAGCGCGCTCAGCTCCGCTTCGCGCTTGCCGGAAACCAATGCGACCTTGGTGCGGCAGACGCGCTCCGCCTCGGCAATGAAGGCCCGGCCATTGGTCGCGTCGCGGCAGGCCGCGGTCGCAATCACGAACAGCTGCGGCACCTCGATCCGGTCGCACAGCATGCGAAATCGGCGCAGCGCGGTCAGCGCCTTTTCCACCGCATCGGGGGCCAGGAGCCCGGTCGACTGCACCTCGCGGCCAAGCCCGCACAGCACCTTCTCGTTGAAAATGGGGGTGGGACTGCGGGTCAGTCCCTCGTAGACCACCAGGCGAACCGAGTTCGAGCCGATGTCGATGACGGCGACCGGCGGACCATGGTCCAGCCGGCCTTGCGCCGGCTCTTCAACCGGCTCTCGGGCCGGCGCCACGCCGCCGAGCCGTCCCCGTCTGGCTTCAATCAAGCCGGCGGATGAGGCTGCGCGGCGACGAATCTTTGAGCGATTTGCCACGTCCGGAAAGACTCGGATTGGTCATGAAATATTTATGGGCATTGAAGGGTTCCTCTCCCTCCGCGACTTTTATGCGATTCGAGGTGCCATCGGGCAAGAGTTTCCAGCTTTGCTCATTATCCTTGAAGTTGGCCACCATGATCTGGTCGAGCACCTGCTCGTGCACCGTCGGATTGAGGATCGGGCAGAGCACCTCGACCCGGCGGTCGAGATTGCGCGGCATCATGTCGGCGGAGGAGATGTAGACCGCCGCCTTGGGATGCGGCAGGCCGTGGCCGGAGCCGAAGCAGTAGATGCGGCTATGCTCGAGAAAGCGTCCCAGGATCGACTTGACGCGAATATTCTCCGACAGGCCCGGCAGGCCCGGGCGCAGGCAACAGATGCCGCGCACCACCAGATCGACCGCGACGCCGGCGCCGGAAGCCTCATAAAGCATGTCGATGATCTCGGGATCGACCATCGCATTGTCCTTCATCCAGATCGCCGCCGGGCGGCCGTCTCGGGCGTGCTCGATCTCCGCGCTGATGTGCTCGCAGATGCGATGCCGCAGCGTGAGCGGGGAGACGGCCATTTTTTCCAGCTCGGCCGGCTCCGCGTAGCCGGTCACGTAGTTGAACACGCGCGCCACGTCGCGCGCGATCACGGCGTCGGCGGTGAAGAAGGACAGGTCGGTATAGATGCGGGCGGTGACCGGGTGGTAGTTGCCGGTCCCGACATGCACGTAGGTCGCGAGCGTGCCGCCTTCGCGGCGCACGACCAGCGACAGCTTGGCATGGGTCTTGAGCTCGATGAAGCCGTACACGACCTGCGCGCCGGCGCGTTCGAGATCGCGCGCCCAGCGGATATTGGCTTCCTCGTCGAAGCGCGCCTTGAGCTCGACCAGCGCGGTGACCGACTTGCCGGCGTCCGCCGCCTCGACCAGGGTCCGCACGATCGGCGATTCGGCCGAGGTGCGGTACAACGTCTGCTTGATGGCGAGCACGTCGGGATCGCGCGCGGCCTGCTGCAGGAACTGCACCACCACGTCGAAGGATTCGTAAGGGTGGTGGACGATCAAGTCCTTTTGCCGGATGGCGGCGAAGCAATTGCCGGCATGGTCGCGGATGCGCTCGGGAAAACGCGGATTATAGGGCACGAATTCGAGGTCGGGCCGGTCGAGGCTCGACAGCTGGGAAAGCTCGTTGAGCGCCAGCACGCCGTCGACCAGGAAGATCTCGTCATCGCTGACGGCGAGCGCGCGCGTCACGAAGCGCCGAAGCTCCGCCGGCATCGCCGCCTCGATCTCGATGCGGATCACCGACCCGCGGCGGCGGCGCTTGAGCGCGGTCTCGAACAGCCGCACCAGGTCTTCGGCCTCCTCCTCGATCTCGACCTCGGAATCGCGAATGACCCGGAAGGCGCCCTGCCCCTTCACGGCATAGCCCGGAAAGAGCCGGCCGATGAACAGGCCGGTCGCCTGCTCGATCGTGACCGCGCGCGAGACCCCCTCGGGGGCAGGCAGGCGGATGAAACGTTCGATCTTGTTGGGCATGCGGATGAGCGCATTCATCGCCTTGCCGTCGCTGACGCGCGCGAGCTGCAACGCGATGGTGAAGCCGAGATTGGAAATGAACGGGAACGGATGCGCCGGATCGATGGCCAGCGGCGTGAGCAGCGGGAAGATATGGCTCAGGAAATGGTCCTCGAGCCAGGCCTTCTCCTTCTTCGTCATATCCGGCCCCTCGACCAGGGCGACGCCGCGCTCCTCCAATTCCCGGCGAAGCTCGCGCCAGCGCTTCTGCTGATCGCTGGCCAGAGCCGACACCGCTTCGGCGATCAGGCCGAGCTGCTCGGCCGGGGTGAGACCATCAGGGCTCTTGGTCGTGATGCCGGCCTTCAGCTGTCCCTTGAGGCCGGCAACCCGGACCATGAAGAATTCGTCGAGATTATTGGCCGAAATGGCGAGGAACCGTACCCGCTCGAGCAGCGGATGCGCGCTGTTGTTCGATTCCTCGAGCACCCGGCGGTTGAAGTGAAGCCAGGACAGTTCCCGATTGATGAACCGATTCGGACTGGCCGCCAGCTCGGCGGCGAGCGCCTCCGAACCTCGGGTCGAAGTAATTTCTTCTGCGAAAACAGTGGCTTGAGCGCGATCTGTCATGATCTGAATGGGTTTGTCATGAATGTCATATTGGGCGCGCATCGTGTCCGTCCAATGACATGATGACGCGAGCCCGGTGGGGTCAAGCCTGCCCAAAATTCATGAAGATTTATAGTCGAGCACGTCGGGGGCATGAAGCCATCGCCAAGGCGACCCGGCGGCTTGCTGCCTGCGAGGGGCCGCCCGACTATTTGCTCGTGGGGTCGACGGGGATCTCGGAGCCGCTGCGTGCCGCAGGGACTCGCCTGGGCCGGCGGACGGCTCTCACCTTCCCGCTCCTGCCTCCTCCGCAGAAGAACCGATCGCCGCCATCGGATTCGAGCCCCGACACGCCCACTCCGGGCGGCATCTCGAGCCTCTCCAGGACCTCACCCGTTCGAGGATCGACCCGCCTCAGATCGCTCTCGTCACCTTCCCAGGTGCCGTGCCAGAGCTCGCCGTCGATCCAGGTGACCCCGGTGACGAAGCGGTTGGACTCGATGGTGCGAAGAATCGCCCCTGTTTGGGGATCGACTTGATGGATCTTCCGGTCCCGGTACTGCCCCACCCAGAGCATCCCTTCGGCCCATGTGAGCCCGGAGTCACCGCCGCCGCCGGGCGCCGGGATCGTAGCGAGCACACGGCCGGTCTTCGGATCGATCTTCTGGATGCGATCCTCGGCGATCTGAAACAGGTGCTGGCCGTCGAAGGCTGTTCCTGCATGCCCGGCGACATCGATCGAGCGCAGCGTCTTCCCGCTTGCCGGATCGAAGGCGCTCAGCTTGTCTCCGGCGGCAAACCAGACGTGCTGACCGTCAAACGTAACGCCATGCACGTGGTCGACACCCGGAAAGGGTCCATATTCACGCAGGATTTCGGCCGCAGATTGTTTCATGCCTGCATCCTAGTCACTCGGTAGGGGACCCGGGAGTAACAAGATTGTCGGGAAACCCGGGACCGGCGGGGTCACCCAACGACGCGCTCGCCCGCGGCCGAACGACTGCACCTTGCCGGCTGCGGCAAGCGAATCGAGTGACCGCTGCACGGTGCGCGGGCTGGCTCCGAGCGCGATCGCCAGGGCCGAGCTGGACCACGACTCGCCGTCGGCGAGGAAGGCGAGCGCCGCCCCATGCCGCTCTTCGACGGGCGGCGCCAGCACGACGACCTCACGTGCGTGGCGCAGCGCCAGCGCAAACCCTCGCTTTGTAGCGCTCACGCCGGCCAGCGTCCGAAGCTCCGCGCGAAGACGCCCGACTTCGACCCGCAACCGTGCGCGATGCGATTCATCGGCGTGCTTCGCCCGGAAGGCGCGTGCGACGAGCGTACCCCTCGACACGTCTGCGGGCCAGGCCTCGCCCAGCGCGCGTGCAAGCGCGAACAAGACCGGGCGCGTCGCCAGCGAGACCACCGTGCCGGCGTGCCGCACGACATGGCGGCACGCGTCCACGACGAGCGCCCCCGACGCCAGGAGCGCTTCGACCTCCTCGAGCAGGAGCGGGCGTTCCTCGCCGCGCGCGATGAGGCGCGCCGCGGGCGTGTTCAGGACGAGGGATGCGCTTTCGACCTCCGCCGCCAGCGCGGGGATGCCCGCCGCGCGCGCCGCCTGCTCGGCCCGAGCGAGCGCAGCGCGCGCCGCCTTTGTCTGCAGGCGCCGAATCGCTATTCCCGCCACGACCAGCTCGTGGGCGGCCCTCGACGCGGGTGGGAAGGGCGCGGGATCGAGCCCGGCGAGTGCCTGCTCGGCCTCGTCGAGGCGGCCGATCAGCAGCAGGCGCCGGACCTCGAGATTCCGCGCATGCGCGGCATTTACGCGGTCGCCGTGCGCTTCGAGCGTCACCCGCGCTGCGTCCAGCGCCTTCGCAGGCCAACCCAGGTCGCGCGAGACGAGCGCGATCTCGGCCTCGGCGACGACACACCGCGCGCGGGCCACCGCCTCCTTCGGGCCGAAGGCGCGCGCCGCACGCCGCAGGAGAGCCTTTGCTCGAGCGAGGTCGCCGAGCTGCGCCATCGCGATGCCGCGCAGCGCGAGCGCAGGCGCGTCGTCACGCAGGGCGACCCGCTGCAATGCGCCGAGGGGATCACCTGCCGCGAGCGCGCGCGCGGCAGCGGTTATCAGCGAGTCCATCGGAATCCCGCCACACTTGTAACTCTCGTCGTTTCTTCTGCGGCACTAAGTCTGTTTCGTGACCAACAACCACCAGTCCATCGAGAGGAGAAACCGATTATGCCCGATAGAGTCGCAGCGACCAAAAGGAGAGAAACGATGACCGACCCTAAGACCGGAACACGTGAACAGTGGCTGGCAGCCCGGCTCAAGCTGCTCGAGGCCGAGAAGGAGTTCACGCGGCGCAGCGACGACCTGGCGCGGCGGCGTCAGGAGCTGCCCTGGGTCCGGGTCGACAAGGCATACCGATTCGAGACCGATGACGGGAGCGCCTCGCTGGTAGACCTATTCAAAGGGCGCTCGCAGCTCCTCGTCTACCACTTCATGTTCGGGCCCGATTACACGGCAGGGTGTCCGTCCTGCTCCTCGATCGCGGACGGATTCAACGGCGTCGCCGTCCACCTGGAGAACCACGACGTCGCGTTTTCGGCGGTGTCGCGGGCGCCACTCGCCAAGCTGCGGGCGTACAAGCAGCGGATGGGCTGGAGCTTCCCCTGGGCGTCCTCGCTCGGCGGGGACTTCAACTTCGACTTCAACGTCTCGCTCACCGAGGAGCAACAGCGCGAGGGGGCCGTCGAGTACAACTACCGGCGCGAGGCAGCGTGGACGGTACGCGGGATTGGCGACTCACTGACGCAACGCGGCGAGGGTCCCGTCGCCAAGATCGCGGCCATGACCGGAACCGACGTGGCCACCTACACGCGCGAGAGGCCGGGCATGAGCGCGTTCGTACGCGAGGACGGCGTCGTCTACCACGCCTATTCCACCTATGCGCGCGGACTGGACGGCCTCTGGGGCATGTACCAGTGGCTCGACCGCGCCCCCAAGGGGCGCAACGAGACGGGCGTCTGGTGGCGCCGCCATGACGAGTACGACAACCGCGCTTCATTGTAGGAGAGAAGACGTGAGCGAGGCACATACCGGCGGGTACGCCCGGGGCGCGATCCGTCATGAAAGCGGCAACGCGGCCGCTCCCGGCGCAGCCGACTGGATATGCCTCGCGGCGGCGCCGACCTTCGCCATTATGGCGCTGCTTACGGGGGTTCTTGGTGGCGGCTCGCCGGATATGCTCTGCTCGACCGCGCAAGATGCGTCACCGCTGAGCGGAATGGTCCCGATGTACTTGCTGATGAGTGCATTCCATTCGGCGCCTTGGCTGAAGCTGATCCTGCCCCGAACCGCCGGGGCGTTACCGCAGGATTTCGGCAGCCAGCGCCCTGGTCAGCGGGCGTTTCTGGCGCATCGCTTCGCGGTCGAGCTCAGCGACGACGGCGCGAGCGGCGGCAATCGACCGTTCGATCCTTTTGGCGAGGAAACCCACCAGGCTTTCGTCGACCGCGAGCTGCCGGTCGGCGAACAGCTTCACGAGCACCCCGCGCAACAGGACGTCGTCGGGCGCGGTCAGGGCCACGACCGGGATGGCCTTGAGCCGCGAGGCAAGGTCGGGAACGGCCAGCCTCCACCCGGCCGGCGCGGTGCGCGCCGTCAACAGCACGAAGACCCGTTCTTCGCCGGCGAGATTTAGGAGATGGAACAGCGCCCGTTCGTCGAATTGTCCGGCCGCGATGTCCTCGACCACCAGCGCGCCGGTGGTGAGCGCCGCCGGCAGCAGAGCGGCGGCGAGCCCGCGCGCGGCGAGAAAGCGCGCGCCCGCCGCGCCAGCCCAAATCGCGGCCAGGTGGCTCTTGCCGGCACCCTCGGGCCCGACCAAGGCGACCGTTTGCCCCGGCCAGTCGGGCCAGCGGTCGATGAGCGCGAGTGCCGCCGCGTTGCACGGTCCGCTCAGGAAATCCTCGCGCGCAAAGCTCTCCGCATGATCGAGGGCAAGCGCGAGCTGACGCGGAATTTGCTGCATGGACATCGCGGTCAGCCGGATTCCTCGCCCTGATAGAACGGGCTGGCGAAATAGCGGCTGAGGCCAAAGCGAAACAGCACGGCGATCGCCGCCGCCAGCGGCACCGCGATCAGAAGTCCGACGAAGCCCAGCAGATAGCCGAACGCGAACATGGCGAAGATCAGCCAGACCGGGTGCAGGCCCACATGGTCGCCCACGAGCTTGGGACCCAGCACGTTGCCCTCGACAAATTGCCCGACCAGGAAAATGCCGATGACGCCCGCGATCGGAGGCCATTGCGGCCAAAATTGCCCGACTGCCACGCTCGCCCCGATCAGCAGGCCGGTCATCGAGCCGACATAGGGCATGAAGGTCAGCACCCCGGCCGTGAGACCGATCAGCAGGCCGAAATCGAGCCCGATCAGCGACAAGGCGACCGCATAGTAGATACCGACAATGAGGCACACGCCGGCTTGACCGCGCAGGAAGCCGGAGATCGCCGCATCGATTTCGCGCACGAGCCGGTGCACGGTCTCGCGATATTGCGGCGGCACCCAGCTGTCGAGGATCGCGATCATCTCGTGCCAGTCGCAAATCAAATAAAAGGTGACGACCGGCATGATGACGAGAACGGAGACGAACGAGGCCAGCGCCTTTCCGCCCGCCCACAGGGACGATATCACTGTCGCGATATAGCCCGAACCTTGCGAGACCAGCTCGGTCATGGTCTTGCCGGCGGCCCCCTCATTGAACAATTGACGCAGCCACGGCGATCCGGAATCAGACAGCAGAGCTTGCAGGCGTGCGACGTAAGCGGGGATGCCAGCGATCAGCGCCGCAGTCTGCCCGGCGAGGATGGGCACCAGCAGCAGCGCCAACAGGATAAAAGTCAACACGACGACGCCGACGATCAGCAGCGCCGCAAGCGTGCGGTTCACGCCGAGGCGCTCCAGCCGGTCGGCCAGCGGAGTCTGCAGATAGGCGAGCACAAGTCCCGCCACGAACGGCAGCAGGATATCGCTCAACAGCCAGAGCAGGAACATGAACACGGCCAAGGCCACGATCCAGAACGTCAGTTCTCGCTTATGGATCATGGCTGGTCCCGATCGGTTGCCGGCCGGGTCGTCCCGCAAATGCTCCGGGCGTCGGCTCAATGTCCCGAATCCACCGCGTTCATGTGCCGCACCCACTCCGCGACATAGAAGGCGATCGAAAGCAAGGTCAAGGCCGCGACCAGCGCCGTCAACATCACGATCGCCACCTCGGCATCAAATTTGAAACCAAGCGCGCCGAGCACCGTCAGGGCGAGCGCGATCTGCGCGACCGTGTTCAGCTTGGAAACCAAGAGCGGCTTGAGCGCGACCGGCTTGTCCACCAGCCACGACAGCATCACGGCGCCCACGATCATGATGTCGCGCGACACGACCAGGATAACGAGCCAGCGCGGAATCGCCTCGGCAATGCCGAGCGCAACATAGATCGAGACGATCATGGCCTTGTCGGCCAGCGGATCCAGATAGGCGCCGAGCTCGGTGGCCATGCCGAAGCGCTTGGCCAGGAAGCCGTCGACGGCATCGCTGGCGCCGGCCGCGAAGAACAGCAGAAACGCAATCCGCATCTCGCCGGAGGTGATGGCCCAAATAACCACCGGCACCAGCAGAATGCGGGCAAGCGTGATGAGATTGGGAATGCTCACTCTTGCGCCCCGGCTCACGCACCGGCTTGCGCCGGCATACTCTTCCCCCGCTTTCCAGTATAGCGGCGATCCGGCCGTTGCACAGTCGGCAATTCCCAAGTACGTGAAGCCACGCACACACCTCGCCGGTTGAACCATGATCAAGAAGCGCGTCGCCGTCCTGATATCGGGCCGCGGCTCCAATATGGCGGCGCTGATCGAGGCTGCGAAGGACGCGACCTATCCGGCCGGTATCACCCTGGTGCTGTCCAACCGCCCGGCAGCCGCGGGCCTTGGCCTCGCGCGCGCCTCCGCGATCGCCACCGCGGTCGTCGATCACGCGCTCTACGGCCAGGACCGGGAAGCCTTCGAGCGCGCGATGCAGGAGCTGCTCGAAGGGCACCGCATCGAGCTTATTTGCCTGGCCGGTTTCATGCGTCTGTTGACGCCCTGGTTCGTCGGCCGGTGGCAGGGGCGCATGATCAACATTCACCCGGCCTTGCTGCCGGCCTTCAAGGGCCTCGATACCCACCGACGGGCGCTCGCCGCCGGCGTGAAGATCCACGGCGCCAGCGTCCATTTCGTGGTGCCGGATACGGATTCGGGGCCGATCATCGCCCAGGGCGCGATCGGGGTGCGTGACGACGACACCGCCGCAACGCTGGCCGCCCGCGTGCTGGCGATCGAGCATCGAATCTATCCCGCGGCGCTGGCGCTGCTCGCCGCCGGCCGTATCAGGGTGGCCGACGGGCGCTGCCGGATCGACGGCGCCGCCGGCGCCGCCGGGCACCTGATCGTCCCGGAGATTTGATATCAGGGTCGCTTGTCCGGCGGGTCCGACCGCACATGCCGCCACAGGGCGCCGGCAACGATCACGATGAGGGCGCCCAGCACCCCGAAGGCCAGCTCCGCCAAATTCAGGCCCACCTCATGGGCGAAACGCGGCGTTGCTCCCGAGATTGCGGAATCGACATCGAAACTCCTCAGGTCGAGCGCCTGCAGGCGAGACGCGATGACGGGATCGCTGACGAACAGTTCTCCGGCAACCCAGCCGAGCACCGCACCACCGGCCCAAACAATGATCGGAAAGCGCTCGATCAGCGCCAACACGATCGCGCTGCCGGCGACCACGATCGGAATGCTGATCGCAAGACCGAGCCCAAGCAGGACATATCGGCCATTGGCCACGGCGGCAACGGCGACGGCGTTGTCGAGGCCCATGATGACGTCGGCGACCACGATGATCCGCACCGCCCGCCACAAGCCTTCCGCCGCCTGCGGAGTGCCCGGCTCATCAGGCCGATCCGGACCTACCACCTTGATGGCGATCCAGATCAATGCGCAGGCGCTGACCAGCCGCAGATACGGCAGCGCCATCAGCGCCGAAACCGTGATGGTGAACACAATGAGCACCGCCGCCGCCGCGCCGGCGCCGATGATCATGCCACGGCGCCGCTGGCGTGCCGGCAGGCCGCGGCAGGCCATCGCGATCACGACCGCATTGTCGCCGGACAGAGTTATATCGATCCAGATGATCTGGATGACGGCCACCCAGAACTGCGGTTGGGAAAATTGCGTCAATATGCTCGACACGTCGTCCCTGCTGTTGGGCTTGGCCATTGTTCCGCTGCTGCCCGGCCGCCCTGGCCCGGGAGCAGCAGACAGCAAAGGCGGTCTCCGACGGGCCGCTCCGGCACCGCACGGCGACAGGTCCGAATTGCCTCAGCCGACGATCTCGTTGCCGGAGAAGAACTGGGCGATCTCGCTGGCAGCGGTCTGCGGCGCATCCGAGCCGTGCACTGAATTTTCGCCAATCGACAGGGCATGAACCTTGCGGATGGTGCCGGCGGCGGCCTTGGCCGGATCGGTGGCGCCCATGACGTCCCGATATTTTGCGATCGCATTCTCGCCTTCGAGAACCTGCACCACCACCGGGCCCGAAATCATGAAATCGACGAGCTCGCCGAAGAACGGCCTTGCGCGGTGGATCGCATAAAATGTTTCCGCCTGCTCGCGCGTGATGCGCAAGCGCTTCTGTGCCACGATGCGCAGGCCGGCCTTTTCGATCATGGCATTGATCGCGCCGGTCAGATTGCGCGCGGTGGCGTCGGGTTTGATGATCGAAAAAGTACGCTCAACCGTCATCAGGTTCATCCGCCGTTGGGACTGAGTTGAAAAGCCAATGGATCGCGGCGCCTTATAGAGCATCCGCAGGAAAAAAGCATGTCCTCGCGAAGAAGCATCAGGGCGTTTACAGCATAGCTGGCGAAGACGGGCGTAAACGCCCTGATGTCTTCGCGGACTATGGGTCGAGTCCGGCTTTCCGCTCGGAAATGCGATCGTGCAAGCGAGCATTTGCAGGGGAAGTCGGGTCGGGTTTTGGTTGGAACGTGCCGTCAACCCGGGCCAGGCGGAATGATTAACGCCTCGTCCCGGCTCCAATGGGTCCCAATTCGGCAATCAGGCTTTGAACCTCGAAGGCAGGCGGAGCGACTGAAGTGCAGGATGTGTTGGAACATCCCGCCGCAAACAGGAGATACCCCCATGTTCCGCAAGACCGTTCTCGCAATCGCCGCCACCGCCCTCATCGGCGCCGCCTCGCTCACCCCCGCCTCCGCGCATGGCTTCGGCCACCACTTCGGTTGGGGCGGCGTCGGCTTCGGCCTCGGCCTGCTCGGCGCCTCGATTGCGGCTTCGACCTACACGGCTGAGCAGAGCTGCTGGCAGTACCATATGGTCCAGACGCCCCGCGGCTATTACCGGCGCATTCTGGTTAACGTCTGCGAATAAGGCTCCGAATGCGAACTGTCTCAGCCGACAGGCGCAAGCCCCGGTCTCGCAGCGCGAGCCGGGGCTTTTTTGTTGTGGCGATCATTTGCATCTGTCCTCGGCTTCGATGAAGATTGCCCACCCGCGGACAGCTACGGTCTTCCCGAATAACAATGCTCGTGATCGACGAACTCGCGGTGCGCGTGGCCGGCCGGCTTTTGATCGACGGCGCCTCGGCGCATATTCCGACCGGGGCCCGCGTGGGGCTGGTGGGCCGCAACGGTGCCGGCAAGACCACCTTGTTTCGCGTGATCGCCGGCGAGATTGCGCCCGAACACGGCCAGGTGCGGCACACGCCGCGTGGAAGCGTCGAACGGCTCGCCCAGGAGGCGCCCGACGGTCCCGCAAGTCTCCTCGAAGTCGTGCTCGCGGCCGACCGCGAGCGTACGCAGCTTCTGGCTGAAGCGGAGCTCGCCACCGAGGCCGATCGAATTGCCGAAATCCAGACCAGGCTCGCGGACATCGGCGCCCATTCGGCGCCGGCGCGCGCCGCCGAAATCCTTGCCGGCCTCGGCTTTTCCCCTGCCGATCAGCAGCGTCCCGCAGCCGAATTCTCGGGCGGTTGGCGCATGCGCCTTGCGCTCGCCGCGACCTTGTTCGCGGCGCCCGATCTCCTGCTCCTCGACGAGCCGACCAATTATCTCGACCTCGAAGGCACTTTGTGGCTGCAAGCGCATCTCGCGCGCTATCCACGTACGGTGATTCTCATCAGCCACGACCGCGATCTCCTCGACCAGGCGGTCAACTGGATTTTGCACCTCGATGGCGGGAAGCTCGCGCTCTACCGCGGCGGCTACTCCGCGTTCGAACGCCAGCGGCGGGAGCGACAGGCGCTCGATCGCAAGCTTGCCAAGCAGCAGGACAGCGAGCGCAAGCGGCTCACGGCGTTTGTCGACCGGTTTCGCGCCAAGGCCTCCAAGGCGCGTCAGGCGCAATCCCGCCTCAAGCTGCTGGCGAAGCTCGAGCCGGCGGCAGCGGCGGTCGCCGAGGAAGTCCTGCCGATCGAGTTTCCGCCGCCGGCAAAGCCGCTGTCGCCGCCGATCATCGCGCTCGACGACGTCTCGGTCGGATATGAGCCTGGCAAGCCGGTCCTGCGGCGACTCAATCTGCGCCTCGACGACGACGATCGCATCGCGCTCCTGGGCGCCAACGGCAACGGAAAATCCACGCTGGTGAAGCTCCTGTCCGGTCGGCTGGCCCCGATGGCGGGGCGGATCACGCGGCCTGACCGGCTCGAAATCGGCTATTTCGCCCAGCACCAGCTCGAGGAGCTCGCACCCGAGGATAGCGCGTTCGACCACTTGCGCCGGCTCATGCCGGATCAGCCGGAGGCGAAAGTGCGCGCCCGCGCCGGCGCCATCGGATTTGCGGCCACAAAAGCCGATACGCCAGCCGGCCGGCTCTCGGGCGGCGAGCGGGCGCGGCTTCTGCTCGGGCTTGCCACCTTGGGCGGCGCCCACCTCATCGTCCTCGACGAGCCCACCAATCATCTCGACATCGACAGCCGCGCGGCGCTCATCACCGGCATCAACACCTATCCGGGCGCAGTGATCCTGGTGTCGCACGACCGGTATCTCATCGAGGCCTGCGCGGATCGGCTGTGGCTGGTGGCCGGAGGTCAGGTGGTGCCGTTCGAGGGCGATCTTGATGACTATCGGGACGCCGTGCTCGCCGAGCGTGGCGGCGCGAAAGGTGCGGATCAGGGCCGCAAAGCCGCCGACGCACCGCGCGGCCGTGTCGAGACCAGGCGGGCCGCCGCCGAAAAGCGCAGCGAGCTCGCCCCCTTGCGCCGGCGGATCGCGGAAGCCGAGACCGCGGTCAAGCGCCTCGGCCAGGAAATCGCCGGCATCGATGCGGCACTGGCCGAGCCAGGTCTTTTTGCCCGCGATCCGGCGCGGGCAGCCATGCTCGCCAAGGGGCGCGCGGACGCGGTCAGCGCGCTCGCGCAGGCGGAGGACGATTGGCTCGACGCCAGCGCCGCCTTCGAATCGGCCATGAGCTGATCGCACGCCGCCTGGCTCGAGCGGACGCGTTCAAGCCGATTTGGGTTTCTTGGCCGGGGGCTTTTTCGCCTTCGGCGGCTCGGGCGGCGGCTCCTGGCCACGCTCGATCGCAGAGAGGCGCCCACCAGTGAAGCGGTAGATGCCCGGTCGCGGGCCGCCGGTATAGGTCAGCGTTACCGAGCGCTCACCTCGATCCGTGGTACCGAGCTCGACATTTTCCGGCGTGCCGGCGCGGCTGACCACTTCGCATTCGGTCATCTCCAGCGCGATCCCGCCGCGGAGGGCGGCTGCATCCGGCTTGGCGCCGGCGCATTGCCCCTGTGGGCCGACGAGATCCGCAGCCGTCACCGGCCGCACCTCGCGGGTGGGCGCAGCGTTTCCCAGGCTCAGCGATTCGAAATGGCCGAGCTTGGGCAGGACATTGAAGCTGCCGACATCCGACGAGCATTCTGCGACCGCCAGCGCAAGAGCAGCGACCGCAACAAGGCGCAGCAGCATTTGCTCCGGTTGTCGCACGCCCACGTTCTTGACCCCCCAAAGTCCGGCTCCGACCGATGCCCCAGCGCCTTGGATTTTGCCGCAGGGGCCTGATCGGGATCAACTGGTCATTTACGGCCGCATCGCGGCGAAATGGCGATTGGTTAAGAGCGGCGCGACACGAAAGCGAACCAGTCCCGATAGCCCCGATAAGCCACTCATCCTACCGGTCACGCCTTGCGCTGCCAGCGGCCAGCATCATCGGGCTGCCAATAGGTGACCTCGAAGCTGTTCTGCTTGGCCTCGCTCCAGCGGCTGCGCGCGGCATCGACGGCGTCGGGGTCCTCGCCGTCGAACAACAGCACGATGCGGTCATAGGCGGCGACGTCCGCCGGCAGCGGCACGCTATCGAGCAGGAAGCGCACGGTCGCACCGTTGGGATTGTCGTCCCGGACGGTGAGCAGGATCGGTTGCTCGCGCGCTTCCGCTTCGCGCCAGGTGCCATGCGGCAGAAAGCTGTCGTCGCGAAAAGTCCAAAGATGCGCATCGAGCGCCTCGGCCCGCTCCTCGGACGCCGCCTGCACCACGACGCGCCAGCCGCGCGCCAGTGACTTTTCGAGCAGGGTCGGGAGCACGCGCTCCAGCGGCTGACGCTGCAGGTGATAGAAAAGGATCTCGGTCATTGAGCTCCCCCAAACGCGCCGGCTGCTGGCAATCGGCGGCCGCCAGTCGGCCGTGCATGGCGATCCGCGCATGCGCGCTGTCGCGTCACTTCTCGTAATAATCCGCCACCAGGCGATCCAGCAGCCGGACGCCGAAACCCGAAGCCCAGCTCTTGTTGATATCGGTCTGCGGGGAGCCCATGCCGGTGCCGGCAATGTCGAGATGAGCCCACGGCGTCTTGTCGACGAATCGCTGCAATAGCTGCGCTGCGGTGATCGATCCGCCATCGCGTCCACCGGTGTTCTTCATGTCGGCGAACTTGGAATCGATTTTCTTGTCGTATTCGGAGCCGAGCGGCATGCGCCACAGGCGCTCTCCGGTCGCCACGCCGACCTTCAAGAGGCGTTCCGCGAGCTTGTCGTCATTGGCAAACAGGCCGGCATGCTCATGCCCGAGCGCAACGATAATGGCGCCCGTCAACGTCGCCAGATCGACCATGAATTTAGGCTTGAACCGGGTGTTGACGTAATGCAGCACGTCGGCAAGCACGAGCCTGCCCTCGGCGTCGGTATTGATGATCTCGATCGTCTGTCCCGACATCGTGGTGACGATGTCGCCCGGACGCTGCGCCTTGCCGTCAGGCATGTTCTCGACCAGCCCGATCGCACCGACCGCATTGACCCGGGCCTTGCGCTCCGCCAGCGTTTGCATAAGGCCGACCACGCAGGCGGCGCCGGCCATGTCCCCCTTCATGTCCTCCATGCCGCCGGCCGGCTTGATCGATATTCCGCCGGTATCGAAACAAACCCCCTTGCCGATGAAGGCGACCGGGTCGCCGCCCTTTTTGCCGCCGTTCCAGCGCATGATCACCAGGCGGCTCTCGTGCACCGAGCCCTGCCCAACCCCGAGCAGCGCGTTCATGCCGAGCTTCTTCATGGCCGCGACGTCGAGCACCTCGACGGCAACGCCGAGCCTCTTCAGATTTCCGGCGCGCCGCGCGAACTCCTCGGGATAGAGCACGTTTGCGGGCTCGTTGACGAGATCGCGCGAGAGCACGACGCCATTGGCCATGGCATCGCGCGGCGCGAACGCCTTTGCGACCCCGGGGAGGTTCGCGACCGCGATCGTCACCTTCACCTCCTTGGCGCGCTCCTCCTCGTCCTTGCGTTTGGTCTTGTACCGGTCGAACGCATAGGCGCGCAGCCGAATGCCGAGCGCCAGCTCGGCCGCTTGATCGGGCTTCATGGGTCCGCCGGGCAGATCGGCGATGATCATCGCCGCGGTGGCGGTGGCGGGGATCTTGCCCATGGCAATGCCGCCGAGCTTCACCATGTCCGCCTGCTTGAGATCCCGCGCCTTGCCCACACCGAGCACGACCAGGCGCGCCACGTCGAGGCCTGCCGGCATTACGATCTCCAGCGCCGATCCATTCTTGCCCTTGAAATGCTCGGCAGCGGCGGCGCGTGCCAATAGGTCGCCGGTCGGTGACAGTGCCTTACGCGCGGCGGACCCACATTTTAGCCCCTCCTCGCAGAACACAACGAGAACGACCTTCGGGGCGGTGGCAAACGGCGCAAATTCAAGCTTCAGGGCGGTAGGCATTGGGTGACGGTCCTTTGCGTAGGAAGCGGGTCGATCGGCATCGCATCCGGTTCCTACTTGTCGAAACTGGTATGACCCGGTGCGGGCCCCGATGCAAAGCCCGGCACAGCACCTTCCGGGCATCGGCACCGCACCACCATCGATGACTTGTCAGGTGGATACCTCACATAACTTGGATCGCCGCAAAATCCCTTGCTTGAGCGGAGCGGCTCCGGCTTTTAGTGAGCGGCCGCGGAGGTGGGCTCCTTTGCCGGGCTCGCCTCCGTATCGAGGGGCCAACCGGCCCGATTTTGGCCGGCCAGGCTTGTCACCGGGCGGCCCGCCAGGGAAATTAACCGTACTGAGGGGGGCTGGGCGTCTGTGCTTAACCCTTTGTTGTACATATGCAACAGGTTCGCCTTGGCGAGGCCACTTTGTTGCAGGATCAAGTGGCTTCTGGGCTGGGGGCGGTTGCACCATTGGCCATTTCACGGCGGGCGGAGGGGTCCGCGCGGGTCAGTGGGTGATCGGCATTGGGGTAGTGCGGGCGGATGGGGTCGATTGGGCGTTATATTTTCCGCACCACATTCGGTGCGTTCCTGTTGGTGCTCGTCAGCATAACAACGCTGATGTGGATCACCCAGGCGTTGCGTGACATCGACCTGATGACCAACCAGGGTCAGAGCATTCTGACCTTCGTGGGCCTGACCGCCCTGATCATTCCCCTGCTCGTCATGATCATCGCTCCCATCGCCTTCATGGTGGGCATGGCCTTCGTGCTCAACAAGCTTGCCACCGACTCCGAGCTGATCGTGATGAACGCCGCCGGGTTGTCGCCATGGCGTCTGTTCCGGCCGTTTCTGGCGGTCGGAGCGATCGTGTCGCTCCTTGTCCTCGTGATCGCCGCCTATGTGTCGCCCCGGTGCTTGCGCGAGCTGAACCATTGGATCAGCCAAATTCGCGCCGACCTCGTCACCCGAATCGTGCAGCCGGGCCGCTTTGTTCCCCTTGCGGGAGGAGCCTTGACCCTGCACATCCGCGAACGGCTGCCAAACGGGCAGCTGCTCGGCATTTTCATCGATGATCAACGCGATCCGAAAGAACGGGTGACATTCCTGGCCGAGCAGGGCGACATAGTTACCAGGGATAGCGGCACGTACCTTCTGCTCGCGGACGGCAGCGTGCAGCGGCAGCAGACCGGAGACCGCGACCCCAACATCGTCCAGTTCGATCGGTATGCCTTCGATCTGTCGCAGCTCTCGTCCAGGATCCAGACTACGCAGAAATATGGATCGCGAGAACTCTATCTGTGGGAGCTTTATGCTCAAGATGCCGACGATCCTTCCCTCGGCGACGGCCCAGCGCAAATGCGGGCCGAGCTGAACGACCGGATCGCGGCGCCGCTCTACCCGCTCGCGATCGCCATGTTGACGTTTGCCTATCTGGGCGCGCCGCGAACGACCCGGCAGAGCAGAAACCTGTCGCTCTTCTCCGCGATCGGAGCCGTCGTGATCCTGCGCGGAACGGGTTTTGTCGGCATGCTGGCGGGCGTCCGCGTGCCCGCCGCGCTGTTGCTTCCCTATGGGATGCTGATCGCTGCTTTGGCTTTTGGCTATTGGGGGATATCCCGCGGACTCATCATCGAGCCGCCGGCTTTCATCGTCGACGGCATCAGCGGCTTCATGGAGCGAATGGCCGAACGCTCGGCGCGCCTGACGGGGCAGACGCGATGATCGCAGGCACCCTCTCGCGATATTTCGGCCTGCGGTTTCTCAATGCGGTTCTCGCCGTCTTCGTGGGGGCGATGACGCTGGTTGCGATGATCGACTTCCTCGAAATGCTGCGGCGCACCGGCGACATGAAGAACGTCTCGTCGCTGTTGATCGCCAAAATCACCATCTTTCGTCTGCTCTTTGTCACCGAAAGGATCATACCGTTTGCGGTTCTGGTCGGTGCGATGTCCTGCTATCTGAATTTGTCGCGCCGGCTCGAGCTGGTGGTTGCCCGATCGGCCGGCATCTCGGCCTGGCAATTCATTGCGCCTGCCCTGGTCATTGCCCTGCTGATCGGAGCCGCCGCAACGACGATCTACAATCCCATGTCGGCCACCTTGCGTGAACGGTCGGTGCGCCTCGAGGAGTCGGTTTTCAACGCCGAAGGCGGCGCGCAGGGCTCAGGCGGAAGCTTCTGGGTGCGCCAGCGCGGCGACGAGGGGGAAGCGGTCATCAGTGCGAAGGTCAGTCGACGCCAGGGCATCGAATTGGGCGCAGTCAGTATTTTCAGGTACGACGACGCTGGTCACTTCCGCGACCGGATCGAGGCGAGGACCGCGGTGCTCGAAGCCGGATACTGGCGCCTCGAGGGAGCCCGCATCCAGGCGAGCGGCACGCCGCCGGCGGAGCTCGACACGTATCGGGTCAAGACCACGCTTACGCCCGAGCAGGTGAGTGAAAGCTTTGCCACGCCGGAAACCGTGCCGTTCTGGCAACTCTCATCGTATATCCAGCTGGCGGAAAATGCCGGACTGGCGGCCGCAGCTTATCGGTTGCAGTACTATCAGCTGCTGGCGCAGCCGTTCTATTTCGCCTCGATGGTTCTTCTTGCGGCCGCAGTCAGTCTTCGCTTCTTCCGCTTTGGCGGCGTAACAAAGATGTTTCTGGGCGGCCTCACGGCGGGGTTTTTCCTCTTTGTCTTGGCAAAAATTACCGGCGACATGAGCAAGGCCGGCATGATGCCGCCTCTGGCGGCGGCGGCCTTGCCGGCACTGTTCGGCGGCGTCACCGGCTTGCTGACGTTGCTCTACCAGGAGGACGGGTGATGGCGTCGCCGGCCCGCCCTCGTCCGTTCCCGTGCTGCCGCCGCGGTCGCTGCGGCACCGCGGTCATTCTTGTGCTCGCCGCAATGGCGATCGGCGCGGGCATCGGCACGCGCCCCGCGCATGCCCAGCAAAGCCTCGCCTTTCCGCCGCGGCCGGCGCCGCCCGCACGGCCGCCGGTCAGGACCGGCGCCGATCAGCAAATGCTCCTTCGAGCGGACGAGATCGACTACGACTACACCAACAATCGCGTGTCTGCGGTGGGCAACGTCCAAATCTATTATTCGGGATCGACGCTGGAGACCGATCGCGTCATCTATGATCAACAGACCAAGCGTCTGCATGCGGAGGGCAACGTTCGGCTGACCGACGCCGACGGCAAAGTCACCTATGGCGAGATCATCGATCTCAGCGACAACTTCCGCGACGGATTCGTCGACTCGCTGAGACTTGATTTGCCTGAACAGACCCGCGTCGCGTCCAGCCGCGCCCAGCGTACCAGCGGCAACTTCACGGTCTTCGAAAATGGCGTCTATACCGCCTGCGAGCCGTGCAAGGACAATCCGCTGAAGCCGCCCGAGTGGCAAGTGAAGGCCGCGCGGATCATCCACGATCAGGGCGAGCAGATGTTGTACTTCGAGGACGCCCGGATCGAATTCTACGGCGTGCCGCTCGCCTACATGCCGTACTTTTCGGCCCCCGATCCCACCGTCAAGCGCAAGACCGGCTTTCTCATGCCGCTCGCCAGCTCGAGCTCGCTGTACGGCGTCGGGATGGCGGTGCCCTACTATTGGGCGCTCGCGCCGGACTACGATGTCACCTTTTCGCCGACGCTTACCACGCGACAAGGCCCTCTGCTGCAAGCCGAGTGGCGCCAGCGTCTGGTGAACGGTTCATACAACATCCGCGCGGCCGGCATTTTTCAGCTCGATCGGCAGCAGTTTGTCAATGCCGGCGATATTCCGGGCGATCGAAATTTTCGCGGCAGCATCGAATCGAGCGGCAAGTTCAATCTTTCCGACAAGTGGATCTGGGGCTGGGACACGACTGTACTGACCGACAAGACCTTCCTTTCCGACTATCGCCTTTCGAAATTTTCTCCCAGCTACGACACGCTCAGCATGATCCTGCAGTCGCCGGATTATGCCCTTTCGCAGCTCTATCTCGCCGGCCGCGGCGATCGCAGCTATTTCGACGCGCGCACGATGTACTTCTATGGATTTTCGAGCTCGGACGTGCAGTCACAAATTCCTATCGTGCTTCCGGTGATTGACCACGACTATACGGTCGATGAGCCGATCGTCGGCGGCGAGCTTAGTTTCCACAACAACCTGACCTCGATCACCAGGCAATCCGCCAATTTCGATCCGATTTCGGCGAAAGCGTTCAGCACCGGTCTGTGCGCGCTCAATACCGCCGATCCGAAGGCGGTCAATCCGACGAACTGCGTGCTGCGGGGCGTTCCCGGCACCTATACGCGCTTCTCGACGGCGGTGGATTGGCGGCGCACCTTCATCGATCCCTACGGCGAGATGTTCACGCCATTCTTCTCGCTGCGCGGGGACGTCGCCTCCGTGCAGGTCAGCGGCCAGCCGGGCGTCTCCAACTACATCAACACTGGCAACACCGAAATTGCCCGCGCCATGCCGACCGCCGGGCTGGAATACAAATATCCGTTCATCAGCGCACAATCGTGGGGCACGCAGACGATCGAACCGGTCGCGCAAGTCGTCTTGCGCCCGAACGAGGCCCACATAAATGCGCTCCCCAACGAAGACGCGCAAAGCCTGATCTTCGACGACGCCAATCTTTTCAAGATCGACAAGTTCTCCGGCTGGGATCGCGTAGAGGGCGGCGGTCGCGTCAACGCGGGCGTTCAGTACACTGCCCAGTTCAACCGCGGCGGCAACGTCAACGTCCTGTTCGGCGAGTCCTATCAATTGTACGGGCTGAATTCCTTCGCGGTCGGCGGCCTCACCAATACCGGCATCGATAGCGGGCTCGACACCACCCGGTCCGACTACGTGGCGCGCGCCTCGTACCAGCCGAACTCGACCTTCATGTTCACATCGCGATTCCGCTTCGACCAGGGCAGTTTTGCGGTGCAGCGGATGGAGCTCGAAACCACCGCCAATTTTGGCCGCTGGAACACCTCGGTGATGTACGGCGACTACGCCGCCCAGCCCGCGCTCGGGCTGGACCAGCGCCAAGGTGTCCTTGCCAATGGCCGCTTCAAGGTCAGTGACAACTGGGTGCTGCTCGGTGGGGCCCTCTATGACATCAGGGCCGAGAAGATCAGCCAGACCCAGGTGGGGCTCGGCTACATCGACGATTGCCTCATCTTGGCCTTGAATTACATGACATCCTATTCCTACAGCGGATCTACGGCGGCCAACAACACGGTCTTCCTCCAGCTCAGCCTGCGGACCCTGGGGGGCGGCTCGATAGGCCAGGGGACCTCTGCCATCAGCAACGCTTTTCCGGGCTCGCATTGATGCAATCAGGCGGAAGACAATGTGAAAAAAGCGTGGCTCGATGTCGCGCCCCGATTGCAAAACGACGCGGATCGGAGGAAAAACATAGGCTTTGACTGGCGAAGCAGTGAAGGCACCGATTCGGTGGACACAGCGATGGCAGCCATTCTCAAATTCGTCTTTCTCAATTTCCTCCCCGCAGGCCGAACGCTGGGCGCCGCGGCGCTCGTGGTCATCGCGGCGGCGATCAGCGGCGCCCAGGCCCAGAACGTCGTCGCCTTCGTCAATGGCGAGCCGATCACGGCGCTCGACATCGACCAGCGCAGCAAGCTCTCGGAAGTGTCGTCGCCGACCCACAAGGCACCGCCCCGGCAGGAGGTGCTCGATGAGCTTATCAACGAAAAGCTGCAGATACGCGAAGGCAAGCGGTGGGGGATCGACCCGTCCGATGCCGATGTCGACGAGGCCTTCGCCTCGACCGGGCAACGAACGATGCACCAGAACGCCGAGCAATTCGCCCAGACGCTGACCAAGATGGGCGTCGCTCCCCAGACGTTTCGACGGCGCCTGCGGGCTCAGCTCGTGTGGCAGTCGCTGGTGCGCGGGCGCTACCAATCCACGCTGGAAATCTATGAAAAGGATGTCCTGCAAGAGATGCTCAACAAGAAGACCGACGGCGAGGACACGGCGGACTACGACTATACGCTGCGCCCCATCCTGTTCATCGTTCCGCCGGGGTCGCCGGCGACAGCCTTCGAGGATCGCAAGCGCGAAGCGGAGGGCCTGCGCAACCGGTTCAGGAGTTGCGATGACGGGCTGCCCTTCGCCCGCAACCTCAATGACGTGGCGGTGCGCGATCAGATCGTCCGCAGCTCCGCCGATATTCCGCCTGCTCTGCGCCAGGGACTCGACAGCGTGCCGGTGGGCCAATTGACGGCGCCCGAGATCACCAAGCTCGGCATCGAGATGTTCGCGGTCTGCGCCAAGGACGCCTCCAAAGCCGACAACTCTGCCGGCAAGAAGCAGGCCCGCGAAACGTTGTTCAACGAAAAGTTCGAGCAAGTGTCGAAACGGTATCTGCAAGACCTGCGTCGCTCTGCGCTGATCGAGTACAAGTAGGACGCACGCGATGCCCCGGCCTCTGGCGTTGACGCTGGGCGAGCCGGCGGGGATTGGCGCCGACATCACCCTGGCGGCTTGGCGGCGGCGCGCCGAGCTTGCCCTTCCTGCCTTCTACCTCCTCGCCGATCCGAAATTTCTCGCCAACCGGGCCAAGCGGCTGGCGCTCGATGTCCCGATCGCGGTGGTCGAGCCGTCGGCAGCGGCGGCGGCGTTCCGCACTGCCCTGCCGGTGGTCGACATCGGCGTCGATATCACCGCGCAGCCCGGCCGTCCGGACGAGACCAGCGCTCCCGCTGCGCTCGCGGCCATCCACCGCGCCGTCGCCGACGTCGGCGCCGGACTTGCTGCCGCCGTCGTCACCAATCCGGTGGCCAAGAATGTTCTCTACCGGTCTGGCTTCGCGGAGCCGGGCCACACGGAATATCTGGCCAAGCTTGCGCAGGGGCCGGCCGGCCCGCCCATGCATCCGGTCATGATGTTGTGGTCGCCCGAGCTGGCGGTCGTTCCGGTCACCATCCACCTGCCGTTGCGCGAGGTCGTCGCGCGGCTTTCGGCCGATCTCATCGTGCAGACCGGCCGCATCGTCGCGCGCGACCTGATCGCCCGATTCGGCATCGCGCGCCCGCGGCTGGTCGTTGCCGCCCTCAACCCGCATGCGGGCGAGGACGGCGCGCTGGGCAAGGAGGACTTCGATGTGGTGCAGCCGGCGGTCGAGCGGCTGCGGGCGGAGGGCATCGACGCGCGCGGGCCGCTGCCTGCCGACACCTTGTTCCATGCCGCGGCACGCGCGGGCTACGATGTCGCGCTCGCCATGTATCACGACCAGGCGCTGATCCCGATCAAGACATTGGCGTTCGATCACGCCGTCAACGTCACCCTCGGGCTGCCGTTCATCCGCACCTCGCCTGATCACGGCACCGCCTTCGATATCGCCGGCTCCGGCCGCGCCGACGCGACAAGCCTGATCGCCGCGATCGCGCTGGCGGCTCGGCTTTCCGCCCAATCGGAGCCACGGCCCCTTGCGCTGCACGCATGAGCGCGATCGATGATCTGCCGCCGCTGCGCGAGGTGATCGGCCGCCATGGGCTGCGGGCGAAACGTTCGCTTGGCCAGAACTTTCTGCTCGATCTCAATCTCACCGCCCGCATCGCGCGCGCGGCCGGCCCGTTCGACGCCGAGACCATCGTCGAGATCGGGCCCGGTCCGGGCGGCCTCACGCGGGCATTGCTGGCGCAAGGCGCGCGCCGGATCATCGCGGTGGAGCGCGACCAGCGCGCGATGGCGGCATTGGCGGAAGTCGCCGAGCGTTATCCCGGACGCCTCGAGGTGGTGGAGGCCGATGCGCTTGAATTCGATCCGAGCGCGAGTCTCGGCGGCGGCCGTGCACGCATCGTGGCCAATCTTCCCTACAATATCGCAACCGCGCTGTTGGTCTCCTGGCTCACCCTCGAGCCGTGGCCGCCCTGGTATGACCGGCTCGTATTGATGTTCCAACGCGAGGTCGCCGAGCGCATCGCCGCCCGCCCCGGCTCGCGCAGCTATGGACGCCTGTCGGTGCTCGCCGGCTGGCGCAGCGAAGCCCGCATCCTGTTCGACGTGGCCGCCGCCGCCTTCGTCCCCGCGCCGAAGGTCACCTCCTCGCTGGTGGAGCTGGTGCCGCGGCCGGCGCCTTTGCCCTGCGATCCGCAGGCGCTCCAGCGGGTGACGCAAGCCGCCTTCGGACAGCGCCGGAAAATGTTGCGCCAAAGCTTGAAGTCGCTGGGCGTCGAGCCGTTGGCGCTGCTTGCCGCCGTCGGCATCGCGCAGACCGCGCGGGCCGAGGAGGTTTCGATCGAAGGTTTCGTGGCCTTGGCGCGCGCCTGGGGCGAACACGCCGGCAACGCGGGCGAGGGCCGGCGATGAGCCGGGCGGATGCCTACAGCTTGGATTGCAGGCCGCGCACGAAGGTCGAAAGACCCGTTTGCCGCTCGCGCTTGAGCCGCTCGGCGGCCAGGATCGATTGCACGTCGGCAAAGGCACGATCGATGGCATTGTTGATCACGACGTAATCGTATTCCGCCCAATGACTCAGTTCGTCGAAGACTTTGGCCATACGTGTATGAATCACGTCGTCGGAATCCTGCGCGCGCCGGTGCAGGCGCCGCTCGAGCTCGGGAATCGACGGCGGCAGGACGAACACGCTGACGAGATCGCCTCTCACCTTCTCGCGCAGCTGCTGAGTGCCCTGCCAATCGATATCGAAGAGCACGTCGCGACCACGCGCCAGCGCCGCCTCGACCGGGGCGCGCGGCGTGCCGTAGCGATTGCCGAACACCTGCGCCCATTCGAGCAGGCCGGCGTTCTGCACCATCTGATCGAAGCTCGAATCGTCGACAAAATGGTAATGCCGCCCCGCGACCTCGCCGGGCCGCTGCTTGCGCGTCGTCACCGAGATGGAGAGATCGACCATCGGATCGGCTTCCAAGAGCTTGCGGGACAGCGTCGTCTTGCCGGCGCCCGAGGGTGACGACAGCACCAGCATCAACCCGCGGCGCGCGATCATGGCGTGCTCGTGGCCGGCGGCCGTCACCATCGGTCGCGCCCGCGGGCCCCGTCCCCTTTCCTCCCCCGCTTACGGGGGAGGGTTGGGTTGGGGGCGTCCAGGAAGAAGAGAACGAACTCGGTTTGCATGCCCGCACTATTCCAAATTCTGCACCTGCTCGCGGAACTGTTCCACGACGCTTTTCAGCTCCAGACCGATATTGGTGAGCTCGACGTCGTTCGACTTGGCGCACAGCGTGTTGGCTTCGCGATTGAGCTCCTGGGCGAGGAAATCGAGCCGGCGTCCGATCGATCCGCCGCGGTCGATCAGGTGGGCGACCTGTGCCACGTGGGAGGTCAGCCGGTCGAGCTCCTCGCGGATATCGGCTTTGCTGGCGATCAGGATCGCTTCCTGGTGCAGCCGATCGGGATCGAAACGGCTGGAGGCTTCGAGCAGCATCGCCACTTGCTCGGCGATGCGTGCCTTGACGGCCTCCGCGCGCCGGCCCGGCGCCGCGTCCGCGCGCGCCGCCAGCGCGGCGATCTCGCTCAGCCGCTGGCTTAGGATTTCGCTCAAAGCCGCGCCCTCACGCCGGCGCATGCTCGCGAGCTCCGCAACCGTCTGGTGGAAGCCGGCGATGACGGCCGCTTCGGCGGCGCGCCGCTCCTCTTCCTTCTCGTCCTCATCGATCACGTCGATGACACCCTTGAGAGCAAGAATGCCGTCGAGCCGCGGCGGCGCCGCCTCCACACGGCCGACGAGGCTGCGGATGGTCGCCAGCGCGGCTGCCAGCACCGGCTCATTGATCCGCACGATCGGGGCAACGCCCTGGCGCTCGACGGTGAGCGTCCCGTAGACAGTGCCGCGGGTCAGCACCTCGGCGGCACGGCTGCGCGCCGGAATCTCCACGGCGTCCCAGCCCGCGGGCAATCGCAGCCGCAGGTCGAGTCCCTTGGCATTGACTGATTTCAGCTCCCACGCCCAGGCATAGGGCCCGCTGACGCCGTGGCCGCGCGCAAAGCCGGTCATGCTCGAAAGCGCCATCGGCATCACCTGCTTTGCGGGGACTTTCCAAGAGAACGGATTCGGACCCGACCCTAAAGCATTTTCGGCAAAAAAGCATGCCCTTGCCGGAGCAGCAGCCGCGCCCGTCGCGCGATTCAAGGCCGCGGCTGACGCTTGGGCACAGGGCCGCCCGGCTTACCCGGCGCGGCCGCCCGCGCCGGCGCCAGCGCTTCGTCGGCTGAGGAATCCTTCACCTGCTCGATCGCGCGCAATTTGCCGACATTCTTCTGGTGCTGGTCGTAACTGTCGGAAAAGGCATGGCCGCCGGTGCCGTCGGCCACGAAGTAGAGTTCCTTGGTGCGGGCCGGATTGGCGGCAGCCTCAAGCGAGGCACGGCTCGGATTGGTGATCGGCCCCGGCGGCAATCCATCGATGATGTAGGTGTTGTAGGGCGTCGGCTGGTCCTTCTCGGTCTTGGTGATCGAATGATCGAGCCTGCCCTTGCCGAAAACGAGCCCGTAAATGATCGTCGGATCCGATTGCAGCTTCATTTTCTGCTTGAGCCGATTGACAAACACGGCGGCGACCCGCGTCCGCTCTTCCGGCTTGCTGGTTTCCTTCTCGATGATCGACGCCAGAATGACGAGCTGCTCCGGCGTTTTCAGCGGCAGATCCGGGTTGCGATGCTCCCAGACCTCCTTGAGGAGTCGCTGCTGCGCCGCCTGCATGCGCTGGATCACCTGTTCGCGCGTGACGCCGCGGTTCTCATTGTAAGTCCCCGGCAGCAGGGTGCCTTCGCGCGGAACAGCGTTGATGTTGCCGCTGAGAACATCGTTATCCAACAAAATCTGCACAGCCTGCTCGGAGGTGAGGCCCTCCGGTACCGTGATCGGATGCTGGACAACCTTGCCCTCCACCATCGTCTCCAACACGTCGCGCACGCTGGCATGCTTGGCGAACAGGTATTCGCCGAACTTCAACTCGGTGCGCGCCTTGAGGGCGAAAACGCCGCCGATGAAAATCGCGTTGTTCTCGTTGATCACCCCTTCGCGCCGCAGCAGATCGGCAATCTCGAGCAAGCCGAGGCGCGGCGGGATATTGACCACCTTGTCCTCTTCGAGCGGGCCGGCCGCTTCAAACCGGCCCTTGCCCGCCACGAAGGCCGCAGCCCCGACGAGCACCAGCAGGATCAGAAGGGTGAAAACCGCATTTCCGGCGATAACGAACGGATTTCGTGCCCGTCCGGAACGCCGCGTCGGCACCGACACTTGTTCAGGCTCCAGGGCGGCGCGCGGACTGCGCGGCGTGATGCGTTTTTGCTCCAGTTTCTGATCCACACCAATTCCCTCGATCTGCCGTCCGCACGGGGACGGATCGGATTCCACGGCGCCGAGCCCGAAACGTTCGGCGGCGGCCGAATAAGGCGCACCCGACGCGGACCGACCAGGCCAACGAGCCGCTGGCCCGACCCGGCCGGGATTTGCGGGTCCGCCCCCACCGCCGTCGCCCGCTCCCGCCTCGAGCAGGCGTGAATCGAGCGGCAAACTTGAGGCGGATCGATGGCGCCCAATTGGGGCATCCCCACGATCGCCGTGGGGCTTCGGCTGAGCCGACGAGAAATCGGCCGGACCGCGGGGTGGGCCAGCGCCCGCCATTGGTTTCTGGGAGCGCTGGCGATCCGCCGCGGCAGGAGGTGGGGATGTCGATCCCTTGGCGGCACCGGAGGACAAGGCCGGCTCCGTGTCCACGCCCTTGGCCGGCGGCGGCAAGCGTCCATTTTGGGGTAAGCCCGCCGGCCGGTTAGGTGGACTCGGAATGGACGGCCTCGAGAGTATGCGCGGACGTGCCGGCCCCCTCCCGCTGCCACCCGGCGGCATGCTTTGCGAACTCACCCGCCCTACCCCACTGACGCTCGCCCTAGCGGACCAATTCTGTACGCTTTTGGGGAATTTCGCAGACTTTTTGTCCTTTGCCCACTGAATTCCGCCGCCCTGAACGATCAGGGTTAAGCGCCTGCCCTTGCCATAAACGGGATAAGGCAACAGGCCAGACCGGCCTGCCGCCTCTAATCCACCAGCCGACGGAACACCAGGGAGGCATTGGTGCCGCCGAATCCGAACGAGTTCGACAGCGCGACGTCAACGTCGCGCTGTCTCGCCTGGTGGGGCACCAGATCGATGGATGTCTCCACCGAGGGATTGTCCAGATTGAGGGTCGGGGGCACGACCCGGTCCCGAATCGCGAGAATAGAGAAAATCGCCTCGACGGCGCCCGCGGCACCCAGCAGATGCCCGATCGAGGACTTGGTGGACGACATGCTCAAGCGATTGGCGCCATCGCCGATGAGCCGCTGCACCGCCGCAATCTCGATCTCGTCCCCGACCGGCGTCGAGGTCCCATGGGCGTTGATGTAATCGACATCCGCCGGCGAGATTGCGGCACGCCGCAACGCGGCATTCATGCAACGCAGCGCGCCGTCGCCGTCCGGCGCCGGCGCGGTGACGTGATAGGCGTCGCCCGATAATCCGTAGCCGACCAGCTCGGCATAGATTTTCGCGCCCCGGCGCTTGGCATGCTCGTATTCCTCGAGGACAACGATGCCGGCGCCCTCGCCGAGGACAAAGCCGTCACGGTCCTTGTCGTAGGGTCGCGAGGCCCGCGTCGGCTGATCATTGAAGCCGGTGGAGAGCGCGCGCGCCGCGGCGAAGCCCGCGATCGAAATTCGATTCACCGGCGACTCCGCCCCGCCCGCCACCATCACGTCGGCGTCCCCCAACGCAATGAGCCGGCCCGCATCGCCGATCGCATGGGAGCCCGTCGAGCACGCGGTCACCACGGCATGATTGGGACCCTTGAGGCCGAATTCGATCGACACGCAGCCGGATGCCAGATTGATGATCCGTCCGGGAATGAAGAAGGGGGAGACGCGCCGCGGACCGCGTTCCTTCAAGATGATCGCAGTCTCGGCAATGCCCTCGATGCCCCCGATCCCGGAACCGATAAGGACCCCGGACGCAATCTGATCCTCGTAAGCCGTCGGCCGCCACCCGGCATCGTCGAGCGCCTGACGCGCGGCGCACATGGCGAAGACGATGAATGGATCGAACTTGCGCTGATCCTTCGGCTCCATCCACTGCGCGGGATTGTAGGTGCCTTCGGAGCCGTCACCGCGGGGAATCTGGCAGGCGAACTTCACCGGGAGGTCGGAGACGTCGAAGTGCTCGATGTGCTTGGCGCCGCTCTTGCCGTCGAGCAGACGCCGCCACGTGGGCTCGACACCGCATGCAAGCGGCGTCAGCATTCCGAGCCCGGTGACCATCACACGTCGCATCTTCGATTCCTTAAGGGTTTTCGATCGGCACCTGCCACGCCACCTCGATCGCAGATAGTCCGCTCCCTTGCGGGGAACAAGGTCTGCGCGATCTGCGCGAAGCCTGATCGCCGCCACCAACGCCGGCTCTCATCGGGAGGCAACACATTGCGCGCGATCGCAACGGCCAAGCTCTTCGCGCGCTGGAAGGCGCCGGGCCGGAGAGCGCCGCGGTCAGGTCCGAGCCTGCCGAATTGTGATGATCATCGCCAAATGGGGGCCGTCAGCTTTTTGCGTTCTTCTCGAGAAATTTGACCGCGTCGCCGACCGTCAGGATGGTCTCGGCGGCGTCATCGGGAATTTCGCAGCCGAACTCTTCCTCGAAGGCCATGACGAGCTCGACGGTGTCCAGGCTGTCGGCGCCGAGGTCGTCGATAAAGCTTGCATTCTCGGTGACCTTGTCGGCTTCGACACCCAAATGCTCGACGACGATCTTCTTCACTCGCTCGCCAATGTCACTCATCGCTGCACCCTCGTGTCCTTGGATTGGGCTCGGTCGGTCAGCGCCCGCGAGCCATTATGAAATCGGCTTGTCCGGTATTCCGCATCGGATCACCAAGTCGCGAGCCGACTTGACTGATCGCTATGCCCCTGTCGTATCTACCCAGCCGAACCAAAGCCCGGTTACCACACTTCAAAAGCCTTGACCAGCACACGCTGAGAGGCGTCGAAGGCCTTCAAATCATCGCCATGCCGCCGTTGACATGCAGCGTCTGGCCGGTGATGTAGGACGCCTCGTCGGAGGCCAGAAACACCGCGGCCGCGCCCACATCCGCGGCGGCGCCGAGGCGGCCGGCCGGAACCCGCGCCAGGATCGCATCGCGCTGCTTCTCGTTGAGCTTGTCGGTCATGGGCGTGGCGATGAAACCGGGCGCGATGCAGTTCGCGGTGACGCCGCGCTTGGCGTATTCCTGCGCCAGCGATTTGATCATGCCGATCATGCCGGCCTTGGCGGCGGCATAATTGCCTTGCCCGGCATTTCCGGTGACCGCCACCACCGAGGTGATGCCGATGATGCGGCCGAAGCGTCGGCGCATCATTCCCTTGATGGCCGCCCGGGCAAGACGAAAGCTCGCCGTGAGATTGACGGCAACGACCTCGTCCCAGGCCTCGTCGCTCATTTGCACGAGGAGATTGTCGCGGGTAATGCCGGCATTAGCGACCAGGATGTCGAGCCTGCCCATCCGTTCCTCGGATTGGGGAACCAGCGCCTCGAGTTCCGCCTTGTCGGCGAGATTGCAGGCCAGCACGTGGACCCGCTCCCTGAGCTCGCCCGCGAGCTGATCGAGGATCTCCCGCCGCGTGCCTGACAATGCGACGACCGCGCCCTGTTGGTGCAAGGCCCGCGCGAGCGCCCCGCCAAGGCCGCCGGTCGCGCCGGTGACGAGCGCAGTCTTGCCGGTCAGATCGAACATGGATGCGCTCCTCGGATAGGTTGTGTCGCCGCCGCACTCAGCCGCGGGCGGCCTGGCCGCGGGCGACCTTGAAGGCGGCGACCTCTTCGGGCGAGCCGACCGTGACCGCGCTCGCCCCTTCGGCGATGCGCTTGACGAGCCCGGACAATATCTTGCCGGCGCCGACTTCATAGAAAAGGGTCACCCCCGCGGCAGCCATGAAAGCAATGGACTCGCGCCAGCGTACCGTTCCGGTCACCTGATCGACGAGGCCTTGAGCGATCTGCCGCGGATCGCTGGTCGGTCTGGCGAGAACGTTCGCGACCAGCGGGACGGCGGGCGGTTTGATCGAGACCTCGGCCAGCGCATCCCGCATGACGTCCGCCGCAGGCTGCATCAGCGCTGAATGGAACGGCCCGGATACCGGCAGCATCATGGCGCGTCGCACGCCCTTGTCCTTGGCGATCGCCACTGCCCGCTCGACGGCGGCCCTGTCGCCTGAGATCACCACTTGCCCGCCGCCGTTGTCGTTGGCGGCTTGGCAAACCTGCCCCTGCGCGGCCGCCGCCGCGATTGCCGCAGCCTGCTCGAAATCGACCCCGATCAGCGCCGCCATGGCGCCGGCGCCGGCCGGCACGGCGCGCTGCATGGCGCGGCCGCGTGTGCGCACCAGCCGCGCCGCATCGGCCGTCGAGATCGACCCCGCCGCCGCCAGCGCCGAATATTCGCCGACCGAATGGCCGGCGACGAATTGCGCTTCACGTACAAGATCCACTCCCGCTTCCGATTCCAGCACCCGCATGGCCGCCAGCGAGACCGCCACCAGCGCCGGCTGCGCGTTCTCGGTCAGCATCAATCTGTCGGCAGGTCCCTCCCACATGACCGTCGTGAGCTTGTCGCCGAGCGCGGCATCGATTTCCGAGAATACCTGCCGGGCCGGCAGGTAGGTGTCCGCCAGCGCCTTGCCCATGCCGACCGACTGGCTGCCTTGCCCCGGAAACACGAAAGCGACCGACATCCCGCACCCCTGCCCTGCCACTGCGGTTACAAAGGCTGCAAGAAACCCGCCGGGGCGCGATGTGCGGCCGACCCGCAACGTTTGGCCGACAGCACAGCGCGCTCACCTCGCTTTGCAAGCCTCGCTTTGCAATCCCCGCTTAGCAAGCCTCATCGGCTCAGCGCGTACCGCAGCGCCCGCCAGCCGGCAACCAGTTTCGTAACCAATGGTACAACCCAGATGGGCGCAATACCGCGCTCGCAGGTCCGTGAAGGGTCGAGCTTGTCGTCAAGCCTGCCGATTTCCTGCACCGGATTGCCCTGGGCACCCCGCGCGCGGGCTGAATTGCAGGAATGTCAGGGCCGTTGGCGGAGCTTGCCTTTTCGCCGAAACTGCATATAAGGCCAGCCTCTGCTCAATTCCGGCCGGGAGCTGAACGGACGACCGCGCGCCGAACCCTGGGATTGATCTTTTGAGGTCGATCTTTGCGGGTGCGTCATGCGGCAGGACCTGATGGTCCGGCGTCCCCTGTTCCCGCCTTCTTAAGCTTTCGAGCCTTTCCCGAAAGGGCTTGAAGGGCTGCGCGCCGGAATGAGCACCATAAGCGCCTTCACGCGCGTCTTCGACGCGCTGAGGACCAGGGAAAGGGTTCCGCATGCCGCTCTACGAACACGTCTTCCTTGCGCGTCAGGACGTCAGCGCGCAACAAGTGGAAGAATTGACGGCCCAGCTGAGCGGCGTGATCGAGCAATTGGGTGGCAAGGTCACCAAGCTCGAGCAATGGGGCGTGAAGTCGCTCTCCTATCGGGTGCGCAAGAACCGCAAGGCGCATTTCACCTTCATGAATGTCGATGCCCCGCCGGCCGCGCTGAGCGAGATTGAGCGCCAGGAGCGGCTCAACGAGGATGTCCTGCGCTATCTGACCATTCGGGTCGATGCGCATGAGGAAGGCCCCTCCGCGATGATGCGCAAGTCCGACCGCGACCGTGATCGCGACGACCGCGGCGGCTTCCGGGACCGGGACCGGGACCGGGATCGCGGCGACCGCCGGCCGCGTGACCGCGATCGCGACAACCGCGCCCCGCGCGAGGAGCCCGTCGCCGAAGAGGCCGCGGATACGGAGGAGTGACGGAAATGGCGTTTTCACCGATGCAGACCCGCCGACCGTTCTTCCGCCGGCGCAAGACTTGCCCGTTCTCGGGCGCCAATGCCCCGAAGATCGACTACAAGGATGTGAAGCTGTTGCAGCGCTACGTCTCCGAGCGCGGCAAGATCGTGCCAAGCCGCATCACCGCGGTTTCGGCCAAGAAGCAGCGCGAGCTGGCGCGGGCGATCAAGCGCGCGCGTTTTCTCGGCCTGTTGACCTATGTGATCAGATAGACGGATGACAGAGGACAGACGACAGAGGACCCGCCGGCAGTTCTTATCGGTCGTCCGCCATCTGTCGCCTGTCATCTGAAAGGTTGGGACGGACATCGATCCGTCTCTAACCGCTGAGAAAGCGGGACAGCTTGGAATGATGCAGATCGTTCTCCTCGGGCTTGGTGCCGGGACGGCGGCCGCGTTGCTGTTCGCGTCGGTGGTGTCCGGCTCGACCATCGCGATGCTGCTGCTTTTGCTTGCACCGTTGCCGATCCTGATCGTCGCGCTGGGATGGAGCCACTGGGCGGGGCTTATCGCGGCGGCCACGGCCTGCGCGTGCCTTGCCGTGGTGGGTGCGGATTTCCTTGCCGTATTCCTGTTCGGGGTCGGGCTTCCGGCCTGGTGGCTCGGTTATCTCGCCCTGCTGGCGCGGCCGGCACCGGCGCCGAATGCGCACGAATGGTATCCGATCGGCCGCCTCGTTCTGTGGGCGGCTTGCATCAATGGGCTCATCGTCGGCGCGACGCTGCTGGCATTCGGCACCGACCTGGCAAGCTTGCAGAGCGCCTTGCGCGCCGTCCTCGACAGCCGCCTGGATGACGTCGTCGGCGAGCACCTGGAAAATCCCGACGATGCCGCGCGGCTCGCCGACCTGATGGTCATGTTCGTGCCGGCCGCCGCCGCGGCCTCCCTTACGCTCTCCACCGTCGTCAATCTTTGGCTCGCCGGCCGGATCGTGAAGATTTCGGGCCGCCTGCAGCGGCCATGGCCGTGCCTTTCCGACATGAGGTTCCCTCCGTTCGCCCCGGCGGTCCTCGGCGCGGCCGTTGCCGGCTCGTTCCTGCCGGACCTGATCGGACTGGCGTTGAGCGCTTTCGCCGCGAGCCTGATGATCGCCCATGTGCTGCTCGGGCTCGCCGTCATTCATGCCCTGACGGCCGGGCTGAGCGGACGCGGCTTCATTCTCGGCTTTGTCTATGCGGCCATCGTGGTCTTCAGCGGGCCGATCCGCTGGCCGCTGCTGTTCATCGGCTTGCTCGGAATTACCGATGCGCTGTTCGACCTGCGCGCACTGATCGCGCGCCGGCGCCAACCACCGGCCGCACCGACCTGATTTTTGGTTCCACCTGATGCATGAAGGAGAGACAGATGGAAGTTATCCTGCTTGAACGGATCGCCAAGCTCGGCCAGATGGGCGATGTGGTGCGCGTGAAGGACGGCTTTGCACGCAACTATCTCTTGCCCAAGGGCAAGGCTTTGCGGGCCAGCGAGGCAAACCGCTCGCGCTTCGAGACCATGAAGATCGACCTCGAGGCGCGCAATCTGCAGCAGCGCGGCGAAGCCGAAAAGGTCGCCGTGCGGCTGAATGGCCAAAGCTTCACGGTGCTCCGACAGGCGGCGGAGGGGGGCCAGCTTTACGGCTCGGTGTCGCCGCGCGACCTGGTCGGGCTGATCACCGAAAAGGGCTTTACGGTCGAACGCTCCCAGATCGTGCTCAATGTGCCCATCAAGATGATCGGCATGTACAAGATCCCGGTGTCGCTGCATCCCGATGTCGAGGTCACGGTCAGCCTCACGGTCGCCCGCAGCGCCGATGAGGCCGAAAGGTTCAAGCGCGGCGAGGACATCACCGTCGCGCGCGACGAGGCGGCGGCAGAGGCGGCCGCGAGCGCGGAAGCCTTCTTCGAGCCGGAAGCGATCGAGGCGCTGCGTTCGCAAGAGACCGAGCCGGCGGAGCAATCCGACGCGGATGCCAAGCCGGCCGGCTAGCATCTCGAGCGGTCGCATTTTCGGGATGGAAAGCCGGCCGCACCTCGCACACGTGGGAGGCGGGTTCTGTCCTGATGCTCGAGCTCGAACCGCCTATTCTTCGAATTCCTCGAGTGCAGGCCGGGCCGGCGCCGGCGGGGGCGATGCCGGCGGCTTGGCCTCGGCTTCCGCCCGCGCCGATGATGCCGGACGGCCTCTGGTCGTTCCCGGCGGCACCGGCAACGTCTTGGGGTCGCTGGCCTGCTGCGCACGCCGGGGATCCCGGGACGTGTCCGCGGCTGGCGCTTCTCGCGTGGGCGTGCCGGCCGGATTCGTGCCTGCCGGATTGGGCTGGCGCTTTGGTTGCGCGGCACCCCGCGAATCGCCGCCGGCGGCGGACAGGTAGGCGGCCATGGTCGAGGCCATCTCGGAGCCGGTCGTATAGTGCTCGCGCAAGAAGCTTGCGCCGGCGTTGCTCCTGAGCTCGCGCGCGCTGCGATGGCAGTTGGCGCAGACTTCGGCGAATATCTGCGAGGCAGACTTGCCGGCGTCAAGATTCTGGCCAACAGCCGGAGCAAGCTGCACCGCGGCCGATATCGCCATCACCCAGGCTGAGAGCCGCCGAATCCGCGACACGATGATCTCCCGTTCCGCTGCCGACCCGGGATGCGCCGGCGTGAAGCCGGCAGCAGACCGCTGATCCGATTGCTTGGCCGATTGCTTGGCCGATTCTTGGGCCGAAAGATGTGTCGGTTGGGCCTGCCCCTGCGCCATTTTGCATTTCATTTTTCGCATCGGAAACCAACCCTGCCTATCGCGCATTCTAGCTATCGCGCATTCTAAAGTCGGACTATTATACAGAAACAATACGGCTTTTGTCCGGTATCGAACAGACCGAGGCCGTTTCGCAGCGACGCCGGTGGGCGCCAATTGTGTCGGGGGCGTGGCGGAACCGCCGTTGCTGCTTGTTGGGCGTGCGCGATGAACCGCTTGGTTCGGGTGGCATTGAAAAAGTTCGTCCGTGCGGGAAATCTTCGGATCACGACCGCGCGCGGAACGACTTACACGCTGGGCGACGGCACCGGCCCTGCGGTCGCGCTCCGGTTCGCCACGGCTGCGGCGGAACGCGCCGTCATTCTTGACCCGGAGCTCAAGCTCGGCGAGTCCTACATGGACGGCGCGCTGGTCGTCGAGCAGGGCTCGATCGCCGACGTGCTGGCGGTCCTGCAGGGCCCGACCGCCGAGCCGCCGCTGTGGGCGCGGCCGCGGCAGCTGCTGCGCTACCTCCGCCGCCGGCGGAAGCAACTGAACTGGCGGGGGCGCGCGCGGCGCAATGTCGCGCATCATTACGATCTCGACGACCAACTCTATGCGCTCTTTCTCGATGCCGACCGGCAATACAGCTGTGCCTATTTCGAGCGGCCCGATCAATCGCTCGACGACGCCCAGCTCGCCAAGCGCCGGCACCTTGCCGCCAAGTTGCTGATCGGGTCCGGCCAGCGCGTGCTCGACATCGGCTGCGGCTGGGGCGGGCTTGCGCTCTATATCGCGGAAAATTGCGGCGGCCGCGTCACCGGCATCACCCTCTCGCAGCAGCAGCTCGCCGTGGCGCGCGTGCGCGCGGCGGAGAAAGGGTTGGGCGGGACCGCCGATTTCCGGCTGCAGGACTATCGCGAACTATCCGGAACGTTCGATCGCATCGTCTCCGTCGGGATGTTCGAGCATGTCGGGGTCGGCTTCTATGACGAGTTCTTCCGCAAATGCCGCGCCGCGCTCGCCGACGACGGCATCATGCTGCTGCACTCGATCGGCCGGTCCGAAGGTCCCAACGTGACCAATCCGTGGGTCGCCAAATACATCTTCCCGGGCGGTTATATTCCGGCGCTCTCCGAGGTCCTGCCGGCGGTCGAGCGCGCCGGACTCTTGGTCACCGACATCGAAATCCTGCGCCTGCATTACGCCGAAACCCTCAAGGCCTGGCGCCAGCGCTTCCTCGCCCATCGCGAGGAGGTCGAGCGGATTTACGACCGCCGTTTTGTACGGATGTGGGAATTCTACCTTGCCGCGTCCGAAATGGCCTTCCGCGAGCAGGCCCTGATGGTCTTCCAGATGCAGCTGACGAAGCGGCAGGGGATCGTGCCGACGACCCGCGACTACATCGCGCGCGAAACCGCACGCCTGCACGGACTCGAAGGCGGGCGGCGCCAGCCCTTGCGGCTTGCCGGCGAATGAACCGGCCGGGCCCCGATCCGGCGCGGCGCGCCCACCATCGGCCGCGACGCTCATCGCTGCACTCGTGGCGGCGGGGCGTTGCTCCTACCAGCGCTTGATCGTCAAGTCCCGCGAAAATTTCTTCTTGTGTATGCGGTGAGTATCGGGGACATCGACAACGAGCTTTTTTCCGAATCGCCGCGCGGTGCTAGATCGCTGTGCATCAGGTCGAATTGGAAGGCGTCCGCGCTTTTTGGTCTGACCGCCTTTTTGTACTTTGAGTGTTGTAGCGCGCCACGTTTTCGTCCGATTGCACCGCCACCGCTGGGAAATCATGTCACCGCTTGATTCGACCGCGCGCAAGCAGGCGCCCGAGCCTGCAACCGCCTACCGCATGGCTCCGCACAATATCGAGGCGGAGCAGGCCTTGCTCGGGGCTATCCTGGTCAACAACGAGGCACTCTATCGGGTCTCCGACTTTCTGGAGCCGCTGCACTTCTTCGAGCCGATCCATCAGCAGGTTTACGACCACGCCCGCAGCCTGATCCGCACCGGCAAGCTCGCCTCGCCGATCACCCTGAAGACGTTCCTGCCCGCCGACATCGATATTGCCGGCCTGACGGTCGCCCAGTATCTGGCGCGCCTCGCCGCCGAGGCAACCACCATCATCAATGCCGCCGATTACGGGCGCGCCGTCTACGACCTCGCGATCCGACGCGACTTGATCGGGATCGGCGAGGACATGGTCAATATGGCCTTCGACGCGCCGGTCGATTTCGCCCCGCGCGAGCAGATCGAGGATGCCGAGCGGCGGCTGTACGAGCTGGCGGAGATCGGCCGTTACGGCGGCGGGTTCCAGCGATTCGAATCGGCACTGACCACCGCGCTGGAAATGGCAGCCCATGCCTATCAGCGCGACGGCAAGCTCTCGGGCTTGGCGACCGAGCTCAAGGACCTCGATTCCAAGATGGGCGGCCTGCAGAAATCCGACCTGATCATCGTGGCCGGCCGTCCCGGCATGGGCAAGACCGCGCTCGCCACCAATATCGCCTACAACATCGCGCGCAGCTGGCGCGGCGAAGTGCGCCCGGATGGGCACATCGAAACCGCCAATGGCGGCATTGTCGGCTTCTTCTCGCTCGAAATGTCGGCCGAACAGCTCGCCACCCGCATCATTGCCGAGCAGACCGGAATTCCCTCCAGCACAATCCGGCGCGGCGGCATCGACCAGCGCGGCTTTGACAAGCTCAAGGACGTGACGATCGAATTGCAGCACCTGCCGTTGTTCATCGACGAGACCGGCGGGCTCAATATCGCCCAGCTGGCCGCGCGGGCGCGGCGTCTCAAGCGGCAAAAGGGCTTAGACCTGCTGGTCATCGACTACATCCAGCTGTTGCAGGGAACGACGCGGCGCGGCCAGGAGAACCGCGTGCAGGAGGTGACCGAGATCACCACCAGCCTGAAGGCGCTCGCCAAGGAGCTCAACGTGCCGGTGCTGGCGTGCTCGCAGTTGTCGCGCCAAGTGGAAAACCGCGACGACAAGCGCCCGCAACTCTCGGACCTGCGTGAATCGGGCTCGATCGAGCAGGATGCCGACGTGGTGCTGTTCGTGTTCCGCGAGGAGTATTACCTCAGCAACAAGGAGCCGCGGCCGGGCACCGACGAGCACATCAAGTGGCAAACCGAGATGGACGCGGCGCACGGCAAGGCCGAAATCATCATCGGCAAGCAGCGCCACGGACCCACCGGCACCGTCAACCTGCATTTCGACGGCAGCGTCACGCGCTTCGCCAATCTGGCGCGCGACGATCAGGCGCTTGAGCGGCAGTAGTCGCGGCACCGTTGTGTGGGCGCCTGCGATTATCGCGGGCGAGGGCGGCCACAAGCGCCGCCGCTGCGGGCGCGCTGGACGCCAGCCGCACGGCCAGCCATAACCCTGGGATGTCCATTCAAGGTGCCTCCCGCGATTCCGGTCAAGCCGCCCAAGCGGCGCCGGCGGCAGCCGACAAGGCGACGCCCCCGGTCTCCGATCCGACGGCGGCCGGCGGTCTTCTGACCATCGACCTCGCTGCCATCGAGGCCAATTGGCGCATGCTTGCCGGCCGCACCGTGCCGATCGAATGCGCCGCCGTGGTCAAGGCCGACGCCTACGGCTGCGGCCTCGAAGCGGTTACCGCGCGGCTTGCCAAGGCCGGCTGCAGGACCTTCTTCGTCGCCGACATCGCCGAAGGCCGGCGGGTGCGCACGATCGCCCGCAACGCTGTCATTTACGTGCTCAACGGGTTGTTGCCGAATACCGCGCCAGCCTTCGCCGAAACCCAGCTGCGACCGGTCATCAACGGTTCGGCCGAGCTTGCCGAGTGGGATGCATTCGTCGCCGCCACCGGTTGGCGCGGCGGCGCGGCGCTGCACGTCGACACCGGCATGAACCGGCTCGGCCTCAGCCCGGATGAAGCGGTCGCGGTGGCCGCGCGGATCCAGCTGGAAAATCACGGCTTCACCCTGTTGATGAGCCATCTGGCCTGCGCCGACACGCCGGACAATCCGATGAACGACCGGCAAATCCGCACGTTTCGCGAGCTTCGCATCCTGTTTCGCGGCATCCCCTCCTCGCTCGCCAATTCGTCGGGCATTTTTCTCGGCGGCGGCGCGGTTCATTGCGATCTGGTGCGTCCCGGAATGGCGTTGTTCGGCTGCAATCCGACGCCCGGCAAAAGTAATCCGATGCGGCCGGTCGTCGAGCTGAAAGGCCGCATCCTTCAGGTGCGCGAAGTCGAGCGCGGCGACACGGTGGGTTACGGCGCAAGCTTCACGGCCCAGCGGACATCCCGCGTCGCCATCGTCGCGGTCGGCTATGCGGACGGATTCCTGCGCTCGGCCGCGGCCGACCGCAACAAGCCGGCCGCGCAAGTGATCGTGGCCGGCAAACGCTGCCCGCTCGCCGGACGCGTGTCCATGGATGTGATCGGCGTCGACGTGACCGATGTTCCCGACGGCCGCGCGCGCCGCGGCGATTTCGCCACGCTGATCGGCGGCGGGCTCGGCGTCGACGAGCTGGCGGCCGCGCAGGGCACCATCGGCTATGAAGTGCTCACGCGCCTGGGGCATCGCTTTCACCGGGTCTACAAGGGGGCGTGAGCGAGCGCGCGAATGGCGAGTACCGAGTAGTGAGTAGTGAGTAGCGAGTAGTTTAGCCGTTGCTATTTGCTAATTCCTATTCCCTATTCCCTATTCCCTATTCCCTATTCCCTATTCGCTATTCGCCATTCGCGACTCTGATAGACTCCACCCATGGCCCGACGCGAGCTCACCTTCGTCTGCCAGAATTGCGGCGCCGCCTATGGCCGCTGGCAGGGCAAATGCGACGCCTGCGGCGAGTGGAACACCATCGCCGAGGAGGGCGCGGCGCTGGCGCGGCCGGCCATGCCGGGACGGGCGCCGCGCAAGGGCCGCAAGTTCGCGCTCGAGCCGCTCACCGGCGAAACCCATGACGCGCCGCGGCTCGCCTGCGGTCTGGCCGAGTTCGATCGCGTGACCGGCGGCGGCTTCGTGCGCGGATCGGTGCTCCTGCTGGGCGGCGATCCGGGCATCGGAAAATCGACGCTCCTGCTCGAGGTCGCGGCCGCGCTGGCGCGTGCCGGTCACCGCGCGGTCTACATATCCGGCGAGGAGGCGGTGGCGCAGGTGCGGCTGCGCGCCGAGCGGCTGAAGCTGCAGGATGCGCGAATCGAGCTGGCCGCCGAAACCGCGATCGAGGACATCGTCGCCACCCTCTCCGATCGCGACACCCCGCGTCTGGTCGTCATCGACTCGATCCAGACCATGTGGACCGACGCGGTCGACTCCGCGCCCGGCACCGTGACGCAGGTGCGCGGCGCCGCGCAGGCCTTGATCCGCTTCGCCAAGCGTTCGGGCGCCGCCGTGATCCTGGTCGGCCACGTCACCAAGGACGGCCAGATCGCGGGCCCGCGCGTGGTCGAGCACATGGTCGATGCGGTCCTGTCCTTCGAGGGCGAAGGCTCGCATCAGTTCCGCATCCTGCGCGCGGTGAAGAACCGGTTCGGTCCGACCGACGAGATCGGCGTGTTCGAGATGACCGGCATGGGGTTGCAGGAAATCGCCAACCCGTCCGAGCTGTTCCTGTCCGAGCGCGATCTCGGCAGCCCCGGCACCGCGGTCTTCGCCGGCATCGAGGGCAGCCGGCCGCTGCTGGTCGAAATCCAGGCGCTGGTCGCCCCCACCTCGTTCGGCACGCCGCGCCGCGCTGTGGTCGGCTGGGATCCGAGCCGGCTCGCGATGGTGCTGGCGGTGCTCGAGGCCCATTGCGGCATCCGGCTGTCCGGCCATGACGTCTATCTCAACGTGGCGGGCGGCTTGCGCATCCAGGAGCCGGCCGCCGACCTTGCCGCCGCAGCCGCGCTCGTCTCCTCGCTCGCCAATGCGCCGCTGCCCGCCGATGCGGTCTATTTCGGCGAGGTGTCGCTCTCGGGCGCGGTGCGGCCGGTCGCCCAGGCGGCGGCGCGGCTCAAGGAGGCGGCCAAGCTCGGCTTTGCCCGCGCCGTCATTCCCCAGAGCGCGGCCGAAGGCGGCGGCGAGCCCGGCCTGGTGCTGACGCCGGTCGCCAGCCTCTCCCGCCTGGCCGCCGACATTGCGGCACTCGGCAAGACTCCCGACCACCGCGACCCGCAGCAGGACTGAATTTCATCGGCCCGCCGCCGTAGCGGCGGCCCTGCGCAGCATAGCCGGCTGCGTTCACGCGGCCGTGGAGGAAGGAGGAAAAAGCATCGCGGCAACCAGCCAGGCAAGGATTGCTCCGATGAATTCCGCGACGATGAACGCGGGCACGTGATTGATGGCAATGCCCGCGAACGTGGTGGTGAACCCGCGCGCCAGCGTTACCGCCGGATTTGCAAAGGAGGTCGAGGCCGTGAACCAATAGGCGGCCGTGACGGTCAATCCGACCAACCAGGGCACTGCCTGCGGCGCGTAGCGGACGCCCCCCAGGATCGCCAGCACCAGGGTGAAAGTCGCCACGGCCTCGGAAAGCCAGAGCGAAATCCCGCTGCGCGAGGTCGTCCCGATGGCCAGCGGCGCGAGGTCGAACATGAGGTGCGCGACCGCAGTCCCGGCGATCCCGCCGAGACCTTGGATGATCATGTAGGGAAGAACGTCGCCCGGCCGAAACTTTCCTTGCAGGGCGAACACCGCCGTCACCGCCGGATTGAAATGGGCGCCCGAGACCGGACCCAGGATGGTGACGAGAACGACGAGGATCGCGCCGGTCGGAATCGTGTTGCCGAGGAGCGCAATGGCCTGATTGCCGCCGGCGAGGCGCTCGGCCATGATGCCGGAGCCGACCACGGTCGCGACCAGAATCCCGGTGCCCAACCCTTCCGCCAGAAGCCGCCGTGGGAGCGGAGCCGGCGGCTCGCTCATTCAGCGGCTGTTGCGGGATCAGAGCCCACATCCTTCGACTTGCCGATGGCATCCAGCTGCTTCTGCAGAGCGAGCAGGTCGAGCGACTTTAGCGGCAGGCTCACGAAGATATTGATGCGGTTGTTGAGCATCCGCATGGCGTCGGCGAAGGCCAATCGAATTTCCGCCTCGTTGCCGGTGGCGGCGGCGGGGTCGGGCAAGCCCCAATGCGCGGTCATCGGCTGCCCCGGCCAGACCGGGCACGGCTCCGCGGCGGCGTCGTCGCAGAGCGTGAATGCGAAATCGAGGCGGGGCGCGTCGGGGCCGGTGAGCTCCTTCCAGCTCTTCGACCGCAGCGCGTCGACATCGAAATTCAATCTTCGCAGCAGGTCGAGGGCGTAGGGGTGCACGAACCCCTTTGGCTGGCTTCCGGCCGAGAATGCCCGGAACCGGCCTTGTCCCACGCGGTTGAGCACCGCTTCGGCCATGATCGATCGCGCCGAGTTTCCGGTGCAAATGAATAATACGTTGAAGACTTTAGGCTCGAGCGGTTCAGCCATGACCACCTCGGCGTCGCACACCTAACTCGCGCAGCGCGATGACAGAGTTATGACAGCGAACGCCGCTGGCCGCGCTGACCCAACCTACCGGCTCTGCGCCTCGTCCAACAATTTCAGCAGCCGCGGCGGCGACATGGGCAGCGATTGCGGGCGGATGCCGGTGGCGGCGCCGATCGCGTTGGCGATGGCCGCCATGGTGGGGACGACCGGAACCTCGCCGACGCCGCGCAATCCGTAAGGGTGCCGCGGATTGGGAACCTCCACGATCTCGGTGCCGATCATCGGGACATCGGAGGCGACCGGCATGCGGTAATCCAGGAAGCTCGCATTCTGCAGCCGCCCGTCGTCGCCGTAGCAGTATTCCTCGTTGAGCGCCCAGCCGATGCCTTGCACGGCGCCGCCCTGGTATTGGCCCTCGACCTGGAGCGGGTGGATCGCCTTGCCGGCATCCTCGACCACCGTGTAGCGCTTGATGTCGACCCGCCCGGTTTCGCGGTCCACCTCCACGTCGACGATATGCAGGCCGAAACCCGGGCCCGCGCCGGTGACGCTCATCTCGGAATGGCCCGCGATGGCGCCGTGGCTTACCATCGTCTTGGCGGCGATCTCGGCAATCGACAGCGGCGCGAAGGTGCCGACATTCGAGCTCGCCGGCCGGCAATGGCCGTCCTCGAACGTCACCGCTTCCTCCGGCACGCCCCAGATTCCGGCGGCGCGCTTGCACAGCTCGGCGATCGCCTTGCGGGCGGAATCCACGATCACCATGCCAGTGGAGAAGGTGGTGCGGCTGCCGGCGGTGACCCGGTTGAAGCCGAGCGAGCTGGTGTCGGCCATGATGGCGTGCACCTTGTCCACCGGGATGCCGAGCTCCTCGGCCGCCATCATGCTGATGGAGATGCGCGAGCCGGCCACGTCGGTGGTGCCGAGGCTCAGCGTCACCGAGCCGTCGATAGCGATGTTCAGGCTGCCGGCCGTCTCGCCGGCCTTGTTGAACCAGAATCCGGCCGCGACGCCGCGGCCTTGGCCCTGCGGCACCGGTGAATTGTAATGCGCGCAGGCCTTGGCGGCCTTGAGCGTCTCGACAAAGCCGATCGGCCCGAACGTGTCCCCATAGAGGGTCTTGTAGCCCTCGGTCGCCGCGTTCTTGAGACGGAAATCGATCGGATCCATGCCGAGCTTGCGCGCCAGCTCGTCGATCACGCCTTCGACGCCGAACACGACCTGCGGCACGCAGGGCGCGCGGAACGAGTTCACTTTCGGCCGGTTCGACACGACCTCGTAGGAGACCGTCTTGACGTTCTTGAGGTTGTAGCGCGTGAACATCGCCTGCGGCGCATTGGCGAACATCGAGCCGGTGAAGGCGCCGGTCTGGAACACGAGCTCGGCCTCGGCGGCGGTGATGATGCCGTCCCGGGTCACGCCCATCTTGACGCGCGAATGGGTGCCCGCGACCGGGCCGGTGGCGCGGAAGACTTCATTGCGGGTGAGCGTGATCTTCACCGGCCGCTTGGCTTTGCGGGCCAGGAGCACCGCCACCGGCTCCGCGTAGAACCCGGTCTTGCCGCCGAAGCCGCCGCCCATCTCCGACTGGGTCACGCGGATCTTGGCCGACTCGATCTTGAGAATGTCGGACAGCCGGTCGCGGAACACCCACGGACCCTGGGTGCAGCACCACAGCTCGATCTGGCCGTCCTCGGTCGCGGTCGCCACGCAGGCCTGCGGCTCGATATAGCCCTGGTGCATCGGCTTGGTGTCGTATTCGCGCTCCACGATGATGTCGGCCTGCGCAAATCCCGCCGCGACGTCGCCCATGGCGAGATCGAGCCGCTCGATCACGTTGCTGGGTTGGTCGGCGCCCTTGATGCCTTTGGTGCGCACATGCGCGTGCAGGATCGGCGCGGCCGGCTGCATGGCCGCGACCGGGTCGATCACGTGCGGCAGCATCTCGTATTCGACCTCGATCAGCTTCAAGGCCTGCTTGGCGACCGCCTCGCTCACCGCCGCGACAGCGGCGACCGGGTGACCGTCATAGAGCACCTTCTCGCGCGCCATCGCGTTGCGGCTCATGTCGCCGCCGACGGTCCCCGGCTTCAGCTCGGGAAAATCGTCACGGGTCACCACCGCTTTGACGCCCGCAAGCCGCAGCGCCGCCGACACGTCGATCGATTTGATCCTGGCGTGGGGATGCGGGCTGCGCAGAATCTTGCCGACCAGCATTCCGGGCAGGAACAGGTCGGCGCCGAATTTCGCGCGCCCCGTCACCTTGTCGATGCCGTCGTGCTTGACCGGCGAAGTCCCGACCACCTTGAGCTTGCGGTCGCGATTGTAACCGCTCTTCTCCAGAATCGTCGCCGGGCTCGTGGTCATGTGGTTTCTCCCCTCATTTCCTTGGCGGCCGCCTGCACCGAACGCACGATCTTGTCGTAGCCGGTGCAACGGCAAAGATTGCCGGCCAGCCAATAGCGGATCTCGGTCTCGCTTGGATCCGGGTTTTGTTGCAGGAGCGCCTTGGCGGCGATCAGGATGCCCGGCGTGCAGATGCCGCATTGCAGGCCGTTGAGCTCGAGGAACTTTCGCTGCAGCGGATGCAGCTCGGCGCCCTTGGCCATGCCCTCGATGGTCTCGATCGCGCTGCCTTCGGCCTCGACCGCGAGAACCAGGCAGGAGCAGACCATGACCCCGTCGACCATCACGGTGCAGGCGCCGCAATCGCCGGTGGCGCAACCCTCCTTGGTCCCGCTGAGCATCAACTCGTCGCGCAGCGCGTCGAGCAAAGTCTGCTGCGGCTCGCACAGGAACTCGCATTCGTCGCCGTTGACGCTCGCACTCACGTGATATTTCCTGCTCATCGGTTTTGCCTCGCCCGCTCGAGCGCCAGCAGCGCGGTGCGCCGCGCCACGACGCCCGCCACCTTGATCCGGTATTCCTTGGTGCCGCGCTTGTCGTCGATCGGCCGGCACGCGGCGCTCACCGCCTGGGCGAGCCGTTCAAGCGCGGCATCATCGATGGGCGTGGCGATCAGCGCCGCGGATGCCTCGCGCACCAGCAGGACCGTCGGCGCCACCGCCCCCAGCGCGACCCGCGCCGCCGTGCAGATGCCGCGGTCGTCAAGGGTGAGGCTGATGCCGACCCCGACCACGGCAATGTCCATTTCGGTGCGCGGCGTGAAGCGGAGATAGGCGTCGCTCGCATGCGCGGGCCGGCGCGGCAGGAACAGCGAGACCACGATCTCGTCCTTTGCCAATGATGTCTTGCCGGGCGCGACCGGGATGGTCTCGACCGGCACTTCGCGCATGCCCTTGGCCCCCACGATCCGGGCGACCGCGCCGGCCGCGACCAATGCGGGCACGCTGTCGGCGGCCGGCGACGCGTTGCACAGGTTGCCGCCCATGGTGGCGCGGCCCTTGATCTGGATCGAGCCGATCAGCTTGACGCCGTCGACCACGCCCGGCCAGGCCTTGGCAAATGCGGCATGATTGACGATCTCCATGCCGGGCACCGCGGCGCCGACGCGAAACCCGCCATTCTCGGCCACGATCTGGCGCAGCTCGGCGATCTTCTTGATATCGACCAGCAGCTGCGGCTCGATCAGGTCGGTTTCCATCTGCACGATGACGTCGGTGCCGCCGGCGAGCACGCGCGCCGTCCCGCTCGCGCCCGCCAGCAGCGCGACCGCGGCCTGCAGGCTTTGCGGCGCTTCGTATCTGAGTTCCACCCTCATGCTCCCCGGCCGTTTGCCGCAATGTCGCGGTTCTCGATCATGTCTTGAAATCGCGTCGAGGCCAAGCCGTGTCATATTTCCGTCTGTTGGATTCATCTCCTTCGTCACCCGCGGGCTTGACCCGCGGGTCCATCGTCTTCGCATAGAGCGTTTCTGCGAAGAAGATGGATTGCCGGGTCATAAGGGCGTTTACGCCCGTCTTCGCGGGCTATGCCCGGCAATGACGCTGAATTGGATCAATCTGCTCTAGACGCGCCTTGCA
>DASXXS010000184.1:0-2207 GCA_036502925.1 Xanthobacteraceae bacterium
ATGCACGCTCTCACGATCGGCATCGGGGCCGCGCAGGCCCGCCGCGTGCCGCCCGATGCGCTCGCCGGGCCGATGAACATGCTGTCCGACACGCTGGACGACCTGTTCGCCGGCCGCTTCCCCAGCTTCTCTTGGCGCGTGTTGATGAACGGCAAGCCCGCAGCGCAGGACGAGCTGCGGGGCTTCATACAGATCGAGCCGAAACTCGATTTCGGTGCCTTGCAGCCTGGCCGCGCGGCGATGGACGCGATCAGGCAGGCGGCGGACGAGCTGAAGCTCGGCCCCATGTTTGACACAAGCCTGCGGCTGACCGGACAGGTTCCAATCGACGACGAGCAGTTCGCGACGCTCAGCAAGGGAACATTGCCTAATTTCGTTGGAACGGTGCTCGCGGTGCTGGTCATCCTCTGGCTGGCGTTGCGCTCTGCTCACACCAACCTCGCCGTGTTTGTTAGCTTGTTCGTCGGCTTTGTTGTGACTGCAGCCGCGGGCCTGCTGATGGTTGGCGCGTTCAACCTGATATCGGTCGCCTTCGGGATCCTCTTCGTCGGCCTCGGCGCGGATTTCTGCATCCAGTTCACCGTGCGCTACCGGTCCGAGCGACACGAGCGGGACGAGGTTCGCGCGGCCCTGCGGGGTGCCGCAGCGAGGGCCGGAGGGCCCCTGGCGCTGGCCGCCGCCGGCACGATGTTTGGCTTCTTCTCGTTCATGCCGACGGCTTACCGCGGCATCGCCGAGCTCGGCCTGATCGCCGGGTTCGGCATGATGGCCGCGTTCGTCACCACTATCACGCTGCTGCCAGCTCTGCTGACCGTCTTCGGTACGCCGGGCGAACCGGAACGGATGGGCTTCGTCGCGCTCGCGCCGGCCGACCGGTTCCTGGCCCGGCACCGCATCGCCATAGTCGCGGGCACCGTCATCGCGGTGCTCGCCGGCACGCCCCTGCTGTCGCGAATGCGCTTCGACTTCGATCCGATCCACCTGCAGGACCCGGACGGCGAGGCGGTCAGCACCTACCGCGAGTTGATCACGGTCCCGGAGCTCGGGATCAGCTCGGCCAACATCGTCGCGCCTTCGGTCGCCGAGGTCGACCAGATCACCCAACGTGCCGCCGGCCTTCCCGAGGTTTCGGGAACGCGGTCGATCCAGAACCTGGTGCCGAGCGACCAGGACCAGAAGCTTCCCGCGATCCAGAGGGCGGCCGCGGCGCTCGGCCCGGCGATCAAGACTTCGGCGATCCGCCCGGCGCCGTCTGACGGGGAGACCGTCGGCGCGATCCGCGCGGCGGTAACGAATCTGAGACGCCTCGCCACCGCGGGAGCGGGTGACACCACCGCCGCGGCCTCCCGGTTGTCGGGCCTCCTCGACCGGCTCGCCAATGCGGATGCCGCGGTGCGTGACAAGGCGCGCGACGCCTTGATCGCGCCGCTCAAGCTCGACCTCGACCGCCTCCGCAACATGCTCCGGCCGGAGCGCGTCACCCCGCAGTCGGTGCCGTCGGAGCTCGCGCGCGATTGGGTGGCCCCGGACGGCCGCGCGCGCATCGAGGTGCTGCCAGAGGGTGACCCGAACGACACCGCTACATTGCGGCGGTTCGCTGCCGCCGTGCTCACGATTGCGCCGGACGTCACCGGCACACCGGTCTGGCTCATCGAGGCGGAGCACACGATAGTCCGGGCCTTCATCGAGGCGGGTGTCTTGGCGGTTCTCGCGATCGCCGTCATGCTGTGGATCGCCTTGCGCCATTTCCGCGACGTGCTGATGACCCTCGTACCCCTCATCGTCGCCGGCGCCGTCACTCTGGAGCTCATGGTGTTGATTGGCGAGTCGCTGAATTTCGCCAACGTCATTGCGCTGCCCCTGCTGCTCGGCGTCGGGGTGGCGTTCAAGATCTACTATATCATGGCGTGGCGAGACGGCCGTACCAACCTACTGCAGTCGACCTTGACGCGTGCCGTGTTTTTCAGCGCGCTGACGACGGCGACGGCGTTCGGCAGCCTTTGGCTCTCCAACCAGCCGGGCATGTCGAGCATGGGCAAGCTGATGGCTCTGGCGCTGGTCTGCACACTGGCCGCCGCGGTTCTGTTCCAGCCGGCCCTGATGGGGCCACCGCGTGGCGACAACGCCCGGAATGTGGCGTAAAGGTGTGAGCGCATGGACCATCTGGGAGAACGCGGCGTCGGCAAGCCGGCGGCTATCGCAATCTC
>DASXXS010000185.1:0-19049 GCA_036502925.1 Xanthobacteraceae bacterium
ATCATCGAACGCATGGGCGGCCGCATCGCGGTGGCGAGCGCGCCGGGCGCGGGCTCGACCTTCCGGGTCACGGTCGCGTTGCCGGGCGCGGCGGCGGAAAGTGCGCCGGCCTTCGCCGCCCCCGACCTCGCCGGAATGGCGGTGCTGATCGCGGCGCCGGGCGCGATCGAAGCCCCGCTGGTGGCGCGGCGTCTCGCCCGATGGGGAGCCGACACGAGCACGGTCGCGGACCCGCAGGCCGCCACCGCGGCCCTGGCGACGCGATCGTGCGAGCAGTCCTCCAAGCAAACCGCCAAGCCGATCTGGGACGCAATCCTGGTCGATCACGCGCTCGGTCTCGCGGCCTGCCGCCGATTGGCCGCCGCGGCCGCCGGCACGGTCGCGCGCCGCATCGTGCTGATCACGCCGGCCGAGCGCCATGAGCTGCCGGCTCTGCAGGCCGCTGGTTTCAACGGCTATCTGGTGAAGCCTATCCGGGCCGCCTCGCTGGCGGCGCGGCTCGGCAGCGAGAGTCCCGGCAGCGAGGATCTTGGCGCCGAGCGTCTTGTCGCCGAGCGCGTTGGCGCCGGGCAGGACGATTTCGATCGGGCCGCTAGCCGCCCGCAAAGCGCGGCGGTCGCGCCAGGCTCAGCCGGCGCACTGGCGATCCTGATCGCCGAGGACAACGAGATCAACGCGCTGCTCGCCAGTGCGTTGCTGGCCCGGCTCGGCCATCGCCCGACGCTCGCACGAAACGGCGCTGCCGCGTTCGCGGCGTGGCGCGCCGCCCGCGCCGCCGGGACACCCTATGACCTTGTGCTCATGGATGTGCACATGCCGGCGAGCGACGGCATCGAGACGACGCGGCGCATCCGCGCCGCCGAAGCGGAAGGGCCGCGCACGCCGATCATCGCGCTCACGGCGGATGCGCTGAGCGAGGACCGCGATGCCTGCCTCGCGGCCGGGATGGACGGCTTTCTCACCAAGCCACTCGACCGTGAACGGTTGGCCGAGGTGCTGGCGGCGCGGCGGCGCGCGCGGCGCGCCGCATAGAGCGCATAGAGTCTGAGGCGCTACAAACGCCGCAGCGCGACCTCGCCGACCTGATGGTTCTCGCGCTTGCTGAGGATGAGATCGGCGCGCTGGCGCGTCGGCAATATGCTCTCGTACAGGTTGACCAGGTTGATCCGGTTCCAGATCGAGGTCGCGGTGGCGATCGCCTCCGTGTCGGAGAGCGTCGAATAGCGGTGGAAGTAGGATTTCGGATCCGCAAACGCGGTGCCCCGCAAGGTCAGGAACCGGTCCACGTACCAGCCGCGCAACACGTCCTCGTCGGCATCGAGATAGACCGAGAAATCGAAGAAGTCCGACACATAGGGGATCGCCTTGCCGTCCTTGGGCGGGCGGCCGGTCTGCAGGACATTGAGCCCTTCGACGATCAAAATGTCGGGCCGGTCGATCTCGACCCATTGGTTGGGCATCACGTCGTAGAGCAGATGCGAATAGACCGGCGCGCGCACCGGGCGGCGGCCGGCCTTGATGTCGGACAGGAAGCGCAGCAGCGCCGGCAGATCGTAGCTTTCCGGAAAGCCCTTCTTGTCCATCAGGCCTTCGCGCTCGAGGATCGCGTTCGCATAGAGAAAGCCGTCGGTGGTGACGAGATCGACCTGGGGGACATTGGGCCAGCGCGCCAGCAGCGCCTGCAGCACGCGCGCGGTGGTCGATTTGCCCACCGCCACGGAGCCCGCGACCCCGATGATATAGGGCGTCTTGCAGTCCTCGGTGCCGAGGAACTTCTGCTGGGCCCGGAACAGGCGCTGGGTGGCCGCCACATAGACCGACAGCAGGCGCGACAGCGGCAGATAGATCTCCTCCACCTCGCGCATATCGAGCCGATCGTGCAGGGAACGCAGCCGCGTGACCTCGTCCGGCGTCAGCGTCATCGGCGTGTCTTCGCGCAACTGCGCCCATTTGGCGCGCGTGAACACCCGGTAAGGCGAGAGTTCCTCTTCGGTGCGTTGTTCCATCGCCCGTCCTTGCCGGCGTTTATCGGTCGCGTGACCTTGTCGGAAAAGCCCGCGGCCTTCCGGGATCATGCGCTGGCTAACTGTGCTTGCGCGCGGCTTTCTCGTCGAGGCCCGATTGGGTCGTGCGCGCCGCGAGCGCGGCTTCCACCTCGGCCAATGTGATCGCCCGCGCCTCGAGCAGCACGAGCAGGTGATAGATGAGATCGGCCGCTTCCGCGATCAAGCGTTCCCGGTCCTCGCCGACGGCGGCGAGCGCGGTCTCGATCGCCTCCTCGCCGAACTTCTTGGCGCATTGCGCCACGCCCCGGTCGAGCAGCTTGCGGGTATAGGATACCTCGGCGCTCGCCTGCGCCCGTTCGTGCACGCGTCGCTCGAGATCGTGGATGGTGAATTTGCCCATTGCCGCCTGCATATCATCTCTGCGTCAGCGCCGCGACATCTCAGTCGCCGCGACATCCCGGTCATGCGGCTCACGGGTCGAGCCGCATCGGCAGGCCGGCGGCCGCCATGTAGGCCTTGGCCTCCCGCACCGTGTGCTCGCCGAAATGAAAGATCGAGGCCGCCAGCACGGCGGTGGCATGCCCGTCGCGAATGCCCTCGACCATATGCTCGAGCGTGCCCACCCCGCCCGAGGCGATCACCGGCACCGGCACCGCGTCCGCGACGGCGCGCGTGAGCGCAATATCGAAGCCCCGCCGGGTGCCGTCCCGGTCCATGGAGGTGAGCAGGATCTCGCCGGCGCCGAGCGCCACCACCTCGCGGGCGTAGTCGATGGCATCCAGCCCGGTCGGGTTGCGCCCCCCATGGGTGAAGATTTCCCAGCGATCGGGCGCTGCGGACGGCGCTGCTGTCCCGGGGTCCGGGACTTTCTTGGCGTCGATCGCCACCACGATGCATTGATCGCCGAATTTCTCCGCCGCCTCCTTGACGAAGGCGCGCCGGTTCACGGCCGCCGTATTGATGGAGACCTTGTCGGCCCCGGAGGCCAGCAGGGCGCGAATGTCCTCGATGTCGCGCACGCCGCCGCCGACCGTGAGCGGCATGAAGCAGGCCTCGGCGGTGCGGCGAACCACGTCGAGGATGATGCCGCGATTCTCGTGGCTGGCGGTGATGTCCAGAAAGGTGAGCTCGTCGGCGCCGGCCGCATCATACGCCACGGCGGCCGCGACCGGATCGCCGGCGTCGCGCAGATCGATGAAGTTCACGCCCTTGACGACGCGGCCGTCCTTGACGTCGAGGCAGGGGATGACGCGGACCTTGAACATTCAAATCTCTTCGCGCCGCTCGCGCATTCGCTTCATTTCCTTGGTCGTGCCGCTGCGGCGGAGCGCGCCTGTTTCAGCAGCGCCAGCGCCGCGGCGGCATCGAGGCTGCCGTCATAGAGGGCGCGCCCCACGATCGCGCCGCCGAGCTTTTGGGCGCGCGGCGCCAGCAGCGCTTGCACGTCCGCCATCGAGGCGAGCCCGCCGGAGGCGATGACCGGGATCGCGATGGCGTCGGCAAGCGCGATGGTGGCATCGAGATTGAGCCCCTTGAGCAGGCCGTCGCGGGCAATGTCGGTATAGACGATGGCGGCAACGCCGGCATCCTCGAAGCGCCGGGCGATATCGAGGGCGGACAGCGCGGAGGTCTGCGCCCAACCCTCCACCGCGACCTGGCCGGCACGCGCGTCGAGGCCGACCGCGACGCGGGCCGGAAACCGCCGCGCCGCCTCCTTCACCAGATCCGGATCGCGCACCGCGGCGGTGCCGATGATCACGCGATCTACTCCCTTGCCGAGCCAAGCCTCGATGGTGGCGAGATCGCGAATGCCGCCGCCGAGCTGCATCGGGATTGACATGGTCTCCAGGATGCGATCGACGGCCGCGGCATTGACCGGCTTGCCCGCAAAGGCGCCGTCGAGGTCGACGACGTGCAGATATTCGAAACCCTGTTTCTCGAAAGCCTGCGCCTGAGCGGCCGGATCGCGGTGGAACACGGTCGCACGCGTCATGTCGCCCTGCTCCAGGCGCACGCACAACCCATCCTTGAGGTCGATGGCCGGGAACAGGATCACGGCTTCCACTGCAGGAAATTCGCGATCAGCTTGAGCCCGAGCCGCTGGCTCTTCTCCGGGTGGAACTGGGTGCCCACCACCGTGTCGCGGCCCACGATCGCGGTGACGGGTCCGCCATAATCCGCCTGCGCCACCAGGCTCGAGGGCTCCGCGGTCTTGAGATGATAGGAATGCACGAAATAGGCATGCAATCCCTGCGGTCCGACCGGAATATCCGCGAGGAGCCTGTGGGGCTGGACCGGGTTGAGCGTGTTCCAGCCCATATGGGGGATCTTCAGGCCCGGATCGGACGGCGCGATCCGATCGACCTCGCCGGGAATCCAGCCCAAGCCGGCCGTCACCTCGTATTCGCGGCCGCGCTCGGCCATGAGCTGCATGCCGACGCAAATGCCCAGAAACGGCCGGCCCTGGCTGCGCACGCGCGTGGTGAGGGCCTCCACCATGCCGCTGACCGCATCGAGGCCGCGGCGGCAATCCGCAAAAGCGCCGACTCCGGGCAGCACGATGCGCTCCGCGCGGGCGACCTGGTCCGGATCATGGGTCACCACGATCGGCTCGCCGTAGCCGCATTCGCGCGCCGCGCGCTCGAAGGCCTTGGCGGCCGAATGCAGATTGCCCGAACCGTAGTCCACGATGGCCACGCTCATGACGAGGCTCCGGGCTCGGGGAACAGGCCAAGCACATCGGGAGCTGGGTGCGGCGCGCGTGGCGAAGGCGCGGGGGCAGGGGCGCCGCTCGGCGCGGCCGGCGCCGATGGGTCTTTGCGTGCCACGGAATCTTTGTGGACCCAAGCATCGAAGAAGCGCCGCTCGGCGAGCTCGAGATCGTCGCCGACCACGACCCCGATATTGCGGAAGCGGCGGCGCCCGAGGGCGAAGCGCCGCAGCGTCCCGGCCTCGAAGCCGAGCAAGAGCCCCAGCAGCGTCCAGACGATCACCCCGACCGTCGCCGAGCCATCGAGGTGCAGGACAAGCGCGAGCAGGGCGACCACGACCGCATAGCCGAGCAGCCCCAGCCACATCCGATGCCGCAGCATCCAGAGCGGACCCAGCAGCAGTGCCGGAAACGAAAAGCCGTCGCGAACGAAGATGAAGCGTTCGGGCGGCGTCGCTGCGCCGGCCTTCGGGGGCGGTTCGTGAACCGTGTAGACAGCCATGGTTTCCTCGACAGGCCCGGATCAAGGCCGGGACGGCGGCTTGGGGCTAGCCGCCAAGCTTGCCTTTGGTTGACGGCACCTCGCCGGCCGCGCGCGGATCGATCGCGACCGCCGCCCGCAAGGCCCGGGCCAGACCCTTGAAGCAGGATTCGGCAATATGATGATCGTTGGTGCCATACAGCGTGTCGACATGCAGGGTCAGCCCGGCATTGACCGCGAAGGCCTGGAACCATTCCTGCACCAGCTCGGTATCGAAGCTGCCCACCTTGTCGCGCCCGAACTCGACCCGGAACACCAGGAAGGGACGGCCGGAAATATCCAGCGCCACCCGGGTGAGCGCCTCATCCATCGGCACGTGCACGTCGGCGTAGCGGGTGATGCCCTTCATCTCGCCGAGCGCCTGCTTCACGGCCTGGCCGAGCGCAATGCCGACATCCTCGGTGGTGTGGTGATGGTCGATATGCAGATCGCCCTTGGCCTTGACCGCGATATCGATGCGCGAATGGCGCGCCAGCAGGTCGAGCATATGGTCGAGAAAGCCGATGCCGGTCGCCACCGCCGACGCGCCGACGCCATCGAGATCGATGCTGACCTCGACGTCGGTTTCCTTGGTGGCGCGCTTTACCGCTGCCTTGCGCATGAGAACTCCTGATTTGCGCGCCTTTTATCAGGCGGCCGTGTGGTTCGCCACAGCGGCATCACGGAAAGGTCAATGCCGCGTTGTCCGCTGGCGCCAGGCAGCCCCGGCAAGTGCCGATTTGCATCGCTGCTGCGCGCCCCCTACATCATTCCCAGCACGAGGCAGCTTCATGCAGTCCCCCGCCCCTGACGTCTGGCACGGCACCACGATCCTCACCGTCCGCAAGGGCGGCATCGTGGCTATCGGCGGCGATGGGCAGGTCACCATCGGCCAGACCATCGTCAAGGCCAATGCCAAGAAGGTGCGCCGCCTCGGCAAGAGCGATGTGATCGGCGGTTTTGCCGGCGCCACCGCCGATGCCTTCACGCTGTTCGAGCGGCTGGAAGCCAAGCTCGACCAGTATCCCGGGCAGCTGACCCGCGCCGCCGTCGAGCTCGCCAAGGACTGGCGCACCGACCGCTATCTGCGCCGGCTCGAAGCCATGATGATCGTTGCCGACAAGGAGGTATCGCTGGTGCTCACCGGCACCGGCGACGTGCTCGAGCCCGAGGCCGGCATCATGGGCATCGGCTCCGGCGGCAACTATGCGCTCGCCGCCGCCCGCGCCATGATCGACGGCGCGCTCGATGCCGAGACGATCGTGCGCCGCTCCCTCGATATCGCGGCCGACATTTGCGTCTACACCAACCGCAACGTCACGGTGGAAAAGCTCTGATGCCGTTCAAGCGCTGAGCGATAACGAGCCGTAAGCCATGGCGCCTCCCGTCTATGAGTTTCGCCCGATGTCGGTCGTCGATCTGCCGCTGGTACGGCGATGGTTGGCCGCCCCGGAGGTCGCGCAATGGTGGGGGGACTCGGACGAGCAATTCGGGCTGATCAGCGGCGATCTCGATCATCCGGCGATGGATCAATTCATCGTGGCGAAGGGCGCTTACCCCTTCGGGTACCTGCAATGCTACGATCCGACCGCATGGCCGGACCACGGCCTCGGGCCGCAGCCGCCCGGCACACGCGGGATCGATCAGTTCATCGGCGAACCGGGCATGATCGAGCGCGGCCATGGCTCAGCGTTCATCCGCGTGTTCATCGATGGCCTGCTGGCGGCCGCAACGCCGCGCGTGGTGACGGACCCGGATCCTGCCAACGCTCGCGCCATACGGGCCTACGAGAAGGCCGGCTTCCGGCGCGACCGCCTGGTGGACACGCCGGATGGCCGCGCACTTCTGATGGTACGCGACGCCGTGACATGAGATGGTTTCAGTTTCGCTGCGTCGCCGGTTCTCGAGCTCGGCCCGCTGCAGCGCTGGCGGATATGCGAGGGGACGCCCATATGTGCGGGTGACACATCGGCGGCGGCATTGCCCGAAAAAGATTCGATGATCGGATACCGTCCTCGACGCAACCCCGCACCCGCTCTCGGCCCCGGGGATGCGCCCGCAACGAAGCCCTCCCAATGATCCAATGACCGACTTCTCGCCCCGCGAAATCGTCTCCGAGCTCGACCGCTTCATCATCGGGCAGAACGACGCCAAGCGCGCCGTCGCGATCGCGTTGCGCAACCGCTGGCGCCGCCTGGCGCTCGACGAAAAGCTGCGCGAGGAGGTGCAGCCCAAGAACATCTTGATGATCGGGCCGACCGGCGTCGGCAAGACCGAGATTTCCCGCCGCCTCGCCCGGCTCGCCGGCGCTCCCTTCCTCAAGGTCGAGGCCACCAAGTTCACCGAGGTCGGCTATGTGGGCCGCGACGTCGAGCAGATCATCCGCGATCTGCTCGAGATCGCGATCGTGCAGACACGCGAGCGCAAGCGCAAGGACGTGAGCGCGCGCGCCCAGCTGCACGCGGAGGAACGCGTGCTCGACGCGCTGGTCGGCGCCGGCGCCAGCGCCTCCACCAAGGACGCCTTTCGCAAGCGATTGCGCGCCGGCGAGCTCAACGACAAGGAGATCGAGATCGAGGTGCAGGCCTCCCAGGGCATGCCGATGTTCGAGATTCCCGGCCTGCCGGGCGCCCAGATGGGCGCCATCTCGATCGGCGATATTTTCGGCAAGCTCGGCGGCGGACGCAGCAAGACGCGCCGCGTCACGGTCGCGGAATCCCACGATGTGCTTATCGCCGAGGAATCCGACAAGCTGCTCGACAACGACCAGGTGCTGCAGGAATCCATCAAGGCGGTCGAGAACAACGGCATCGTGTTCCTCGACGAGATCGACAAGATCTGCGGCCGCGAGGGCCGTAGCGGCGCCGACGTCTCGCGCGAGGGCGTGCAGCGCGACCTGCTGCCGTTGATCGAGGGAACCACGGTCTCGACCAAGCACGGCGCGGTCAAGACCGACCACATATTGTTCATCGCGTCGGGGGCGTTCCATCTGGCCAAACCCTCCGACCTCTTGCCCGAGCTGCAAGGCCGGCTGCCGATCCGGGTGGAGCTGCAGGCGCTCACGCGCGACGATTTCCGCCGCATCCTCACCGAACCCGAAGCCTCGCTGATCAAGCAATATGTGGCGCTGTTGACCACCGAGGGGGTGACGCTCGAGTTCACCCCGGATGCGGTCGATGCGATCGCCGACGTGGCGGTGCTGGTCAATTCCAGCGTGGAGACTATCGGCGCGCGCCGCCTGCAGACCGTGATGGAGCGGGTGCTGGACGAGATCTCGTTTGCGGCCCCGGACCGCTCCGGCGAAACCGTCAAGATCGATGCCGCCTATGTGCACAAGCATATCGGCGACCTCGCCAAGAACACCGACCTGAGCCGGTTCATTCTGTAGGGTGGGCAACGCGCCGTTACAGACGCATCGATAGGGCACAGCGTAGCGGCGCGTTGCCCACGCCGCGAACGCGCCGCACAGACATCATCGCAGTGCCAGGCAATTTCGCCCCGCCCTACGGTCGAGCCCGCCGCATCCGAACATAGAGCGCGCCAGCGCCGCCGTGGGCCACGTGGGCGTCCTCGACGGCGAGCACGAGGAGGCGAAATTCCGGCAGCCGCAGCCACAGCGGCACCTGGCGCTTGAGAATGCCGCGTTCGCCGGACGAGCCCGGACCGGAAGCGCCGCCTTTGCCGGTGATGACCAGCACGAACCGCGCCCCCTCGGCCTGCGCGCGCCGCAGGAAGCCGAGCAGAGCCGCATGCGCCTCGCTCTGGGTCCTGCCGTGCAGATCAATGCGCGCGTCGATGGTTTCGGCGCCGCGCGCCAGACGCTGCTTTTGCCGCCGGTCGAGCCCGATCACCGGCAGCGCCGGCTTGATTGCTGATTTGGCAGCCGGGTGGCGCATCGGCGCCGGCTCCGTACGCCGGCGCGCGGGTGGCGGCGGCACGCGCGCGCCTGGCGCCGGCAGTGTGTCGTGGCGATGTGGCTCGGACGGGCGGCGCTTGAGCGGCACGATCGAGCGGGTAATGCCGCTCCACAGCTTGTGCTCGTCTTGCGTGAGGCGGCGCCGATGCCGCCGCTTATCGGTTGGCTCGAAGCTCATGGGCCGAACTTCGGTCTTATCCTGGCCTGCCGCCGGGAGATCGGCTGGGGCGGCTGGTGCGACCTGCGGATCGGCGGCTTGGCGTCCTCGACGGCGCCATGCGCCTGCTCGCCCGGCTTGCCGGTTTCGATCTTGGCCGCCGCCCCTTCTCGCGTTGCCACCGCTTGCGGAACCGGCGGCTTGGCGAGCGGCAGCGGCATGTGCTTGCCGGCCTCGACCATATCGAGCTCGCGCGGCAGCAGCATGACGAACTGCCCCGCCTGGCGGATGCGGCCAGCGATGCGGCCGGCGACGTCGCCCGCGCCCCAGTAGAGATCGGCCCGCGCCGGCCCGTTGATGGCGGAGCCGGTATCCTGCGCGATCATCAGCCGGCGAAACCTGGTGCTCGGCTTGTCGCTGTCGATCGGGAGATCGGCCGCTATGAAGAACGGCGTGCCATAGACGTGCATCTTGTCGACCGCGATGGAGCGGCCGGGACTGAGCGGCACGCCCTGGGCCCCCACCGCCTCGCCCTGGTCCGACAGTCCGGTAATGCGGAAGAACACGAAGGCGGGATTGCTCTGCCGCACCTTGGCGGCCTGCTCGGGATTGGCGAGCATCCATTGCCGGATGCGCTCCATGGACATCTGATCCGGCGGCACGCCGTACTGCTCCATGAGGATGCGTCCGATCGCCGCGTAGGGACGGCCGTTGTGCGAATCGTAGTTCACCCGCAGCATCGTCCCGTCCTCCAGGCGCACGCGGGCGGAGCCTTGAATTTGAATCGAGAACGCATCGAACGGATCCTTGAGCCAGCAGATTTCGAGCTTCTGGCCGTCGAGCGCGCCGTTCTCGATCTCGGCGCGATCGTAATAGGGCACGAGCTCGTTCTGCGCATTGCGGCGGTTGATCGTGGCGCGGTTGGGAACCTCGTTCTTGCCCGCCGGACGGCCGGCGACCAGGAGATCGTGCGGACGCCGGTAGAGCGGGGTGTAGAATTCCGGATTCGGCAGGCGCGAACCGTCCACCACCGGCTCGAAATAACCGGTCAGCAGGCCCTTGGATTCGCCGATGCGGGCGATCGACACCGGCCGGAAATTCTCCTCGAAGAAGGCCTGCGCTTCCGCCGCGTTCGCGGGCCGCAAGGGAGCTGCCCGCCGGCACACATGCCAGAGCGCGGTATGGACCGGCCGGCCTTCGCGCGGCTCTCTGCTGTTGAGGAACGGCGTGCAGCTTTTCACGAAGGCCGAGAACGAAGCGATATGATCATCGCCGGCCCAGCCGTCGAGCGCCGTCCAGCTCAGCGGCTCGAGCTGCGTGTCGGGAATCTTCAGCGGGTCGGCATCCTGGGCGTGCGCGGCTGCGGCCATGCCCAGCGCCGCCGCTGCGATCGTTGCAAACAAACAGGCAGGAGGCCGTGCCATCGCCTCCGGCTCCGGTCACTGTCCGGCTTCGGTTGCGACCAGCTTCCAATTGGGGTCGCGCGACGACAGGTCGCGGGCAAATGTCCACACGTCGGTGACGTCGGTGACTTTTTCCGGGCTGCCGTCGATCACCGCGCCGTCGCGATCGCGGGTGACCGAAACCAGCTGCGAGACGAAGCGAATCGTGATCTGCGCGGTGCGGCCGCGCAATTCGGCATCGGTGACGTCGGACTTGTCGATGGACACGAACCGGCTCTCGGCGGTCTCGCCTTTGGCTTCCCGCTCGCGGATCGCCGCCTCGAAGCCGTCGTAGACATCGCGGGAGAGCAGGTTCTTGAGCGTGCGCCGATCGCCCTCCGCATAGGCGGTCACGATCATCTCGTAGGCGGCGCGGGCGCCGGCGATGAAATGCTTGCCGTCGAAGCTCTTGTCCTCGCGCGCGATCGCATCGAGACCGGCGGCCACCGGCGAGCCGAGCGCGGCAATGCCGCTCCAGCGATCCGCCGCCGGCACTGCCGCCTCGGCCGGCTTCGGCGCCGGCTCAGCGGCCCGGCCCGGCAGCGCCACCACATTGTCGTTGGTCGAAGGACGCACGGTGTCGCGCGAGGCGGTGTCGCGCGCCGAATAGGGGTCATAGGGGGGCCGCTCACGGCCGGTGCGCTGCCCCAGCACACTGCGAAGCTTCACGAAGATCACCACGGCGATCGTGGCATATATGATCCACCAGAAATCAAACACGTCTTGCATGCTTTCGCAGCTGCGAGGACCGAACCGCAGGGGTCAGCTTGGGTCCGCAGACCGGCAACCTGCGGAGCAGAAGTCGGTTCCCATGCCCCTATGTAGGCACGCGCCCGCATCGAACCAGTGGCATACGCGCCGGGTGGCCGACATGGGCCAACACGCAACCGCAACCATAGACGATCCCGTCCGCTGCGCCAACACGCTCCGGCCGGGGTGACGCGATGCAATTCGCGCATGCCGTTCCGGGGCTTTCCAGACCCAATTCAGCCGGCCCGATGGGCTGCTAGCTCGGGTCTGCGCGTGATCGATGCGTTTTGGCGCTCCCAGCGGTAAACGGGGGCGCGCGGCCGCGGTCCAAGAGTTAGGCCGGGTTCGCGGCGCCCGAAGAATTCCCGGGGTATTTCAACCGTTTGTGGGAAATTTGCAGACCCGAGAGGTTCGCCGTGGCAAGCACAGGCCTGCCGGCATCGGGGTTGCGCTGTCGGCACCCGCGGCCCGGATCGGCGGAGCGCAATACCGCTACTTTCCAACCTGACCGCAGAAGGTCGGGGCGGTTTGGGCTTCGGACACATTTTGGCAGGCTTTGTCGGCAGCTTTCGGGCCGGACGGCGGCTTTCCATTTGCGAAATTGCGCGCGCGCGCCGCGGTATCCTTGTTCGTGCCGGGCCCCTATGTTAGCCAGCCGGCGCGGACACAAGCGACATCGTCGGCTCAGCAGGCGGAGATCGAGTTCATGACCATGGCGACCAATGGCGGCGAACAACCGCAAGCACAGGCGAATCCGCCGCAGCTCAATGTGCTCGCCCAGTACATCAAGGACTTCTCGTTCGAGAACCCGAATGCGCCGCGCTCATTGACGCCGAGCCAGACGCAGCCGAGCATCAATATCCAGATCAATGTCGGCGTGGGCCAGATGGCGGCCACCGACTACGAGGTCTCGTTGAAGCTCGAGGGCAAGGCGGAAAACCCGGACCCGGCAACGCTGCTGTTCGCCTTCGATCTGACCTATGCGGGCCTGTTTCGCATCCAGAACGTGCCGCAGGAGCAGCTTCATCCGGTGCTCATGATCGAATGTCCGCGGCTGTTGTTTCCATTCGCGCGGGAGATCATCGCGAGCTCGGTGCGGGCGGGCGGTTTTCCGCCCTTGCTGCTCGATCCGGTCGATTTCGTGGCGCTTTATCAGCAGCGCATGGCGCAAATGCAGCAGCAGCCGGCGACGGCCGCCACCTGATCGGGCCGCCCTAAAGGCCAGCCGACAAGTAATCACTCCAGATCGGCCGATCACCCAAGCTGGCGCGGAAGTCCGCGTGCGCGGCGCGATCGGCTTCGGTGAGGCGCGGCGGCAACGCGATCGGCCGCGGCCGTATGACATGGGGGCGACCCGTTCCGGCCACGGCGCTGTCGTGACCGATCTCGACCAGGATGAGCTGCGCCTGTCGGCCGCCGATCAATTCGAGATAGACCTCGGCCAGAATTTCGGCATCGAGCAGCGCACCGTGCTTGGCGCGCCGCGAATTGTCGATGCTGTAGCGGGCGCAGAGGTCGTCGAGACGATTGGGGCTGCCCGGGTGCTTGCGGCGCGCCAGCAGCAAGGTATCGATGACGCGATCGCGCGGGATCGCGGCCCTGCCCGCGTGCTCGAGCTCGGCATTGATGAAGTTCAGGTCGAAGGAAGCGTTGTGGGCCACCAGCGGAGCTTCGCCAATGAACGCGATCAGCTCATCGGCTATCTCGGAAAAAAACGGCTTGTCCTTGAGGAACTCGCCCGAGAGGCCATGGATGGCGAAGGCTTCGGGCGGAACATCGCGCTGCGGATTGACGTAGCGGTGAAAGGTCTGTCCGCTCGGGATGCGGTTGAGGAGCTCGATGCAGCCCACCTCGATCAGCCGATGACCCTGATAGGGATCGAGACCGGTGGTTTCGGTATCGAGGACGATCTCGCGCATTGCTTGCCCTCGTTGGCGGCGTCCGCCGGCAACCGCCGGCGCGCGACGAATCACCGCCGCCGCTTGGGCATTGTAGCAACGGCGCGCAAAATCTCCTTCACCTGCGCGCGCGCGGCGTCGAATCCGCGCGACGTATCCACCACAAAATCCGCGTGCCGGCGTTTCTCGCTGTCGGCCATCTGCCGGGCCAGCAGCGCGTCGAGCTTGTCCGGCGTCATCCCGGCCCGCTCGAGCACCCGTTGCCTTTGCACATCGCCCGGCGCCGACACCACCACGATGGCATCGACCCTGCGGTCGCCTGCGGTCTCCAGCAGGAGCGGAATGTCGAGCACCACGACCTTGGCGCCGCGCGAGCGGGCCTGCGCCAGGAAGCGTGCCTCGGCCTGCCGCACCAGCGGGTGGACGATGGCCTCGAGCGCCCGCAAGGCCGCGGGAGTGTCGAGCACCCGCGCCGCGAGCTTGTCGCGATCGACCTTGCCGGCCGAAGTGGTGCCCGGAAATGCCGCCTCGATCGCGGCCACCGCCTCGCCTTCGTAGAGACGGTGCACGACCGCATCGGCGTCATGCACCGGCACCCCAGCCTCCGCGAAGAAGCCCGCGGTGGTCGATTTTCCCATCCCGAGCGAGCCGGTCAGGCCAAGGATGAACATGCCGCCCGCACCATGACGATCGCCGGGCTTTTCCCGGCCGCCCGCTTATGGACGCCGCGCCTCTGCCGATCAATTGCCTAGTCGGCGAGGTACCCTTCGCGCCGCAGATAGTGCAGGAGCGGCAGCAGCGGCAAGCCGAGGATGGTGAAGTGGTCGCCCTCGATGCGCTCGAACAGCTGAATGCCGGCGCGCTCCACTTGGTAGCCGCCGACGCTCGCCGCTACGGCGGGTCCGGCGGCTTCGATATAGGAGTCAAGGAAGCGGTCCGAGAAATCCCGCATCGCCAGCCGGGCGATTTCACAATGCTCGAACAGGACGGCGCCGTCGCGCGCCAGCACCACGGCCGAATGAAGCTCATGGATGCGGCCGCGCAGGCGCTTGAGCTGATCGCGCGCCGCCGCCGGATCGGCAGGCTTGGTGAACAGCCGCGCGCCGAGCGCCAGCGTCTGGTCGGCGCCGAGCACCAGCCGTCCCGGCACCTTGCCGGCCACCGCGCCGGCCTTTGCGCGTGCCAGCACGATGGCGATGTCGCCGGGCGACTTCATGCCTGCGCCGGCCTCGATCGCCCGCTCGTCGATGTCGGCCGGCAGCACCTCGAGCGGAATGGCGGCGGCGGCCAGCACGGCGCGCCGGCTTTCGCTCCGCGAGGCGAGCACCAGCGGCGCTTGCGCAAGCCATAGCCCCATCGCGCCTGCACCCTGTTTCGTTTCACGCCACCGGCAGCCGCCGGCGCTCGGTGAGCAGCTTGAGCACGGCCGCGGCGGTTTCCTCGATCGACCGGCGGGTCACGTCGATGATCGGCCAATTGTGTCTGGCGCACAGCCGCCGTGAAAACATGACTTCCTCGGCGACGGCCTTGCGATCGATGTATTGATCATCGTCCTGATGGGACTTGAGGCCGAGCAGCCGGTTTTGCCGGATCTGCACGATCCGCTCCGGGCTCGCATAAAGGCCGACCACCAGCGGGTGGGCGAGCTGCTCGACCTGCGGAGCCACCATGATGCCGGGCACCAGGGGAACATTTCCGGTCTTGATGCCGCGATTGGCGAGATAGATTGACGTCGGCGTCTTCGAAGTGCGCGACACGCCGACCAGCACCACGTCGGCTTGCTCGAGCTCGTCGATGTGCTGCCCGTCATCATGCAGCATGCTGTAGTTGAGCGCGTCGATGCGCTTGAAATACTCTGCATTGAGGGTGTGCTGGGCGCCGACCCGATGGCTCGTTTCAGCTCCCAGATATGACCGCATGAGCTGCAGAACGGGTCCCAGGATGGAAAGACATGGCAGGCTGAGCTCGCGGCAGTGGTCCTCGAGCCGCTTGACCAGGTCCTCCTCGAGCAGCGTGTAGAGCACGATACCAGGCGCTTCCTCGATCTCGATCAAAGCACGATCGAGTTGCTTCTGGGTGCGAACCAACGGATAGACATGCTCGATCGGCGACATCTTGGTGTATTGGGCGGTCGCCGCCCGTGCCACCGTCGTCAAGGTCTCGCCGGTCGCATCGGATACCAGATGGAGATGGAAATAGCTGCCGGTGCGATGGGACATGTGTTACGCCGGGACAACCTGTGAAAGCGTGGGGAGGAGGCCATGCCGCAACCCCGGCGGCAAGGCCGGCTTGCGCCATGATATGCAGACTTTCCCCAAAGCTGCCAAGGGGACGTGGGCGGGACGCGCTGTCGGGAACAGCGGTGACAAGTGAATTGGGTGTGAGTTCCATCAGCGAGCGCCGGCCGGAATGGCAGCAAATCCTGCGCAGACGGCCGGTCGAAGCTCTCGCCAAGATTATCTCGCACAACAGGTTGTTGTGCCCGGCCGGTGGACGGCCTGTTGATGAGAATGCGTGAGTCCAATCCACCGCCTAAGAATCATAACAAGAAGACTCAAGCTTTAGTTTTAGAAGGGAAGGTCGCCCCATGGAGGCACTGTGAACAAATCGCTTCTCAAGGTTCTGGACGGCGACCGGCAGCACCCGCCCCCGGTCTGGCTGATGCGCCAGGCCGGCCGCTATCTGCCGGAATATCGGGCGTTGCGCGAAAAGGCTGGCGATTTTCTCAATCTCATCTTCACGCCGGAATACGCGGTCGAGGTGACGCTGCAGCCGGTGCGCCGGTTTGGGTTCGATGCCGCCATTCTGTTCTCGGATATCCTGGTCATTCCCCATGCGCTTGGCCAGCCGGTGCGATTTGCGGCCGGCGAAGGGCCGCGGCTCGAGCCGCTCTCCGGCGGCGAAGCTGTGCAGCGTCTCGCCCGCGAGGTCGATCAGAACGTGCTCGGGCCGATCTACGAGACCGTTCGATTGGTCAAGGCCAGGCTTGACGGCGCAACCGCATTGTTGGGTTTCTGTGGTGCTCCCTGGACTGTCGCGAGCTACATGATTGCCGGGCAGGGCACGACCGATCAAGCACCGGCCCGGTTGTTTGCCTATCGGGAACCGGCGGCGTTTGCAGCTCTGATCGATATCCTGGTTGAAGCGTCGGCCGCCTATCTGGTTCGGCAGTTGCAGGCTGGCGCCGATGCGGTCCAGATTTTCGATACCTGGGCGGGGGTGCTGCCGCCCGAGGAATTCGCGCGCTGGTGTATCGAGCCCACGCGGGAGATCGTGGCCAAGGTGCGGGCCCAGATTCCCAGCGCCAGGGTGATCGGATTTCCGCGCGGTGCCGGCACGCTGCTGGCGCGTTACGTCGCGGAGATTGCGGTCAACGCGGTCGGGCTTGATTGGACGGTGGATCGCGGCTTTATCCGCGAGCGGGTGCAAAGCCGCGTCGCGGTGCAGGGAAACCTCGATCCGTTGGTGCTGGTGGCGGGCGGGGTCGGGCTCGATCGGGCGGTCGATGCGTTGCTCGAGGCCTTTGCGGACGGGCCGTTCATTTTCAATCTCGGGCATGGCATCGTACCGGAGACGCCGATTGCTCATGTCGAGAGCATGCTCAAACGCATTCGCGGCCGGTGAACGAAAGGATGCTCGTGTACGAGTGGGCCAAGGCTCTGCACGTCATTGCGGTCATCGCCTGGATGGCCGGCATGCTCTATCTGCCGCGGCTGTTTGTCTACCACTGCGCGGCCGAACCGGGCTCCAAGCAGTCCGAAACCTTCAAGGTGATGGAGCGCCGGCTGCTGCGGGCGATCATCAATCCGGCCATGATTGCGACTTGGCTGTTGGGGCTTGGACTGGCGTTCTGGGGCGGCTGGTTCGCGTTCCACTGGCTGCAAGCCAAGGTCCTGCTGGTCCTGGTCTTGTCCGGCATCCACGGTCTGCTGGCCCGCTGGGTGCGCGATTTCGCCGCCGACCGGAACCGGAATTCTCAGAGATTCTATCGAATCATCAATGAGATACCGGCGGTCCTGATGGTCGCCATCGTGATCTTGGCGGTGGTCAAGCCGTTCTAGAAAGACCGCTGCCGGACATGGCTCTTCACAGCAGACCCTTGCGCCGCGAAGGTTCTTTTCATATGTTTGCGCTATCTCCCCGAACGCAGGCAGATGCAACCGAGTGCCGGTCCGCGTAATGGGACCTGCCGCTGCATCGGGCCAGATGGCCTGAAGCCTCTCCCAAGATCTGCGATCTCCCCCCCTTTCCGCGCGCCGACCAGCCATTGCCTTTGCTGCCCTCGCCGCCGGTCATTTCCATAGGACTACCCCGCATGCGGGAAATGAAACTCCAGGACCTCAAGGCCAAGACTCCGGCCGAGCTCGTCTCCTTTGCGGAGGAGCTTGAGGTTGAAAATGCCAGCACCATGCGCAAGCAGGAGCTGATGTTCGGCATCCTCAAGCAGCTGTCGATGCGCGAGACCGACATCGTCGGCGAAGGCGTCGTCGAAGTCCTCTCCGACGGGTTCGGCTTCCTGCGCTCGCCGGAAGCCAACTATCTGCCTGGACCGGATGATATCTATGTTTCGCCCTCGCAGATCCGCCGCTTCGGCCTGCGCACCGGCGACACGCTCGACGGCCACATCCGCAGCCCGAAGGAAGGCGAGCGCTACTTCGCGTTGCTCAAGGTCAATACCATCAATTTCGAAGACCCGGAGAAAGCCCGCCACAAGGTCAACTTCGACAATCTGACGCCGCTCTATCCGGATGAGCGGCTCAACATGGAGTTCGACAATCCGACCTCGAAGGACCTTTCGGCGCGCGTCATCGACATCGTCTCGCCGATCGGCAAAGGCCAGCGCGCCCTGATCGTATCGCCGCCGCGAACCGGCAAGACGGTGCTGCTGCAGAACATCGCGCATTCGATCACCGCCAATCATCCGGAATGCTATCTGATCGTGCTGCTCATCGATGAACGTCCGGAGGAAGTCACCGACATGCAGCGATCGGTGAAGGGCGAGGTCGTGTCATCGACCTTCGACGAACCGGCGGCGCGTCACGTGCAGGTCGCCGAAATGGTCATCGAGAAGGCCAAGCGCCTGGTCGAGCATGGCCGCGACGTGGTCATCCTGCTCGACTCCATCACCCGGCTCGGCCGCGCCTACAACACGGTGGTGCCGTCCTCCGGCAAGGTGCTGACCGGCGGCGTCGATGCCAATGCGCTGCAGCGGCCGAAACGTTTCTTCGGCGCCGCGCGCAATATCGAGGAGGGCGGCTCGCTCACCATCATCGCCACCGCGTTGATCGATACCGGCAGCCGCATGGACGAGGTGATCTTCGAGGAGTTCAAGGGCACCGGCAATTCGGAAATCATTCTCGACCGCAAGGTGGCGGACAAGCGCACCTTCCCGGCCATCGACATCACCCGCTCGGGCACCCGCAAGGAAGAGCTGCTCACCTCGCCGGACCAGCTCAAGAAGATGTACGTCCTGCGCCGCATCCTCAATCCGATGGGCACCATGGTTGCGATCGACTTCCTGCTCGACAAGCTGCGCAACACCAAACACAACGGCGAGTTCTTCGAGTCGATGAATACCTGACGGGCCGCGTGTGCGAGCGGTGGGTTAGGGCGTCGAGCCGGTTGGCCGCAAGGCGGCCAGCGTCTGGAT
>DASXXS010000186.1:0-2390 GCA_036502925.1 Xanthobacteraceae bacterium
GTCGCGGCTCACGCCGGTATTGGCGGTGGCCCGGATGTGGAGCTTGAGCTCCTCGAGGCGTCCCATCGCGACCAGCATGGCGATCGTGATCTGGCTTCGGGTCTTGTGATCGAGGCCCGGGCGCGACCAGATCGATCCCCAGGCGTATTCCATGAGGAAATCCTGGAACTCCGCGTTGAACGGCGTGCGGTTCTTGGCCGTGCGCGCCACATGGGCGCTGCCCAGCACGGCCGCGCGGATCTGTTTGCCGCGCTCGAGACGTTCCTTGTCGGTCATCATGCGCCTCTCTTGCTGGACTTGTCCCGGCCTTGAGCCGGGACCGTTCCAAACGCCGGAGTCTGGAACGGTCCCGGCTCAAGGCCGGGACAAGGTTTGGAACAGCCCGTCCCGCAGCCGCCGGCCGTTATCCCTTCAGCAGCGCGCGCAGCGCTTCGACGATCGGCTTCGGCAGGTTCATGGTGTCCTGATTGATGGCGTCCATATCCTCGCCCTTGGCGGGATCGAGCATCAGGTTGCGCTTGGCGCAGGCGGCCAGAAATTCCGGGTCCTTGAGCATCTCCTGGAAGGCGGCGCGCAGCGCCGCCAGCCGGTCCGCCGGCACGCCCGGTGTGGTCAGGATCGAGCGGCCGATCTCGGCCATGCCGGCGACGACGCGGGCCACCGTGCGGCCTTCGTCGGTGAGCATCAGCTCGGACAGCGTGGGGACTTGCGGGAGCTCATGGAAGCGCTTGAGCGCGTTCTGGTAGAGGATCGCGGCGGTGCCGTCATGCACCCAATCGGGATGTGCGACCAGGACAGCCGGCAGCGAGAACGAGCCGTTGATGTCGACCTCGCCGCGTTCGGCGGCCAGCTGAATGTCGGCCGACCCGATATAGCCCTTGACGATCTTGAGCTTGCCGCCGCCATAGGTATTGAGCGCCTGCGCGTAGATCAGCGACATGGAGCCGTTCTCCGCGCCGACCACGACCTGGCGCTTGCGCGCATCCTCGAAGCTTCTGATGCCGGCTTGCGGCAGCGCGACCCCGACATCGATGTTGGAGGTGAATCGGCCGACATAGTGGAAGCGCGCCACCGCCATCGTGTTCTTCTCGTCGGTGACCGCGTTCGCCGCCAGCTGCTGCGAGACGCTGCCCAGATAGGTGCCGTCCTGCGGCGCCACCTGGTAGAGATACAGGATCGCCTTGAGGCTGCCGCCGCCCGGCATGTTCTCTGGGACGATGGTCGGGTTGCCCGGAATGTGGCGGCCGAGGAACTCCGCGGCCAGCCGGCCATAGAGGTCGTAGCCGCCGCCCGGGCCGTAGCCGATGATCACTTTCATGGTCTTGCCGCGATAGAAATCGGCCACTGGCTCCGCCCGCAGCCCGGGCGCAGCCGCCAGCACCGCGGCCAGCGCCACCGCCGACCAGACCATTCGATGAGCAATGCGCATTTGTTTCCTCTGTGAATTGCCTCTAGCCCGCGCCGACCTGCTTTCGCCATGTGTCCCACGGGCGATCGACGTTTTGGCTTTTTGCCTGCTCATGCTGATTGAGGAAGTTGATCGGGCCGCCGAGCGCGACCGCCTGCATCTGCAGCCGGGCGTTGACCTCGGTATAGATGGCGCGGAACACCGTGGTCTTGAGGTCGGGCCCGGCGACCGCATCGCCATGCCCGCGCATCAGCACGACCGAACCGCTGCCCAGCGTCTGCGCCAGCGATCTGCCGAGCTCGCCGGTGTTGACCAGCATGCCGTTCTTCTCGCCGGCGGCCTTGCGGATCTCCCAGACCGGCGCGCCATCCCCGAGGAAATGGCCGTTGTGGAAAATGGCGCGCAGCGGCTGCTCGGTCACCCCGAACGGGATGACGCCGGGCGAATGACTGTGGACGACCGCATTCACGTCCGGCCGCAGCTTGTAGATCTCGCCGTGAATGAAACGCTCGCGGTAGACCGGGCGGCCGCGCGCATTGATCGCATTGCTGTCGAGATCGAAGGTGATGAGATCGCTCGCCGACACGTCGCGCGGCGCGATCGCCTGCATCTGCAGGTAGCGATGGGGGTTGCGCGGATCGCGGATGCTGACATGGCCAAACGAGTCGAGAACGCCGTTGTGGGCCAGGATGTGGTTGGCGGCGACCAGATCCACGACCAGCTCGGGATCGAGATCGGCGTAATCCGGATCGAGCTGCGGGGCGGCGGCCTGCAGCTGCGCCAGGATGGCGGCGTCGGTGCTCCCCATCCCGACGGCGGCGCCGGCGGTCGCCAGGTCGGCATAGAACGCCCGCCGGCAGATGACGGGAACCTTGGAAATCTGCACCATCCTTCGTCCACCCTCCGCAACCGTCTGATTGCGCGCTGATCGGCCCGCGTCCCGGCGATGATCCGGGTGCCCCGAAAAAGTATGCGCCGGGGC
>DASXXS010000187.1:0-10757 GCA_036502925.1 Xanthobacteraceae bacterium
ACCTGCAATTACGCGCAATTCAACGACCATGGCGACATCGTGCCTTCGGGTCTGTCGCCGCGCCCTGGCGGCTTGAGCTTTGCCGAAGCACTGCTGTTGGGCAATTATGTGTCCGGCCCTTCGGCCTTGCTCGTCAAGGCATCGATCATTCGGGCCATCGACGGATGGGACGAGCGGATCAGCTGCTGTGACTGGGACCTGTGTCGACGATTGTCCTTCGATCACGAGATCCTGTTCGTCGATCAGGTATTGGTGAAATACCGGCGGCATGCGGCCAACCGCGGCGACGATGTCGCCTTCATGCTGCCCGGAATGATCGTGCACTTCGGCAAGATGCTGCAGGACACGCCGCCTCGGCTCCGCCACATGTTTCCGGCGGCCAAGCGCCAGTTTTTCGACTATCTGGTGCGCAGCTTCCTGGCCGAAGGGTTGGCGCTGGACCACATCACCTTGGCGCAATGGCACGCGCTCGAGGAGGTCAGCCTGGCGCAACGGCACGCGCTCGAGGCCCGTTGCCGGGAGCTCGCCAGTGAGCGAGACGCTATCTTGTCGAGTCGATCATGGCGCCTGACCGCGCCGCTGAGGTCGCTCTCGCTGGGCGTCCGCCGCCTGTTTCGAGCGCTACGGCAATTGCAAACCTGATTAACACCCTGACACGCAACGAGCGATCGAGGTGGACGCCCGAATCGGCGTCGCGCATTACCAACCGCGCGCAGCTCCGAACGAGTGCGGGATCAGGGGCGTATCGATCGGCAAGCGATATTTGTCCGGGTTCGCGTGATCGTAGGGTTCGGTCGGCAGGTCGATGACCACCACGTCCGTCGTTCCGACGTTATGCTCCGCGTGCCACACAAATCTCGGAATGTTGACCAACCGGCGGTTCAACTCGGACATCAGGATCTTGCAGACATGGCCATAGGTCGAAGAGTCCGGCCGAGCATCATAGAGCACAAGATTCATGTCTCCCTGGAGTATGAAGTAGCGGTCCTCGTGGGTCTTGTGGAGCCCCCAGCCTTTCACGAATCCGGGCCGGATCGTGAAGCAGTGGGCGGCTACCATGGGGGCGGCATGCCAGCCCCAGCGGAGGTCGTAAATCTCCACCACGCTTCCGCGCTCGTCGGTATGCGTCGGCGCGTCGCGGATGCGCACGCCTTCGATCAGCGAGCCGATCGCGCGGCCTTCCGGCGTGACGGTCTGCTTGTCCCGCGACGCGGCGGCAAGGGTTTGATCCAGCAGAGAAGCTCCCGGCTCTCCGCGGTCTCCGGCTGGCTTATTCATCGAAAGCCCCAAGACGATCTCGTGCCCCGAAGCTCACGATGCATTCTTTCGATTTCGTCGGCAAGACTTGCTTCGACGATGCCCTCGCCACAAGGCGGCGCTACTCCGGCAAATTAGCGAGAGATTATAACGACTTGCCGGGAGATTCGGCATTCTTGCGCAAAGCCGCCAAGGTCGAGTCAGGCTCGCCTGCCCCGCTTGTAACCCTTTGAGTCAAAACGTGTTCGGAAGTCTTGGAATGTTCACATCGCCAATTCGCCAACGGGCGTGCTAGGGTAATGGCTGGGCTACCGGAAGTGGGTAGGGGGGTTTAATTCAATCATGGTGCACTCCGCCAATGCTGGTGCGGACCGTCCGCTGCGACTAGGCGTGGTGGGCGTCGGCGTCATGGGCGCCAACCATGCGCGCGTTCTTGCCGATCTTGCCGAGGTCAAGCTGGTCGGCATCGCCGACTCGGACCCCAAGCAACGCGCCTTTGTTGCGAACGCGCTTGGCTGCGCCGGGCACGCCGACGTGGAAGCCCTGATCGCGGGCGGCGTCGATGCCATCACCATTGCGGCGCCCACCCACCTTCACCGCGATCTCGCGCTCACCTGCATCCGCCATGGCGTTCATATCCTGGTGGAGAAGCCGATCGCCTCCTCGGTGGAGGAGGGCCGCGCCATCATCGCCGCCGCGCAGCGCGCCGGCGTCACGCTGATGATCGGCCATGTCGAGCGGTTCAATCCCGCGGTCGAGGCGATCAAGACCGCGATCCGCGACGAAGATATCCTCTCGATCGCGATCACGCGCGTCGGTCCGTTTCCGCCGCGCATGTCGAATGTGGGCGTGGTCATCGACCTTGCGGTGCATGACATCGATCTGATCCGCTGGTTTACGGATTCCGATATCGTCGAGGTCCAACCGCAACTTTCCAATGCCGTCGCGGAGCGCGAGGACATCGCGCTGCTGCAGTTCCGGACCGCGTCGGGCGTGCTCGCGCACATCAACACGAACTGGCTCACGCCCTTCAAGGCGCGCAGCGTCACCGTGGCGACCAGAAAAAAATACATCATGGGCGATCTGTTGACGCGGCAGGTGACGGAATGCTTCGGCTTCCAGCCCGACGGCAGCTATTCCATGCGGCATCTTTCGGTCGGTCATGCCGAACCGTTGCGGGCCGAGCTGCAGGCCTTCATCAGCGCGATCCGGCTCGGCGAGCAGCCGGCGGTGACCGGAGAGGAAGGCGTGGCAAGCCTGGAAATTGCGATCCGCTGCCTTGAGGGCAGCGCGCTGCCGAGCGCGGCACCGCGGCGGCAGCGACCCAGGCGCGTGATCGGTTGATACGCAGGAGCATTTTCAGGAAAAGTGGTACCCGGTTTTCCGCCCGAAAATGCGACAACGCAAACAGGAGCATTTTCAGGAACAGTGGTACCCGGTTTTCCGTCCGGAAATGCGACAACGCAAACAATCCGCAATGAACCAGCACGCCCGTCCCGATCCCGCCCCGATCCCGTTCATCGACGTGGCCGCGCAACGGCGGCGGCTCGGCCGCAAGGTCGACGACGCCATCGATCGTGTGCTCGGCCATTGCCAGTTCATCATGGGGCCGGAGGTTCGCGCGCTCGAGGCCGACCTTTCCGATTTTTGCGGCGTGCGCCATGCCATCACCTGCTCCAGCGGCACCGACGCGTTGCAGCTCGTCCTCATGGCGAAGGGAGTCGGGCCCGGAGATGCGGTGATTTGCCCGGCCTTCACGTTCACCGCGACCGCCGAGGTGGTGGCGCTGGTCGGCGCCGTTCCGGTCTTTGCCGATGTTGCGGCGGCAAGCTTCAATCTCGATCCGGAAAGTTGCCGGCAAGCCGTCGCCACCGCCCACAAGTGCGGACTTGCGCCCAAGGCGGTCATTCCGGTCGACATGTTCGGGCAACCCGCCGACCACCGCGCCATCGCCACCATCGCCGAGGCTGAAAATCTCTTCGTGCTTGACGATGCCGCCCAAAGCTTCGGCGCGACCTACCACAACCGGCGGGTCGGCACGCTCGCGCCGGCGACCGCGACCAGCTTCTTTCCGGCGAAACCGCTCGGCTGCTACGGCGATGGCGGCGCGGTGTTCACCGACGATGACGAGCTCGCCGCGGCGATGCGAAGCCTGCGCGTGCACGGCGAGGGACGTCACCGCTACGAGAGCGTGCGCATTGGCATCAACGGCCGCTTCGACACGATCCAGGCGGCCGTGCTGATCGAGAAGCTCAAGATCTTTGCCGAGGAGATCGCGGCGCGCAATCGGATCGCGCAGCGCTATGGCGAGCATCTGGCCGACCTGGCGCAGGTCCCGCAGGTGGTCGAAGGCTCGACCTCGGTATGGGCACAATACACGATCCGCCTCCCGAGCGGCGCCCGCGATGGTTTTGCCGCCGCCCTCAAGGCGCAGGGCATCCCGACCGCGGTCTACTATCCGATCCCGCTCAATCGGCAGGAAGCCTACCGGCATTTTCCCGTCGTCGAGGGCGGCGTGCCGGTCTGTGAACAGCTCGCCGAAGAGGTCATCAGCCTCCCCATGCACGCCTATATCGACGAGCCGACCCAGGATCGGATCATCGCCGCGTCGCGACAAGCGCTCGCGGGCTGATCGCTTCCGGTTCGGTGCCATGCGCTTGGCGCCCGCGCCGCACCCCACACGGATCCAGCCGATGATCGGCCGTATGTTCACCGTCGGCGGCCTGACGCTGCTCTCGCGGCTGACCGGCTTTGCCCGCGACATCATCCTGGCGGCCGTGCTCGGTGCCGGACCCGCTGCCGACGCCTTCTTCGTGGCGCTGCGCTTGCCCAATCATTTTCGTGCCATCTTCGCCGAGGGCGCCTTCAATGCCGCCTTCGTGCCCGCCTATGCGCGCATTCGCGCCACCGGCGGTCCGGTCTCGGCCAAGCTGTTCGCCGATCGCATCTTCACGCTCCTGTTCGCCAGCCAGGTCCTGCTGCTGGTAGTCGCCCTGCTGTTCACGCCGACGGTGATTTCGCTGCTGGCACCGGGATTTTCGCAGGATCCGGAGCGCTTCCGGCTGGCGGTCGAGCTCACCCGCATCACCTTCCCTTATCTGCTGCTGGTGACGCTGGTGACGCTTTACGGGGGCATTCTCAACGCTCTGCAGCGGTTTGCCGCCGCCGCTGCGGCGCCGATCCTGCTCAACCTTTCGATGATGGCGACGCTGGCCTTCGCGGCGTCCTTTACCAGCGCTGGCCATGCGGCGGCCTGGGGCGTGCTCGCCGCCGGCATTCTCGAAACGCTGCTGGTCGGCGGCGACGCCTTGCGAAATGGCGTCATGGCGGTGTTCCGGCGTCCGCAATGGAACGAGGACGTCAAGAGCTTCTTCAAGGCGCTGGCGCCGGCAACCATCGGCTCGGCCGGCCTGCAGATCGCGCTCTTTGCAGACACGATCATCGCCAGCTTTCTTTCCGCCGGCGCCTTGTCGGCGCTCTACTACGCGGACCGGCTCAACCAGCTGCCGATCGGGGTGATCGGCATCGCGGCCGGGACCGTGGTCCTGCCGGAAATGGCGCGCCGCATCGCCGTCGGCGATGAAGCCGGCGCGCGGCACGCCCAGAACCGTGCCATCGAGCTCACGCTCCTCTTGTCGATCCCTTGCATCGTCGCCTTTCTTCTCATTCCCGAGCTCATCATGCGGGCGCTGTTCATGCGCGGCGCCTTCACGGCGGCCGATGCCGATGCCGCCGGACAGACGCTTGCCGCCTATGCGCTTGGCCTGCTTCCGTTCGTGCTCGTGCGCAGCGTGACGGCGACGTTTTTCGCCCGCGGCGACACGGTAACGCCGGTCAAGGCAGCGCTGACCGCGGTCGCGGTGAACGTCGCCTTCAAGGCCGTGTTTTTCTTCACGACCTCGCTCGCCCAGGTCGGGCTCGCGCTCGCGACCTCGATCGGCGCGTGGCTCAACCTCGGTCTCGTGCTGTGGTTCGCGGCGCGGGCAGGACGCATCGAGCTCGGCGGCAGCCTCGCCCGCGCGGCCGGTTGCCTCGCGGCAGCCGGAATCGCGCTCGCCGTGGTGCTGCGCCTGGCCGAAGGGCCGGTCGCGGCTCTGTTCTCGTCATGGCCAAGGCTGCGCGACGAGGCGAGCTTGGCCGCGCTCGCCTGCATCGGCGCCTTGGTCTATGGCGGGGTGGTGCTCGCGCTGTTCGGCCCGCGATGCCTGGCGGCATTCCGCCGTCGGGCACGCTTTTAGCTGCCGCGGTTTGCTCGCTCCTGCGGCACCAAAGCGAGCGCCTGCCGGCTGCCGCCGCGCAAGATATCGATCTCGACCGTGCGGCCGATCTTGTCGCCGACGAGAGCGCGGATCAAATCATCCGCGCCGGTGATGGCCGTCCCATCGAGGCTGAGGATGATATCCCGGCTCTTGACGCCGGCCCGCTCGGCCGGACTGCCGGGCTCCACGGTTGCGGCCAGGACCGCGCTCTCCTGGTTCAGCTCCGCGGCGTATCGCAGCCGGCGCGGAATGGCGATCTGCTGGGCCGCAATGCCGATAAAGGCGCGCCGCACGCGCCCGTGCCGCACCAATTCGCCCAACACGAAATTCGCCGTGTTGGCGGCCACCGCGAAGCAGATGCCCTGGGCCCCGAGGATGACGGCGGTATTGATGCCGACGACCTCGCCCCGCGATGATACCAGCGGGCCGCCCGAATTGCCGGGATTGAGCGCGGCATCGGTCTGGATCACGTCGTCGATCAGCCGCCCCGAGCGCGCCCGCAGCGAGCGGCCGAGCGCGGAAACGACGCCGGTCGTCACCGTCGACTCAAAGCCGAGCGGATTGCCGATGGCGATGACCAGCTGGCCGCGCTTGAGCAGCTTGGAATTTCCGAGCGCCGCCGCCGGCAGCGTCACCGGGGCATCGACGCGCAGGAGCGCAAGGTCGGTATCGGGATCGTCGCCGACGATGCGGGCGGTGAGGCTGCGACCATCGACGGTGGCGACGGTGACCTGCGTGCCGCCGCCCAAGCCCTGACCGTTCGAGCCTTGACCGCTCACGACGTGACTGTTGGTCAGCACCAGGCCGTCGGGCGCCACGATGACGCCGGAGCCGGTGCCGCCATTGGCTCGCCCCTCCTTCGCTTTCACGTCTATCCGCACCACGGCCGGGCCGACGCGGTCCACCACGTCGATTACGGCGCGCGAATAGGCATCGAGCAGCGCCTGGTCTTCAGTCGGTAGCTCGGGCGGTTCGGTGGACGCAATTGTGGGTCTGTCGAGCATGGGTTTTGACCGGATCATGGGGCCACGGCCCTGCAAGCGGGGCAGGGCTGGGTCGCACCAAATGTGGGGCTGGTGGAACGCATTCGCCGATAGATATGGTGTCGCCGCCATCGCCAGGGAAGGGCAGACATGGCGTAGCCAGCATCGCCGGGTATCGCCGGGTATGAAGCGGAGGGCGCTGTTTGCAAGCGGGGGCCCTCGTGTGGCGCCAACACACGCCCTATATAGACCCGGCAATCGCAAACGGCCGCCGCGGGGATCATGTCCACCACGATTCGCACGTCTTTCACTGCCGTCTCGCTGATCGTGGCAGCAACCCTCGCCGGCTGCGGCGACAGCCACCAAGCGGCTGCGCCGCCGCCGCCCGCCGTGACTGTCGCCAAGCCGGTGCAGCGGACCATCGTCGATCAGGACGAATATGTCGGCCGCTTCGTCGCCGTCGATTCGGTCGAGGTGCGTGCGCGGGTCTCGGGTTATCTCGATCGGATCCATTTCGAGGATGGCCAACTCGTCAAGCAGGGTGACCTTCTTTTCACCATCGACAAGCGGCCGTTCCAGGCCTCGCTCGATCAGGCCAACGCCAATCTGGCGCAGGCGAAGGCGAATCTTGCATTCACGGAATCCGATCTGGCGCGCGGGCAGCAGCTGGTCCGCGACAGGACCATCACCGAGCAGACCTTCGATCAACGCACGCAGGCCAAGCGCGTCGCCGAGGCTTCGGTTCAGGCGCAGGATGCCGCCGTGCACCAGGCCATGCTCGATCTCGAGTTCACGGAGCTCAAGGCCCCGGTCGCCGGCCGCATCGGTGACCGCCGGGTTTCGCGCGGCAATCTGGTCACCGGCGGCGCCGGCGGCAACACCACCCTTCTGGCCACCATCGTGTCGACCGATCCAATCAGGTTCGAGTTCACCTTCGACGAGGCGGCCTACTTGCGCTACGAGCGGCTCTCCAAGCGGGGCCAGGATGTGGCCGGCCGCGAAGGCGGCGTCTACGTTTCACTGCGGTTGATCGACGAGCCCGATTTCATGCATCCGGGCCACTTGGAGTTCGTCGACAATGTCATCGATCGTGGCTCCGGCACCATCCGCGGCCGGGCGGTGTTCTCCAACAATCTGGGCTTGTTCACGCCCGGCATGTTCGCACGCATTCGCGTGCCGGGCTCGTCGGCCTATCCGGCACTGCTGGTACCTGACGTCGCGATCGGGTCCGAGCAGGCGCGCAAATACGTGCTGGTGCTCGACAACGAAAACGTCGCCCGGCCGAAATACGTCGTGCTCGGCGATACCTACGAGGGACTGCGCGTCATCAAGGACGGCATCGGAGCCGATGACCGCGTCGTGGTCAACGGCGTCGCACGCATACGTCCGGGCCAGAAGGTGACGCCGGAGGACGAGAAGAGCTCGCCGCCGGGCCAAGCCAAGGCCGACGCCAAGAACGGCTGAGCATATCGTGCGCATCTCGCATTTCTTCATCGACCGCCCGATCTTCGCCGCCGTGGTTTCGCTCGTCTTCGTGATCCTCGGCGGCGTGACGTTCGCGCGCCTGCCGGTCGCGCAATATCCGGAGATTGCGCCGCCGGTGATCAACGTCACCGGCCAGTTTCCCGGCGCCAGCGCCGAGACGGTGGCCGACACCGTGGCGGCGCCGATCGAGCAGCAGGTCAACGGCGCCGAGGGGATGCTCTACATTTCCTCGAATTCCACCGCCGACGGCCGCTTCGCCATCGCGGTCACCTTCGACCTCGGCACCAATCTCGATATCGCGCAAGTGCAGGTGCAAAACCGGGTCTCGGCTGCGCTGCCGCGGCTGCCGCAGCAGGTGCAGCAGATCGGCGTCACGGTGGTGAAAAGCTCGCCCGACATCCTGCTGGCAGTGAATTTGTACTCGCCGGACAAGTCGCGCGATGCGCTGTTCATGTCCAACTACGCCAATATCCAGATCAAGGACCTGTTGACCCGCGTCGATGGCGTCGGTTCGATCACGATCTTCGGCGCGCGCGACTATGCGATGCAGGTGTGGCTCGATCCGGACCGGCTGCAGTCTTTGAACCTGACCGCGCTCGACGTCACGGCCGCCCTGCAGGGGCAGAACATCCAGGTCGCCTCGGGCGTGCTCAATGCGCCGCCGGTACCGAACCAGCTCGCCTTCCAGGTGGCGGTGCGTACGCTCGGCCGCCTGTCCGATCCCGTTGAATTCGCCAATATCGTGATCAAGCAGACGTCCAATGCCGTGGTGCGCATCAAGGACATCGGACGCGTCGAGCTGACCGGCCAGGATTATGGATCGACGGGTTATCTCGACCGCGACATTTCGGTCGTGCTTGCCGTGTTCCAGCGGCCCGGCTCCAATGCGCTCACCACCGGCGACAACATCCGCGCCGCCATGGCGGACGTTTCCAAGAGCTTTCCGGCCGGGCTGCAATACGCCATCATCTACGACCCCACCCAGTTCATCCGCCAGTCGGTGCAGGCGGTGGTCGAGACGATCTTCGAGGCGATGATCCTCGTGGTGCTGGTGGTGATCCTGTTCCTGCAGACCTGGCGCGCCGCCATCATTCCGATCGTCGCCATCCCGATCTCGCTGGTGGGCACTTTCTTCGTGATGGGCATCTTCGGGTTCACGATCAACAACCTGTCGCTGTTCGGGCTGGTGCTGGCCATCGGCATCGTGGTCGACGACGCCATCGTGGTCGTCGAGAACGTCGAGCGCAACATCGCGGCCGGCCTGCCGCCGCGCGAGGCGGCGATCAAGAGCATGGACGAGGTCGGCGGCGCGTTGATCGCGATTGCGCTCGTGCTTTGCGCGGTGTTCATTCCGTCCGCCTTCATCACCGGCATCACCGGGCAGTTCTACCGCCAGTTCGCGCTGACCATCGCGGGCTCGACCGTGATCTCGCTGATCGTGTCGCTGACGCTGTCGCCGGCGATGTGCGCGCTGGTGCTCAAGCCGCACGCCCAGCAGCAGCGGGCGAATGTCCTGCTGCGGCCGCTGCATGGCTTCTTCCGCCTGTTCAACCGCGGCTTCGATGCGGTCGCCCACGGCTACGGCCGATTCGCGGGGGTGGTAGTGCGCTTCGCGGTGGTCATGCTGGTGCTCTACGCCGGCGTGATCGCGTTGGGCCTCAACGAATTCCGCAAGACCCCGCAAGGCTTCATCCCGCAGCAGGACCGCACCTATCTGATCGTGATAGCGCAGCTTCCGCCCGGGGCCTCGCTCGAGCGCACCGATGAAGTGATGCGCCGCGGCATCGACATTGCGCTCGACACGCCGGGTGTCGGACACGCATTTACTCTCGTCGGCTTCTCGGCCGCCACCTTCACCAATGCGCCCAATGCCGGCGCGATCTTCGCCGTGCTCGATCCGTTCGAGAAACGTGCCGGCAATCCCAGCCTCTCGGCGTCGGCGATCCAAGGAGCGCTGTTCGCCAAGTACGCGGCAATCAAAGAGGCGTTCATGGTGGTGGTGGCGCCCCCGCCGGTGGCCGGCATCGGCAATGCCGGCGGTTTTCGCCTGATTGTCGAGGATCGCGGCGGCCGCGGATCGGACGCGCTGCAGGCGACCGTTTCCGCGATCGCGGGCCGCGCCAACCAGACGCCCGGCCTGTCGCAGGTGTTCTCGCAATTCGAGACCGCGACGCCGCAACTCTATCTCGACATCGACCGCACCAAGGCGCAGATGCTCGGCATCAACGTGCCGGACATCTTCAACTCGCTCCAGGTCTATCTCGGCCAGTCCTACGTCAACGATTTCAACCTGTTCGGCCGCACCTTCCGGGTCCAGGCGGAAGCCGACAGCCCCTATCGGCTGCGGCCGAAGGACGTGCTGAGCCTACGCGTGCGCAATTCCAGCGGCCAGACCGTGCCGCTCGGCTCGTTCACGACCGTGCGCGACATCGCGGGTCCCTATCGGGTGCCGCGCTACAACATCTATCCGGCCGCCGAGCTCGACGGCGCCGCCGCCCGTCGCCGGCATCGGCAATGCCGGGGGCTTTCGCATGATGGTGGAGGATCGCGGCGGCCGCGGATCGCAGGCCCTGCAGGAGGCGGTTTCCGCCATCGCGGCGCGCGCCAACCAGACACCCGGCCTGTTGCAGGTGTTCTCCCAATTCGAGACCGCGACGCCGCAACTCTATCTCGACATCGACCGCACCAAGGCGCAGATGCTGGGCATCAACGTGCCCGACATCTTCAACTCGCTGCAGGTCTATCTCGGCCAGTCCTATGTCAACGACTTCAA
>DASXXS010000188.1:0-2840 GCA_036502925.1 Xanthobacteraceae bacterium
CCGAGCACGGCGAAGCGCAGCAGTACCGCGCAAGCGCCGGCGCCGACCAGCAGGATGGCGAGCCCGACCGGCGATCCCCAGCCGTACCAGGCCATGGCCGCTTCCATGGCGGGGCGGGCGAGCGGGTCGTAGCGGTCGGGCGAGGAAGAGGTGCTGAGGCTCATGGCTTGCTCCTTGGCGGGTGGGTGACGATATGCCATTCTCTTGATAGATAATTATCTTAGTAGTCAAGAGATATGGCGATCAAGACATCGAGTCAAGAAGGAAAGCAGGCGCTCGCCGGGCGGCTGATGCTGGCGCTGCGCCGCTCCTCGGCGGCGGGCGTGCTGCATGGCCAGACGGTCGCGCGGCGGGTCGGCGTCAATTCGAGCGATCTCGAATGCCTCGATCTCATCCTGATGAGCGGGCCCTCGACCGCGGGCGAGATCGCCCTCCATACCGGCCTCACCAGCGGCGCAGTGACGGGTCTGATCGATCGCCTGGAGCGGCTGGGCCTGGTCGAGCGAACGGCCGATCCGGCCGACCGCCGCAAGGTGCTGGTGCGCGTGCGCGAGGACAGGATCGGACCCATCGCCGCGCTCTACATCCCACTGGAGAAGGCAATGCAGGCCTTGCTTTCGGGCTACAGCAAGGAGGAGCTGAAGGTCCTGATCGACTTCTCCGAGCGCAGCGGCGGCCTTCTGCTGGCACGCGTGAGCGAACTCAACGACAGCAAGTGATCTCAGGTTTCCGGTATTGTCGGCATTATCGGTATTTCCGGTATTTCCGACGGACCTTTCGGCGTTGGCGCCTCCTTCTGTCGGACTAATTGCCTCACCCTCTCATGTCCGGGGATTCAATGGGTAGGGCGAGTTTTTTCGTCGCGCCGTGGCTGCGGTGCGTGAAGAGCAGGTGGTCGGCGCTGCATGGGTCTGGGGGCAGGCATTGCTGCGACGGTTGATCGATCTCTCATGCGTGGGTTGGTTACCACTTGACCAAGGTTCGTCGCGGGGCTGTCTCCCACTGAGGTCGAGTATGGGCCGAAGCCACTGCTGGGTGAGGACGAGGATGCCCCTGACCTGCAGCCTTCCCCCAGGCCGATGCAGCGTCGAAGATGAGCGTGAGTTGTCCTTTCCTGGCTGCGTGTCAGCTCTGTGCGGGACCCGGCGCCGCGGCGTGGGCGATGGCCCAGATGAAGCCGAGCGACTCGCGGGCGACGGCGGCGATGGCGACCTGCTTGAGCTTGCCGCGCCTGAGCAGGTGGCGGTAGCGGCGCGACAGTCGATGGCGGGCCTTGTCGGCGATCTGCTGAACAGCAGCCGGCAGGCGGGCGGCGGCCGGCTTGCTTGTTGTGGCGGCCGGCCGCGTGTAGGTCCAGGCCGCCTCGATCAGCGCTTTGCGTGCCCGCTTGTTGCCGGTCTTGGTCAGCCGGCCGCGCCGTACCGTCTCGCCGCTGGAGGCCTCGCTGACGTTGAGGCCGACAAAGCCCATGAGCTGGCGCGGCGTGTCGAAGCGCCGCGGATCGCCGAGTTCGGCCACCATGACGGCGGCATTGATCAGGTCGTAGCCGCGCAACGCCTGCAACGCCTCCGCCAGCCAGGCCAGCGGCCAGGTCGGCACCAGCTCGCGGATATGGTCGGTCAGCCGGTCGCGCCGTGCCTGCGCCTGATCGAGCGCCAACAGCAGCTCGGCGAGCAACAGCCGGTGCGCCGCATGCTCGAACTTCAGCGTGCCCAGCCAGGCCCGGTGCTTGTTGGTCCAGGGCTTGCCGGCATAGGCGATCCCCTGGCGCAACAGGAAGCTGCTGATGTGCTGACGGCAGCGCGTGAGGGCCGACACCACGCTCGCGCGGGCGCGCACCAGATCGCGCATCGCCTCGTGTGCTGCATCCGGCACCCATACCTCCGTCAACTCCTCAGCACGCAGCAGCCTGGCCAGCTTCAACGCATCGCGCCGGTTCGTCTTGACCCGATCGCCAGGCCGCTGCGGCGTCATCGACGGCGCGACAACCAGACATCTCACGCCGCGCTTGCCCGTCAGCTGGCGGTACAGGCCGTAGCCGCAGGGCCCTGCCTCGTAGCACGCCACCAGCTCGCGCCCGCCATGACCCAGCTTCTTGACCATTCGCTCGACCGAGGCCGGCGTGTTCGCCGTTCGACCCCAGTAGCGAACTTCGCCCCGCGGCAACGGCTCGGCCACCGCCACGTCGATGTGCTTCTTGTCTGTGTCCAGTCCTACGAAAAGCGTATCCTTCTTCATGACCGGTCCCCCATGCTTGAGGCTCGGCGCCGGCCCATCCGGCGCAACCCTCGTTGTCGCATGCCGTGGGACCGGTCACCCTGCCGGACATGTAGACTGAGGAGCCGCGCGAAGCGCGGCGTCTCGAAGGGTGGGTAACGAGGTATGAAATGCCGTTGATGACGACGAGCGATCTGCCGCTCAGGCGGATCGCCCGCGGCAAGGTGCGCGACGTCTACGAGATCGAGGGCGACCGGCTCCTTCTGGTGGCGACGGATCGGGTGAGCGCCTACGACGTGGTGATGGCCGAGCCGATCCCGATGAAGGGCGCGGTGCTGACGCAGGTGAGCGCCTGGTGGTTTCGCCAGCTCGGCGAAGCCGTGCGACATCACATGATCTCGGCCGACGCCGGCGAGATCGCCGCCGCCGTGCCCGCCTTGAAGTCGCATCGCGATCAACTCGCCGGCCGGGCCATGCTGTGCCGCCGCGGCACGGTCTTTCCGATCGAATGCGTGATCCGCGGCTACCTCTCGGGTTCTGCCTGGAAGGAATATGCGGCCAGCGGCACGCTCGCCGGCGAGCGGCTGAAGGCCGGCCTAGTCGAGAGCGAGAAGCTCGAGCCT
>DASXXS010000189.1:0-37783 GCA_036502925.1 Xanthobacteraceae bacterium
CGTCTGGATAGCGACCCCGAACCCCTGTCATGCCGAGCATACGGTGCTTGCGGCCGAGCACGGCAAGCACATCGTGGTCGAAAAGCCGATGGCCGTGACGCTGGACGAGGCGGAGGCGATGATCGCGGCGGCCGCGCGCAACCGCGTCAAGCTGGTGCAGGGGCATTCGAAGATCTACAGCCCGGCGATCCAGAAGATTCGCGAGATCGTGCGGTCGGGCCGGCTGGGACGCGTGATCCAGATCAATACCTGGAACTCGAACGACTGGCTGCAGCGCCCGCGGCTGGCGTCGGAAGTCGACACCCGCATCGGCGGCGGCGTCTGCTTTCGCCAGGGCCCGCATCAGGTCGATATCGTGCGCTATCTCGGCGGCGGAAAGGTCGCCAGTGTGCGGGCGACGGCCGGGCGCGCCGACAGGCATTTCGCGACCGAGGGCGACTATACGGCGTTTCTAGAGTTCGAGGACCGCACTCCGGCGACCATGGTTTTCAACGGCTACGGTTATTTCGATATCGCCGAGCTGACCTGGGGCATCGGCGAGGGCGGCAAGCGCATCCGTGGCACGGACGCAAGCGTCGCCAAGGCGCGCCTCACCGGCCCCGTCGACCAGGACTTCAAGTACGCCAATCCGCGCACCACCGAGGCGGACGCCGTGCGCGAGCGAGCCGCCCAATCGTTTTTCGGATTGACCATCGTGGCCTGCGAGCGCGGTGCCATCCGGCAATCGCCGCAGGGAATTCTGGTCTACAGCGAGGCGGGCCGCGAGGAAATACCCTGTGCGGTCGACGCCGGGCGCGCCGCCGAGCTGCGCGAGCTCCATCAGGCCGTGATGCAGGATCGGCCGCCCTTTCCCGACGGAAGATGGGGCAAGGCCACACTTGAGGTTTGCCTGGCCATGCTGCAATCTTCCAACGAGCGCCGCGAGATCGCGCTGGCGCACCAGGTTTCTTGCGCGGAGGAGCCACGCGTGCCGCAGGCCCACCATGCCGGAGGTCTATGATGCAAGGGGCCTGCAATGGCTGAGCTGACCGGCGGGCTGGCGATGTCGCACGGGCCGCAGCTGATGGTGCGCCCGGAACAGTGGGACGTGCTGCACAACCGGCAGGGCAAGACGCTGCCGGTGCGGCCGGAGCTTGCAAGCGAAACGCTGGAGGAAAAGTCGGCGAAGTGGCGGCGCTGCATGCAGGCCATCGACCACCTGCGGCGCAAGCTCGAGGCCTGGAGGCCCGACGTGCTGGTGATCGTGGCCGACGACCAGCACGAGAACATCACCGACAACGCCAATCCGCCGTTCACGATCTTCATCGGCGAGAGCTGCGAGGCCAGCGTAAGTCTCAGCTACTTCAACGAGCCTAAGTCCGCCAACCGCACCAGATACCAAGCGCATCAGGAGCTGGCCCAGGGACTGCTGGAAAATTTGATGGATGCGGGTTTCGATCCGGCCTATGCCAAGGAGCTGCCCTACGAGGGCGGTCTTGGTCACGCATTCGCGCGCGTCCTGAAATTCCTCACCCCGGATGCCGGGCTGCCGGTAGTCCCGATCATGGTCAACACCTATTTTCCGCCGGCGCCATCCGCCAAGCGCTGCGTGGCGTTCGGCCGGGGGCTGGCCGCGGCGATCCGGCAGGCCGCGGGCAACCGCAGGGTCGCGATCATCGGCTCCGGCGGCTTGAGCCACACCTTGATCGACGAGGCTCTGGATCACGGCGTGCTCGCGGCGATCACGAGCAATGACCTCGGCTATCTGGGCGCGCTACCTGCCGCCAGCCTGACCGCGGGCACGTCCGAGATCCGCAATTGGATCGTGACCGCCGCCGCCGCGGACCGGCCCGCAACCGTGGTGGAATACATTCCGCTCTACCGGACCCCGACCGGCGTCGGCTGCGGCATGGGTTTCGCATACTGGGACGGCTGAAGACCGCGCGCGCGATCTTCAGCAAACGCGCAAGGATCGGCGCATCCTTGCGGCGCGACGATTGCAACCTCATCGGAGCAAAGATGTGATCAAGGGACAAAAGATCGAGATCGGCAGCCAGACGCCCTACCAGAAATGGATCGAGGCGCAAGCCATCCCCATTATCCGCGATTTCTACATCGAGGATTTGCGCAAGGTCGAGCTCGCGCCGTGGGATTGGAAGGGCGCGCGCGGCGCCTACCTCAATCTGATCGGCACCGGCGACGCCAACGACGCCTATCTGTGCGAGATACCTCCCGGCGGGAGCATCAAGCCGCAGCGCCTGCTGTTCGAGGAACTGGTGTTTGTCGTCGAGGGCAACGGCGCGAGCTCGGTGTGGAACGATGAAAACAAGAAAGTCACCTTTGAATGGCAGGAAGGCAGCCTGTTCTCGCCGCCGATGAATACCTGGCGCCAGCACTTCAACGGCAGCGGCAGCCGGCCGGCACGCCTGCTGGTGGTGACATCGGCGCCCCCGATCATCAACTTGTTCCGTAATCTGGATTTCGTGCTCAACAATCCGTTTCGCTTCGACGACCGGTTCGGTGCCGAGCCCGACAGCTTCTCGGGCAGCGGGGAATCCTACAAGGTCAAGGCGGTCACGGTCTGGGACACCAATTTCGTGCCCAATGTGCGCACCATACCGCTCCACCTGCGCAGCAATCGCGGCGCCGGCGGCAGCTTCCTCCATATCGAGCTGGCGGAGAATTCCATGACCAGCCACATCTCGGAATTTCCCGTCGGCACCTACAAGAAGGCGCACCGTCACGGTCCTGGCGCCCACGTAGTCATCATCGGCGGCCACGGCTATTCGCTGATGTGGCCGGAAGGGGAGCCGATCAAGCGCTTCGATTGGCACGACGGCAGCATCATCGTGCCGCCGGAGCGATGGTTTCACCAGCACTTCAACATCGGCGCGACCCCGGCGCGCTACCTGGCGCTGCGCTGGGGCAGCAGGAAATATCCGCGGCCGCTCGGGAAGAGCTATGGCACCGATGAAAGCGTGAAGACCGGCGGCGACCAGATCGAATATGCGGACGAAGATCCGCAGATCCGCCGCCTGTTCGAGCAGGAGCTGGCCAAGGCGGGAGTCGCCTGCCGCATGGACGATGTCATCGCGGCGTCGGCGGCGTAGACGTGTAGTCGACAGGGAGCAGGCAGGTGATCATCGACATCCATGCGCATGTGTCCGCGCCGGCGGAATTGTACTCCTACCAGGCGCATCTGCTGGCGAGTCGCGGCGGACAACGCCGGTCCATGTACAAGGCGGATGACGAGAAAGTGGTGGAGGCGCTCAAGCCGCACCTGCGATTCCTCAAGGAGGCCGGCACCGATATGCAGCTAGTGTCGCCGCGGCCGTATACGCTGATGCACCATGAGAAGCCCGACAAGATCGTGCATTGGTACGTCGAGTCGTGCAACGACCTGATCGCGCGGCAATGCCGCATGCATCCCGACACGTTCAAGGGGGTGGCGGCTTTGCCCCAGTGCGTGGGCACGAGCATCAAGGAGGCGCTGCCCGAGCTCGAGCGGTGCGTCAAGGAGCTGGGCTTCATCGGCTGCCTGGTCAATCCGGACCCGGGCGCGCGCGGCGATGACAGCACCCCGGCGATGGGCGACGAGTACTGGTATCCGCTGTACGAGAAGCTCGTGGAGCTGGACGTGCCCTGCATGATCCATTCGTCCACCTGCCTGTCGTCGCGGCTCTCCTACACGCTCCACTTCATCAACGAGGAAAGCATCGCGGTCATCTCGCTGCTGAACTCGCGCGTGTTCGACGACTTTCCGAAGCTCAAGATTGTGGTCCCGCACGGCGGCGGCGCCATTCCGTATCACATCGGCCGCTTCATGGCCGGGCGCTATCCGAGCCGCCGGGACAAGGAGCGCAAGGGCGCCGCGGAAAGCCGTTATTTCGAAAACATGGCCAAGAAGCTGCATTACGACACGTGTCTCTACACCCCGGAGGCGCTGCAGCTGCTGCTCAAGGTCATGGGCGCGGATTGCTGCATGTTCGGCACCGAGAGCCCGGGCGCCGGATCGTCGGTCAATCCGCACACGGGTCTGGCCATGGACGATCTCAAGCCGATCATCGAGAGCTTCGGCTGGCTCACCGATGCCGATAAGAAGAATATCTTCGAAATGAACGCGAGAAGGCTTTACAAGATCTAGGCCCAAACCTGTCCCGGCCTTGAGCCGGGACCGTTCCAAACTCCGAGCTGGGGACGGTCCCGGCTCAAGGCCGGGACAAGGTTTGCAAAGCGCGGGGGCCGGCGGCGAGAGGATGTCGTGAGCGACACGCTCCTGGAGTTCTCGAACGTGGTCAAGCGTTACGGCGACACCGCGGTCGTCGACGGCATCAGTTTCACGGTCGCGCGCGGCGAGTTCTTCACCCTGCTTGGCCCCTCTGGCTGCGGCAAGACCACGACGCTTCGATTGCTGGCCGGGCTGGAGACTCCCGATGAAGGCGAGATCACGCTCGGCGGCCGCTGCCTGGCGGCGCCGCGCCGCGGCGTGCTGGTGCCGACCGACAAACGCGGCATGGGGATGGTGTTCCAGTCCTATGCGATCTGGCCGCACCTGACCGTCTTCGAGAACGTCGCGTTTCCGTTGCGGGTTCGCCGCGAGCCGAAGGGTGCCATCGCCAAGCGGGTGAGCGAGGCGCTGCAGCTGGTCGGCCTCTCCGGGCTCGAGCAGCGCGGCGCGACCGAGCTCTCCGGCGGGCAGCAACAGCGCGTCGCGCTGGCCCGCGCCATCGTCTACACGCCGGCGCTGCTGCTGCTCGACGAGCCGTTGTCCAACCTCGACGTGAAGCTGCGCGAGCAGATGCGCAGCGAGCTGCAGGCGCTGCACCGGCGCCTCGATCTCGCGGTGGTTTATGTCACCCACGACCAGGCCGAGGCCCTGGCGATGTCAGACCGCATTGCCGTCGTCAATCAGGGCCGCCTGGAGCAGGTCGGCCGCCCGGCGGAAGTGTACGAGCGGCCGCGCACGCGGTTCGTCGGCGATTTCCTCGGCCGCACGGTGATCGTCAAAGGAATTTTTCGCAATGATGCGGGCGCCAGCTGGGTCGACGTGGAGGGCAGGGGGCGCGTGGCGGTGCGGCCGGAGGGAAAATTCCGCGACGGCGACCTGGTGCGCATTTTTTCCCGGCCGGAAGACATCACGCTGCTGCCGATCGGCGAGGTTGCTGCAAATCAGGTCCTCGGCAAGATCGAGCGCGTGGCCTATATGGGCGATCATCTCGAGTACACGATCGCGGCGGCGGGGCGCACCTTGATTCTGCCGGCATCGAAGCGGGAACCGTTCGCGATCGGCGCCGATATCCGCCTGGCGTTCGATCCCGGCCACATCACCACATTGCCGCAATGAGCCAGCTCGCCGCCGCTTTCGCACGTTCGCCGAAGCTGCGCGGCCTGCCCGCGGTCGAGCTGTCGGTATTGCTGTTCTTTGTCACCGTCATGGGGCTGCCGATCCTGTTCCTGCTGTTCGGCAGCTTCAACATCGCTCCGCCCGGGCAACCGCCGGTCTACGGTCTGGGAAACTGGCTGCGCGCCTTCGCGGAACCGCAGACGTTGAGCGCGCTGTGGATGAGCTTCGCGTTCTCCATGGTGCGTCTCGTCCCCTCGCTGGCGCTGTCGGTGACCTTCGCCTGGCTCATCGCGCGGACCGATATGCCGGGCGGCCACGCGCTCGAATTTCTGTGCTGGTTCGCCTACTTCGTCCCCGATTTTCCGCTGACGCTGGCCTGGATCCTGCTGCTCGATCCGAACTTCGGTTTCCTGAACAACATTGCCCAGGTGCTGCCCTTCGTGAACGGCCCGCTGTTCAATCCGTACAGCTTTTGGGGCATCGTCTGGGTGCATCTCGGCACCGGCGGAATCTGGCTCAATGTGATGTTGCTGACGCCGATATTTCGCCGCCTGGGCGCCACGCTGGAGGAAGCGGCGCGTGTCGCCGGCGCGAATACCTTCACGGCCCTGTTGCGCATCACCTTTCCGGTACTGTCCCCGATGATCATCGCCATTGCGGTGTTGAGCTTCATCAAGGGATTGGAATCGTTCAATACCGAGCTGCTGCTGGGACTTCCGGCCGGCATCTATGTCTACGGCACCCGCATCTACGACTATCTGCGCCAGGAGCCGCCGGCCTATGGCGAGGCCACCGCCTTGGGCTCCGTGTTCCTGCTGGTGCTGGCCGCCTTGGCCGTGTTCTACCGTCGCTACTTTCAGGGCAAGCGGAAGTTCACCGTGGTGACGGGGCAGGGCTATTCCACCCTGCGGATCAAGCTCGGCAAGTGGAGATACGTCGCGCTCGGCGGATTTGTCCTGTGGTTCGCCGTCATGATGGTATTGCCCCTGACGTTTCTGGTCATCGGCTCGTTCATGCGACGCTACGGCTTCTTCGACATCAAATCGCCCTTCACGGTGGCGCACTGGCAGGCGCTCTTTTCCGATCCGCTGTTCCTGGGATCGCTGCAGAACAGCCTCGAGATCGCCGGCATCACCGCCTTCCTCGGCGTCCTGCTCTATTCGCTGGTCGGCTATCTGTTGGCTTCGCGGCGTCTCAAGGCGCCCGCGCTGCTCGAGTTCTTCTGCTGGTTGCCGTGGGTCATTCCCGGCATCCTGATGAGTCTCGGGCTATTATGGGTCTTCCTGGCCACGCCGCTGCGCGGCATCCTCTACGGCACGGTATGGGGCATCGCGCTGGCGCTCACCATCCATGACAGCCCGGTGAGCACGCAGGCGTTCAAGTCGGCGTTCCTGCAGCTGGGCCCGGATCTGGAGGAGGCGGCGCGCGTCACCGGCGCCTCCTGGCGCTACACCTATCGGCGCATTCTTCTGCCGCTGGTGGCGCCGGTCGCGGTGACCGTCGCCATGCTCAATTTCGGCACCGCGCTCACCAGCATCAGCACGCCGGTTCTGCTCTACAGCGCCGAGTCGCGGCCGCTGTCGATCCTCCTGCTCGAGTACAGCTTCAACGGAGAAATCGAACGTGCCGCGGCGCTGGGCCTGCTGATCACCGCGATCATTTGTGCAATGATGCTGGTCGGCAGGCGATTTGGCCTGCAAATGACCAACCCGCGGCGGCAGGAGGCAAGACCGGCGTGACCGGCCTGTCCCGACGCCGCCGGCTGCCGCCGCAGATCGACACGAGGACCCTGCGATGACGAAACTGTTGGCGTTGGCCCTGGTGCTCTGCGCATCCCCGGCCTGGGCGCAGGGCCCGATCCCGTCGCCGCAAGGCTCGGAAACGCGCTGGAACCAGTTGGTCGACGCCGCCAAGGCGGAAGGCAAGGTGGTGATCTTGGCGCCGCCCGACACGCAGGTGCGCCAAGCGCTGCCGGCCGCGTTTCGTGCCCGCTTTGGCATCGCCGTCGATTACCTCGGCGGCCGCAGCAGCGAGAGCGCCGGCAAGCTGCGCGCCGAGCGCCAGGCCGGAGTCTACACGGTGGACGTGGCGCTCGCCGGTATCCAGACCATGGCGACGATCTTCTATCGGGAGAAGATGCTGCTCCCGCTGCGGCCGGAGCTCATCTATCCCGAGGTTGTGGACCCGTCCAAATGGAAGAACGGGAAGCTCTGGTTCATGGATCCCGACGACCAATACATATTGCGGCTGTTCAATACGGTGGGGGCGAACTTCTATATCCACACCCAATTTGCCAAGCCTGCTGATTTCCATATGGCCCGCGACCTGCTCGATCCCAAGTGGAAGGGCAGAATCTCGATCCACGATCCGACAGTGCCGGGCAACGGAAGCAACGAGGCGGCGCGATTTTATACCCAATACGGCGAGGACTTCGTCAGGCGGCTCTTTGTCGACCAGCAACCCGGCATCGCCCGCGATCGCCGGCAAATCACCGATTGGCTGGCGCGCGGAAGGTATCCGATCTCCATCGGCGCGGAGCGCGACGAGGTCGAGCGGCTGAAGCAGGAGGGGCTGCCGGTCGAGGCGGTGTACAATTTGTCCGACATGCCGGGAACGCTTTCGGCCGGCGTCGGCGAGGTCGCGCTCATGGACCACGCGCCGCACCCGAACGCGGCAAGGCTGTTCGCAAATTGGATCGCGTCGAAGGACGGACTGGGAGTCTACGCCCGCGCGCGAACCGAATCCCCGACCCGCAACGACATCGATGAATCGAGCTTCCTGCCGCCCGAGATCATTCCTCGTCCCGGGGTGAATTATTTCGATACCTTCGGCTGGGATTTCACCTTGAGCACCAAGGAGGAGGTTCGGTTGCGGATGAAGGAGCTGATGAAGCGGTGAGGGTCCGTTGCGGGCGCGTCTATTGCAATCATGCGGGACTTGTGCATTTTGGGCGCCTGCTCAGCGGGAGGAATTTGCGAGCGATGCGCGACAAGTATTTCGGCTCGCACGAGATTTTGCGTCGCGACCCGGTCGCCAAGACTGCGTCCGATCGCAGCTTCGGGTTCGTGTTCGCCGGTTTCTTCGCGCTCGCAGGCGCGCTCGGACTGTGGCAGCATAGCGAGCGCTGGCCGCTATGGCTCGGCTTGGCGGTCGTCATGCTGGTGCTTGCGCTCGCGGCCCCCAAGCTGCTGGCGCCGTTCAACCATGTGTGGGCCAAATTCGGGCGTCTGCTGCATGCCATCGTTAGCCCGGTCATGTTGGGGGTCATCTTTTATTTCTGCATGGTTCCGATCGGGTTTCTCATGCGGTTGAGCGGCAAAGACCCGTTGCGGCTGCGCTACGAGCCGGAGGCGGACAGCTACTGGATGAAGCGCGTGCCTCCCGGTCCGCAGCCCGACTCGTTCAAGAACCAATTCTGAACGCCATGATCTCATTCCTGCAGGAATTCTGGGCCTTCTTGCGCGTTCGCAAGAAGTACTGGCTGCTGCCGGTCATCATCACGATGGCGATCTTCGGTGGCCTGATCGTGCTGACCCAGGGCACGGCCGTCGCGCCCTTCATCTATACGCTCTTCTAAAAGCGGCTCCTTGTGCGCATTCTCGGCCTCTCCGCCTTCTATCACGACAGTGCCGCCGCGCTCGTCGAGGATGGCCGCATCGTCGCGGCCGCGCAGGAGGAACGCTTCACCCGCAAGAAGTTCGATGCCGGGTATCCGCGGCTTGCCATCGACTACTGCCTGGCCCAGGCCGGCGTCGGGCTCAAGGATATCGACTGGGTCGTGTTCTACGACAAGCCGTTCGTCAAGTTCGAGCGTCTGCTCGAGACTTACCTCACCTGCAGCCCGCGCGGCTTCACGTCGTTTCGCATGGCGCTGCCGCTGTGGCTGCGGGAAAAGCTGTTTCAGAAGTCGCTGCTCGCCGACGAGCTCAAGGCCAGGGATTGCGAGTTCGACTGGCAGCAGCGGCTGCTGTTCTGCGAGCACCATCTCAGCCACGCGGCATCCGCGTTCTATCCTTCGCCGTTCGAGAAGGCGGCGGTGCTGACGCTGGACGGCGTCGGCGAATGGACCACCACGGCGACCGCCGTCGGCGAGGGCCACAACCTGGCGATCACCAAGGAAATCCACTTTCCCCACAGCCTCGGGCTCTTGTACTCGGCGTTCACCTATTACACAGGGTTCAGGGTCAATTCCGGCGAGTACAAGGTGATGGGGCTCGCGCCCTACGGCACGCCGCGCTACGCGCAGCTCATCTACGATAACCTGATCGATCTCAAGCCCGACGGCTCGTTTCGGCTCAACCTCGAATACTTCGACTACTGCACCGGGCTCACGATGACCAACGAGCGCTTCGACCGCTTGTTCGGCGCGCCGGCGCGCGATCCGGAAACGCTTATCGAGCAGAGGGACATGGATATCGCCGCTTCCGTGCAGGTGGTGCTCGAGGAGGCCGTGCTGCGGCTCACCCGCAGCCTGGCGGCGGAGACCGGCGAGGAGAACCTCTGCCTCGCCGGCGGCGTGGCGCTCAACTGCGTCGCCAACGGCAAGGTGCTGCGCGATGGAAAGTTCCGCAACATCTGGATCCAGCCGGCCGCCGGCGATGCCGGCGGCGCGCTCGGGGCGGCGCTTGCCGCCTACCACATCCATGCCGGACAGGCCCGCGCGCGTCCCAATGCGATCGACGGCATGTCGGGCGCCTATCTGGGGCCGGAATTCGGCCCGCAGGAGATCGAGCAGGGCCTGTGCGCCGTCGGCGCGCGCTTCACCACGCTCGAGCGCTCGGCCATGCTCGATACGGCCGCCGCCGCGCTCGCCGACGGGCAGGCCGTCGGCTGGTTCCAGGGCCGCATGGAGTTCGGGCCGCGCGCGCTCGGCAACCGGTCGATCCTCGGCGATCCGCGCAGTCCCGCGATGCAGAAGAACCTCAATCTGAAGGTCAAGTATCGCGAGAGCTTCCGGCCCTTCGCGCCCGCCGTCCTGCGCGACCAGGCAGCCGAGTGGTTCGAGCTCGACGTCGACAGCCCGTACATGCTGCTGGTCGCGCCGGTGGCCAAGCCGCACCTGCGGCCGATGAACGAGGCCGAGGCAGCGTTGTTCGGGATCGACAAGCTCAACGTGGCGCGCTCGAGCATCCCGGCCGTCACCCATGTCGACTATTCGGCCCGGGTGCAGACCGTCCACCGCGAGACCAACCCGGCCTACTACGATCTGATCCGGCGCTTTCACCAGCTGACCGGCTGCCCCCTCCTGGTCAATACCAGCTTCAACGTGCGCAGCGAGCCGATCGTATGCACGCCCGCGGACGCGTTCCGCTGCTTCATGGGCACCGAGATCGACATGCTGGTGGTCGGCAACTGCGTGCTGCGCAAGGAGCAGCAGGATCACCGGCTCAAGGTCGACTACAAGGACAGGTTCGAGCCGGACTAATGCAATGAACGCCGGAGGTTTTGTGATTTTTCGCCTATCCGGCGCCGGACGCGTCCTGGTAGCATGATCGCGTAAGCCAATGAGGGCGCCCCGGAATGGCCTATTTCTCCATCGCGCACGTTCTGCGGCGGCAGGACGGCATGTATGCGGTGCGGTCCGCCGAGTATCCCTCATGCGAGGGATGCGGTGTTTCCGTGTGGCCGGCGCGCGAGCAATTCCGCCTGGCCTTGTCCGAGCAGGTCGGACAAATGATCCGGCAGGGGGAGGTGCCGTCGCTTTATCTTTCGCTGGAGGAGGCGCAATCAAGCTTGGGCGAGCATTGCAAGATCCAGATCCCGGCCGCGGACCGGCTGCCGAGAACATATGATTATGCGATGATCGTCGAGGTCGACCTTGCGGCCGACGCCGCCGAGCGTTTCGCGACGCTGAGGATCGGCAAGCTCCTTCCCGAGACCTGATGACCGGCGGCGGCCGCCCGCGAACAGGCCACCGCGGCCGCGATGCCGCTCGACCGCTATCTCGATCCATGCGATAATAAATGCATGTTCTCCCTCCTGGTCGTCGTCGCCGCCATCGTTGTCTACGTCCTCGTGTCGCTGCGCGTCCTGCGGCAGTACGAGCGCGGCGTCGTGTTCCTGCTCGGAAAATTCCATGGCGTGCGCGGTCCGGGGCTCACCCTCATCTTCGCTCCGTTCCAGCAGATGGTGCGCGTATCGTTGCGCACCGTCACGATGCAAATCCCCTCGCAAAAGATCATCACCAAGGACAACGTCTCGATCGACATCGCCGCCGTCGCCTATTATCACATCTCGGATCCGGAACGAGCCGTGATCGCGATCGAGAACGTCTACAACGCGATCAATCAGATCAGCCAGACCACCGTGCGCAACGTGGTCGGGCGCTTCAGCCTCGATCAGCTCCTGTCGGACACCGCGAGCATCAACGACCAGATCAAGGATGTCATCGATCACCACACCGAGCCATGGGGCACGCAGGTCACGGCGGTCGAGATCAAGGACATTACGCTTCCCGACAACATGCAGCGCGCCATGGCCAAGGAAGCCGAGGCCGAACGCGAGCGGCGCGCCAAGATCGTCGCCGCCGAAGGCGAATACCAGGCGGCGATGAAGCTCGGCCAGGCGGCCGACATCATTGCGCAGCATCCGGTGGCGCTTCAGCTGCGCACCCTGCAAACGATGGCTGAAATCTCGGTCGAGAAGAACTCGACCATCATCTTCCCCGCGCAATTCATGACCACGGTGCAGGACGCCATCGCCGCGCTGGCGAAGGATTCGGCGACAAAGTGAACGCCGCGGCCGCTTAAAGCAGCCCGCTCAACCCCAATGCCGGCAGCAGCCGCTGCAGGATCGCGAGGATGCAAATGAGCGCGACCAGGATTTTGAGCAGGTTCGCGAGCCGCCCGTCGCGCACGAACTTGTCAATGAGATAGAAGCAGAGCGCGCCGACGACAACGATGATAAGCACGTTGATCAAGAGCAACAGCATCGCGGTTTCCCCCTCATGGACAGCGCCAGCGGGCGATTATGGCAGCAAAATGCAAGACCGTCGCGGTTTGGCACGCCGATAGAGCAGGTTTTCAACGACTTCGCTTGGTCCTGGAGCAATTTCGCGGGAGGACGCCTGTGATCCGGGAACGGGATCCGCTTTTCCGTTGCAAATGTGAGGACGCAAGGCGATAGCGCGCTTCTGCGTCCGGAAACCGCCTCAGAGGTTGCCGATCCAAACCGCGCTGACGACCGCTCCCCACACGGCTGCCGCTGCGAGCGCCAGCAGGACCAGCGCGGCGATCAGCGCAAGCGCCAGCAGCACGCCGTCCTTCTCGATATAGGCGAGCGAGATCAAGGCGATATCCGCCGCGGGCGGAACGTTGGTCAGCGGCAAAGGGGCGAGCAGGATGAGACAGGTCAGCAGAAACACGATGATGCCGATGACCCGCTTGGTCGCCCCGAACGGCGTGGGCCAGCGCGGCCGGATCACCCGTTCGAGGTGCCTCAGCACCAGGACGGGATACCGTCCCATGCGCGCGAGGTGTCGTATCGGCAGCGCGCGGGCGGCAACGCGACGCGGGAAGACGGGACCTGCGCGGCCCGCGATCATCTGCGCCGCCACGATCCCGAGCAGCAGGCCGGGCACGATCGAACCGATCGGCGCCATGGCGAGCACGGCGAGGAGCAGCATGACGATGCCGAAGGAGCGCTCGGACAGACTGCCGACCAGCCAATCCAGCGTGAAGTGGTCGGCCGGCGCCTCGTCAAGGAGCTGCTGCAGCACCAGGGAAGTGGGAATATGCGTGTCGGGCGGCGTTTTCGTCAGTTCGGGAGACCGCATAGTCAACTCATCGACCGCCTGACAGAATTCGACCAGAGGAGACTGTAGTTTGTCGCGCTGGAGCATGTTCTGGCGGTCTGTGCGGCGGTTCGCCGCGTGCCCTCAGGCCGCGCGGCCCGTCACGACGCATCTGGCTTCAGGCTCGTCTATAAGCATTCCGCGGTGTGGTGCGCAATCCTTCAAATCATTTCTTTATGCCGCATTGCTCTAAGGATGCTGATACCTGGGAAAGCCAAGCCCAAAGCTCCCGAAACGCAAGCTTGCGATCGATACGAACGGCCGGAACGTTTGCGATCCAGCGTCAGCGAACCGTGCGCCAGCCGAACAGGACGGCGGCGGCGCCCACTACGGCACCGACCAGGGCGGCGCCCGCCGCAAGCTTGAGCGATTCCGCGACATGAAACCCGATGAACGACCCCGCCACGCCGACCAGCGCGCTGGTGACCATGCTCGGCATCGCACCTGTGATCTGGCGCTTGAACCAATTGTGCCCGGCAAAGCGATCGAAGATCAGGCCGGCGAGGATGCCGATGGCGAGGACAATCAGAAATGTGGCAGTCGGACTAAGGCTCATGTTCGCGTTCTCCTGATCGTGCCTCTCGAGATTCTTGTCGGATCGGTGATTGGCATTTCGTTGCCCGCAGGCTATCCTCGCCTCTCAACTTGGAGATCGACACATGGCGCTCGGCACGGTGAAGTGGTTCAATTCGCAAAAGGGCTACGGATTTATTCAGCCGCAAGGCGGCGGCCAGGACGTTTTCGTCCATATTTCGGCGGTCGAACGCGCCGGCCTGAACTCGCTCAATGAAGGACAGCAGGTCGAGTACGAGATCGTCACCGACCGCGGCAAGCAATCCGCGGGAAACCTCAAGGTCAAATGATCCTTGCCGCCCGCCCGCGCAACCCGCCGAGCTCGCGCCCGGCGGGTTTCGTCTTGATTGGAACGCTCCGGCGATTCAACGCACGCACAAGGTTGCGCCGCGGCAATTTGCTTCAATGTCCCTCGATACTGACGCCGGGAACACGAAGTTCCACGCCGGGTCTTCGTTCGCGGTACTCGTCGCGGTCGCGCCCGCGGTAGACCCGTTCGCGAACCACCTCGTCCCGGTCATGCTCGTAGAAGCACCGCGTTCGGCAGAAATTCTCGCGGCAAACTTCACGGCACACGCGGGCGACCGGTTCGGTGACACGGAGCTGTTCGGCCGCATCCCGCAAGCCGGCCGCGCCGGCCGAAGTCCCGGCATTGGCCTGGCCGAACGAGGCGGCCGAAAGAGCAATTGCCGAAACCGCAATCAGAATGAATGGTCGCATTGCATGGGCTCCTTGGTACTCCCCCCGCCCCCAACTCACAAACGCGTTATAGGTTCCACGCACAAACAAACGTGGTGAAGAGGGAACGACGAATCCCCCGCGCCATCGCGCATCGGCGTTGGTCAGCGGCTCGCCATTGAATGGAACCATCGCAAGCGTCGCGCATTGTTGCTGCAACCGGCCGCCATTTCCCTCCCCCCGTGCGCGACCGGTGAGGCTCGGGCGCGGCTGACGGTTTCCGTCGGCTGCGCCCGACTTGCTTGTCGCGTCCCGCTTCCGGTATCAAATGCCTGGAGCCGACCGGCTTCCACGCCGCCCGATTGCACGCTGATCAAAGCAGATCAAGGCGATGCCGGATCGGCGCGGGCCGGCGAGCGGAAGGGAGCAATCCATGCACTGTTCTCGGCGCGCGCGCCTGGTCGCGCTCGGTCTTGCGGCGGCCTTTGGTCTCTCCAGCCTAGCCTCGGCGCAGACGCCCGAACAGTTCTACCGGGGCAAGATGATCGATCTTGAGGTCGGCTATCCGACCGGCGGCAGCAACGATGCCTATGCGCGCCTCATCGCCAACCATCTCGGCAAGCACATTCCCGGAACACCGAATATCGTGCCGAGAAACGTGCCGGGTGCCGGCAGCTTTTTGGCGGTCAATCGGGTCTTCGCCACGCTTCCCAGGGACGGCACCGTCATCGGCCTCGGCGCGCCGACCTTGGCGCTCGACGAAAAGCTCGGCTCGCAGGGCGTCCGCTTCAAGACCGCCGAACTGAACTGGCTCGGACGCGTCGATTCCCTCATCAACATCGTGATGATGTGGAAAACTTCGCGGGTGAAGACCATTGCGGACGCCCAGAGAATCGAATCGACGCTGTCGGGGACCGGCGCGGGATCGACCGTTTCGATCTATCCGACCGTCTTGAACAACGTGATCGGAACCAAATTCAAGCTGGTGATGGGCTATCGGGGTTCGAATGAAGCCATGCTCGCCATGGAGCGCGGCGAGGTTGAAGGTCATTCCACCGCCTGGTCGGCCGTCAAGGTGGCCAAGCCCGACTGGCTGCGCGACAAGACCGTCAACATCATCGTGCAGTTCGCGCTCAAGCGGCACCCCGAGCTTCCCGACATTCCGACCGCCGTCGAGCTCGCGCGCAACGAAGATGAGCGCCAGGTGCTGGCCGCCATCATGAACGCGAGCGAGGTCGGTACCGCCTTTTTCACCAGCCCGGGCATTCCGGGCGACCGCCTCACCGCGCTCCGCCGCGCCTTCGACCAGACCATGACGGACCCGGAATTTCTCGCCGAAGCCGAACGGGTGCGGCTCGGCGTCTCACCCATGACCGGAGACGAGGTGCAGAAGCTGGTGGCGCAGGTCAGTAGCCTCCCGCCCGCGCTGCTCGAGCGCGTGCGCGCCGCCTATCCGGCCGCCGCCGCCAACTAGGCCCAGCTGAGGTCCTGCTTGCCGAACGGCAGCGACCGCAGCCGCTTGCCGGTGATCTTGAAGATCGCCTGCGCCATGGCGGGCGCGATCTGCGGGCACGCTTCTTCGCCCACGCCGGAGATCCATTTGTTGTTGGTCTTGAGGAACGCGATGTTGATCTGCGGCGGATAATCCGCCATGCGGGCAATCTGGTACTGGTCGAAATTGCCCTCGACCGCGCGCCCCTCCTTGATGGTGATTTCCTGCCATTTCGCGTCGCTGAGCGCCCAGGCGATCTGGCCTTCGATCTGCTTGCGCACGGACAGCGGGTTCACCAACGAGAAACCTTCGTCGAACACGACATCGACCCGCTCCAGCCGCAGCTGTCCGCTCCGGCTCACCGACACGGTCGCCACCTGGGCGCACAAGGAGGTGGCGGACCTTGTCGGTGCCGCTCGCCGGCGATCGTCGGCGGCGATGCCGCGCGCCCAGCCCTCGGGCAACGGCGTGGCCCAGCCCGACATCTTGGCCACCATGTCGAGCGCCTTGAGCCAGTCGTCGCGGTCGCGGAACTTGGTATTGCGCGCAATCAGCTCGCGCCGATACGCGTAGGCGTCCTTACCGGCGGCGTGGGCCAGCTCGTCGATGAAGCTTTCGAGATAGAAGACATTCACTCCGCTGCCGGTCGAACGCCGGAACCCCACCGGAACGTGGCTGTTTCGGGTGTGGACGTCGTAATAGAGGGTCGGAACAAAGTACGGCAATTCGTGCAGGCCGCGCACCGCCTGCTCGGAAACCATGTTTTTGTAGGTGCCGGCCGGCGTCAGGCTGCGGTCATAGCGATCGCTCGTGGTCCGCACGCTGATGGCCAGAGGCCATCCGTCGGCGTCGAGCGCCGCCTCGAACCGGCCGATGCCCATCGGGCGATACTTCTCGCCCAGCCGCATGTCCTCTTCCCGGGTCCAAAGCAGCTTCACCGGCCGTCCGTTCAGGGTCTTGGCCACGGCCACGGCCTGGCGAATCTGGTCGGAGCCGCCGCCGCCGCCATAGCCGCCGCCCAGGAAGGTGGTGTGAATGAATACCTTGTCCGGCGAGACGCCGGCCTCGTCGGCGGCCCGCAACAGCCCAAACTGAGGTGACTGGTCCCCGGTCCATACGTCGACGCGATCGGGCGTGACCATCGCGGTGGCGTTGCCCGGCTCCATGCGGGCATGGGCCAGATAGGGCACCGTATAGGTCGCCTCGACCACCTTGGCGGCCTTGCTCTTGGCGGCGGCGTAGCTGCCGCCTTCCTCCAGCACAATCGTGCCGGGCTGCTTCATGGTCTCGAAGTCGGCCCGGAATAGTTCCTCAGTGCTGCGCTGGCCGTTTTCTCCCACGTCCCATTCGATCGGCATGAGATCAAGCGCGGTCTTGGCCCGCCACCAGGTGTCGGCAACGACCGCGACCGCCGCATACCGATACTCACTGCCGCTGGTGCCATAGTTGGCATCCTCTCGCGGCCCCTTGCCTTCGATCCTGACGGCCGAATGGACGCCAGGGCGATTCTTGATGGCATTGAAGTCGTAGCTCTTGACCATGCCGCCGAACACCGGACAGGCCTTGACGGCGGCATAGAGCATGCCCGGCAGATCGACATCGATGCCGTAGATGGCCTTGCCGGTGACTTTCAGCGGAACATCGCGGTTCTTCTGCTCGGTCCCGATCAGCGTGAACTGGTCCGGCCCCTTGATCTTGATCTGCGACGGATCGGGCAGCGCGATCTGCGCGGCCCTAGCGGCGATCGCCCCATAGGTGGTCCGCCGTCCGCTCGGGCCGTGGGTGATGACGCTGTTCTTGGCCGCCAATTCCGCAGTCGGCACCTTCCACATCGCGGCGGCGGCCAGGAGCAGACGTTCGCGCGCCTCGGCGCCCGCCATTTGCAGATAGTAGCGGCTCTCCCGCACCGACCCGCTGGAATTCGTGTCCAGCCGGCGGTACACGCCGGTGAAGTTTCTCGCCGAGACCGGTTCGCCGCCGCCGTCGCGGATCCGCGGATTTCCCCCGCCTGGAATCTGCAAGGTCCACTCCGGCGCCTTCTCGACCGCATTGCGTTGGGGCGAGGCGTATTCGGCCTTGACCTTGCTCCAGTCGCACTGCAGCTCCTCGGCCACCATCATCGGGCACGAGGTGAAGACGCCGGTTCCCATCTCGGTCTGCGCGACGCGGATCGTTACCGTGTCGTCCGGCGCGATCGTCAGCCAGGCGTTGATTTCGGGGACCATGGCGTCGCGGTACCAGGGCTGGCCCTGGATCGCGATGGCCTGCGCGCTCGCCGGCGGCAGATGGAAGCCGACCACCATGGCGCCGCCAACCGCAGCCGTGGCGGCCAGGAAGTCGCGGCGGTTGAGGTCGGCCTTCGGGCTCGTTTCAAGCTTCGCAGTCATGGCCGGTCCTCCCTCACGCTTGCAGCTCAGCCGCCCGGTGAATGGCCGCCCGGATGCGCGGATAGGTTCCGCAGCGGCAGATGTTGGTCATCTCGCGGTTGATCTCGGCGTCGGTGGGCTTCGGCTTTTCCTTGAGCAGGGCCACCGCCGCCATGATCTGCCCCGACTGGCAGTAGCCGCACTGGGGAACGTCGAACTCGATCCACGCCAACTGGACCGGGTGCGTCCCGTCAGCCGACAGTCCCTCGATGGTGGTGATGGTCTTGCCGGCGACGGCCGATGCCGGGATGCTGCACGACCTCGTGGCCTGCCCGTCGATGAGGACGGTGCAGGCGCCGCACTGGGCGATGCCGCAGCCGAACTTGGTGCCGGTGAGCTTGAGCGAGTCGCGCAGGACCCACAGCAGGGGCGTTTCCGGCTCCACGTCCACCGTGTAGGCGCTGCCGTTGACGATCAGAGAAATCGACATGTCGCTTCCTCCGCTTGTTCGATCGAGCGGGATCGCGCCGGAGCCTAACACGCGGGCGGTGGCATTGACGAGGTCGGGGAAGCCCGCGCAAAGGCCGGGCCGGTTCGCTGCGGTGCAAGAGTACGGCGGCTTACCGGGTCACAGCGGCCAAGAATTGCCCGCTGCGAGCACAGACCTCGGTCTTTAAGTATGGTATCGGGTAAATTCGATCGGGGGAGAGCCGCATGACGCCGACCGAACAGGTCTTCGACTGGATCGAGCATACGGACTTGAGCCTGTGGATCGTCGGTCCCTCGATGCTCGCCTTTCCGACGATCCTGACCATACACGTGCTGGGAACGGGATTCCTCGCCGGCACCAGTTCGGCGATCGCTCTGCGAATCCTCGGGGTCGCGCCGCAACTGCCGCTGGGGCGGCTCGAACTATTCTATCCCATCCTGTGGGTCGCACTGGCAGCCAACGTCATGTCCGGCACGCTGCTGCTGATCGGCTATCCCTACAAGGCATTCACCAATCCGCTCTTCTACGTAAAGCTGTCGCTGATCGCGCTGGCGATCTATCTCGTGGTCAAGATCCGCAACGATGTGCTGCGCAATCCGCAGGGCGATAAACATCCCGCGGGCACGGCCATATGGCGGCGCGCGAAGGTTCTCGCAGCCTTCTCGCTTGCCTCCTGGATGGGCGCGGTCGCGGCGGGACGCTTCCTCGCCTACACCTATACTTGGCTGCGGGTCGGCCTGCCGGTCGGCTTCTGAGGGGGAATCGCAATGTTCACCGAGCCCGAGCTGTCGCAACCCTGGGAGCTTTGGGTGCGAGCGACCGAGCTGCACCAATTCATTGCGCAGAATGGTTCCTGGCTGTGGCCCATTTTCCAGACGCTGCATTATTTCGGCCTGTCGCTGCTGTTGGGCACCGTCGGCTTGTTTGATCTGCGCGTGCTGGGAGTGGGCAAGGCGGTGCCGCCGGCCACGCTGCACAAGCTGATCCCGTTCGGGATTGCCGGCTTTGTACTCAATCTTCTCACCGGCATCTGGTTCTTTTTCGGCTTTCCCGAGCAGTATTTCTATAATCCCTCGTTTCAGCTGCTGCTGGCCTTCGTCGCGCTCGCCGGCGTCAACGTCGCCGTGTTCTACCTGACCGACGCATTCCGCGAGGTGAAGCTGATGTCGGCCGGCGCCGACGCGCCCTTGCGCGCCAAGCTCATCGCCGGAACATCACTCTCCGCCTGGGTGGCGGTGCTCATCTGCGGCCGATTGATCACCTTCTACCGCCCGCCGTTTCGACATTGAGATCGGGCGGGCTCGCGCCGCGAGCCCAGGAACCGTCGAGCGTGGATTCACTTCACCGGCGGCGGGATCTGGATGAGTTCCTTCATCTGCTCGCCGCTCGGCGGCGCCGGGATGAATTTCAGATTGACCGCTTCGGCGATGATCTGATCCATCCCGATGACGCTGTCGGGGTTCATGGCCTCCTTCGGGATCAGGTCGCGCACTCGCCGCACGATGCTGTCGGGCAGGCCGGAATAATCCTTGTAGACGGCGAGCGCGGCTGGATCGGCGTACATCCAGTCGAGCGTCTCCCGGTAGGCCTGCATGAAGCGCGCGATCGCGTCGCGGCGGCCGGCCAGGGCCGCCATGTTGACGACATTCACCCGAACGCTGCGGGTGCGCAGCGACGCGACATCGTTGCCGGTCGCGACGATTCGCGCCCGGCCGTCCTCGACCACGTCGAGCCCGAACGGGGCCGCCCCGAAGCCGACATCGACCTGCCCGGTCATGGTTTGCGTGACAGTCGCCTGGATGCTGCCGGTCGACACCGGCTTGGCGCTCAATTTGTACTGCTGGATCAGTGCCAGCACGGCCGCATGACTGGACGACCCGGTCAAGGAATAGGCGATGGTCTTGTCGTTGAGATCGGCGATCGAGCGGATCGCGGATGGGGATCGCACATACCAGTAGAGCTCGGGCGCCCCGATCATCTCGCTGCCGATCAGGCGGAGCGGCGCCCCTTTGGCGAACGTACCGATCGCGGCCGACGTGCCGACCGCGGCCGCGATGTCGATGCTGCCGCCGATCACCGCCTGGATCGATTCAGGCCCGCCCTGGGTGAACAGAATTTCGAGCGTGAGCCCGTGCTTCTTGAAGATGCCGCCGCGCTGCCCGAGCTCGGCGAGGCCGGAATCCCAGGCGCCGCGCTGCGGAATGGCGACCCTGAGCACATCCTGGGCTCGCGTCGGCAGCGCTGCGCCGGCTGCCACGACCAGCGCCCCCAGCGCCGCGAGAAATGCTTTGCTTCCCATGGGTCGTGCTCCTGATGGCGCATAGCGAACAGGGAAGAGTTCAGCCGCTACTCGCCACTCGCCGCCTGCTCACTCGGCCGCCTCGGCCTTGGTGTCGCGCGGCGTGAACTGGGCGGCCGCGCCTTCGATCATGTCGAGGCGGCGCGCGTGAAAGGCGACCAGCGTCGAACGATGGCCGATCGACACGATCGTGGTCTTGGGCAGGCGTTGCTTGAGCATCCGGTAGAGTTCGGCCTCGAGCTTCTCGTCGAGCGCCGAGGTTGCTTCGTCCAGGAATAGCCAGTCCGGCTTTTCAAGCAGCGCGCGGGCGATCGCGACACGCTGTTGCTCGCCGCCGGAGAGGCGCTGCGACCAGATGTCCTCGCGGTCGAGCTGATCGGCCAGAAAGCCGATATGCGCATCCGCGAGAGCCTTGCGAATATCCTCGTCCCTATAGGCGTCCGGCGGCGCCGGGTAGCAGACGGCGGCGCGTAGCGCGCCGATCGGAATGTAAGGCTTCTGCGGCACCACCATGACGACGTCGCCATCAGGAACAAGAACGCGGCCCTCGCCGAACGGCCAGATGCCGGAAATCGAGCGAAACAACGTCGACTTGCCGGATCCGGAAGGTCCTGTCAGCAGCGCGCCCTCGCCGGCCTCGAAGGAGAGCCGCTTGGCCTCGACGATGTGCCGGCCATCCGGCAGGGCGATCTCGAGATTTTCGAGCGCGACCGCGCCGGCGTTTGCCGGTGCGTCCGCGAGGGTCGGCCCCGCGGAGGCCAGCCCCTTGGCCCGCTCGATCGCGCCGGCGAAGGACGTCAGGCGGTCGACCACCGATTTGAAGTTGGCGAGCGAGGCGTAGTAATTGATGAAGAAGGTGAGCGCGCCCTCCACCCGCGAGAACGCGCCGGCGGTCTGCGTCATGACGCCGAGCTGGATGGTGCCCGCGAAGTAGAACGGGGCGGCGAAGATGTAAGGGATGATCGGGGAGATCTGGCCATACAGCGCGGTGAAGGCCAAGAGCCATTTGCGCCAGAACACCAGCTGCAGGTAGTTGGTGATGATGGCCCCGAAACGACCTCCGAGCGCGGATTGCTCGGAGCGCTCGCCGGCGAGCAGCGCGACCTGCTCGCTGTATTCGCGCAGCCGTGCCAGCGAGAAGCGGAAGGTCGCCTCCACGGCCTGGCGCTGGAAATAAAGGCCCACCAGCGAGCGCCCGATCAGGTGCGTGATCAGGGTTCCGATCGCGGCATAGATCAGCGCGATCCAGAACAGGAATCCGGGCACATGGATGTCGGTGCCGGGCACCGTGAAGTTCTCGGAGAGGCCCCACAGCACGACCGCGAACGATACCAGCGAGGACAGTGTCGAGATCAGCAGGATCGAATAGGAGTAGATGCCGTAGCCTTCGGTGCCGCCGTCGATGAAGCGGTTCACGTCCTCGGCGATGCGCTGGTCCGGATTGTCGGCCTCCGCGCCCGCCAGCGTCATGCGGTAATGGGCGTGGCCGCCGAGCCAGTGCGCCACGAAATAGTCGGTCAGCCAGCGCCGCCAGCGGATGACCAGCATCTGCTGCACGACGAATTCGAACACCGCGCTGGCCACATAGGTGAAGGCCCAGGGCGTGAATACGAACAGCAGCAGCTGCCAGAACGCCGTCGCGTCGTGGTTCTGGATGGCGTTGAACCAGTCGCGATTGAAAAAATTGAGCTTCACGGTGATGCCGACCTGCAGCTGGTTGACCAGCACCAGGAAGGCCACCATGGCGACGGCGATCCGCCGCTCCAGCGCGGTGTAGCGCGGCAGCGGCCAGACCCGCGCCGCGCCCCGCTCGGTCGCCTCGAAGTAGAGATCGGCGATGCGGGTCATCTGTCGGACCACCGAAACCTGCGCCAGTACATAGGTCAGGATCGAGAACACCGCGACCGTGATCGGCAGGGGATTGGGCAACGTATAATCCGCATAGCCGGCGGGCCAGAGCCCGGCCTTGTCGATCGCGACCATGAGCCCGAACACGATGGTCTCGACCGAGAAAATGGCGACGAAGATCTTGAGGTAGCTTGAAATCCAGGCCGACAGATAGGTGGTGACGGCGCACAGGAGCGCAGCAGCGCCGAGCCCGACTTCCCACATGCCTCCGCCGGTAAGGCCCATGACGAGCGCGAAGAGGCCGAAAGCCGCGACGCCGAAGCTCAATATCTTCATGACTGGTTCCGAGGCTGCTGCATTTTGGTTTCGGCCCATCGTCTAGATCATCCGCCATGAAGGCAAGAGGACCAATTGACAACGGTTCCGCCTTCATTTCGCCCTCGCTTTTGCCACCGGGAGAATGGCCTTGTGCAGGGGCGAGGGGGCCGCGTACCCTTACCCCCAAAACTCGGGTCACAACAACCATCCATTGCCGTGACGGCGCGCAATCGCGCGCGGATCTGGAGAAACGCCATGAAATGGTCGGTGAAATCCAGGCGGTCTGCTGTGCTGCCCTGCATGTTCGGTCTGGCATTGGCCGCGGTTGCCTGTGCCGATCAGGCCCGCGCACTCGATTACCCGGTGCGGCCGGTACATTTGGTCGCAGGCTATCCGGCCGGCGGCACGGTCGACATCGTGGCGCGGCTGATGGGCCAATATCTGGGCGAGCGGCTTGGCCAGCAATTCGTCATCGACAACCGGGCCGGCGCGGGCAACAACATCGCGACCGAGCTGGTGGCGAACGCGGCTCCGGACGGCTATACGCTCCTCCTGGTCAATCCGGCCAACGGTATCAACGCCACCCTCTACCCGAAGCTGCCGTTCGATTTCATCCGCGACATCGCCCCGGTGGCGGGCATCATCCGGGTGCCGAACGTGATGGAGGTCAATCCCGCCGTACCGGCCAAGACCGTCGCCGAGTTCATCGCCTATGCCAAGGCCAATCCGGGCAAGATCAATATGGCCTCCTCCGGCAATGGCACCTCGGTTCACGTCTCCGGCGAGTTGTTCAAGATGCTGACCGGAATCGACATGCTGCACGTGCCCTACCGCGGCGCGGCGCCGGCGCTGACCGACATGCTCGGCGGCCAGGTGCAGGTGCTGTTCGACAACATGCCGTCCTCGATCGAGTATATCCGGGCCGGCAAGCTGCGGGCGCTGGGGGTCACCACGACGACGCGCTCCGACGCGCTGCCGGGCGTGCCGACGGTGGCCGAGACGGTGCCGGGCTACGAGGCGAGCGCCTGGTTCGGCCTCGGCGCTCCCAAGGGGACGCCGGCCGAGATCGTCGACAAACTCAATGCCGCCGTCAATGCCGGGCTCGCCGATCCCAAGCTCAAGGCGCGCCTCACCGATCTGGGCGGCGCCATGCTGGTGGGCACGCCCGCCGATTTCGGCAAGCTGATCGTCGAAGAGACCGAGAAATGGGCCAAGGTGGTGAAATTCTCCGGCGCCAGGCCGGATTAGGCTGCTTGTAGCCTGGATGGAGCGGAGCGAAATCCGGGACTGGGCGCATCCGCGGCAACGCCGTTCCCGCATTGCGCGGAGTTTATCATCGGGCGGCGCTTTGCGCCGGCCCGTTGGCTCCATGCAGGCTACAAGAGCGCTGACCCGCCAATGACAGCCTACCTCTCCGGCATCACCGATTTCGTCTCGCTGCATCCGCTTTACGCGGCTGGGGCGATCTTCGGGCTGGCATTCTCGGAGGCCATTCCGATCGTCGGCACCGTCGTTCCCGGCTCGACTCTCATCGTCGCCACCAGCGCTCTGGCGGTCGAGGCCGATATCAGCCCGTGGCTGCTGCTGGTCGCGGCCATCCTCGGCGCCATCTTGGGCGACGGGGCGTCATTCTGGTTGGGGCAGCGGTTCCACCGTCAGATCCTGCAACGCTGGCCGCTCAATCGGTTTCCCGGCCTCATCGCGCGCAGCGAAGCGTTCTTCAACCGCTATGGCGGGGCCAGCGTCTTCCTGGCGCGTTTCACCGCGGTGGTGCGCGCCTTCGTCCCCCTGATTGCCGGAATCGTGCAGATGCCGGCCCGTCAGTTCTATCTGGCCAACATCCTCTCCGCGCTGGTTTGGGCGCCGGCCCATGTCTTTCCCGGTGTGGTGTTCGGCATGCTGGTCGCGCTGGCCGGCGTCCGTCCCGAGCAGATTTTCCTTCTTGCGGTCGCGGCCATGCTCCTGGGCGTGCTGGTCTTCCGCTTGGCGCGCCATGTCCTCAAGCGCCGCACCCCGGGCGCCCCCGGGCCAACGAGCGACGCGTGAACCGCCGATGAGCGAGGACATTCCCTTCGACCGGAGCTTCGACCTGCCGCCCGGACGGGTCGAGGAGGTGATGCCGGGCGTGCGCCGCCTCCTGGCCGACAATCCAGGACCCTTCACCTTCAAGGGAACGCTGAGCTACATCGTCGGCAAAGGCCGCGTCGCCATCATCGATCCGGGACCGATCGACGAGGCCCATATCGCGGCGCTCCTCGATGCGGTGCGGGGCGAGACCGTGACCCACATTCTGGTCACCCATACGCACCGGGATCATTCGCCCGCCGCCGCCCGCGTCAAGGCGGCGACCGGAGCCAAGACCTACGCGGAGGGGCCGCATCGCGCGGCGCGTCCGCTCCATGTCGGCGAGGCGCCGCGGCTCGAAGCCTCCGCCGATCGCGACTTTCACCCCGACGTTGCGCTCGCCGACGGCGAAACCGTCAGCGGTCCCGGCTGGGCGCTCGAAGCGGTGACGACGCCGGGCCACACCGCCAACCACATGGCCTTCGCGCTCAAGGGCGCGGGCGTTCTATTCTCCGGCGACCACGTCATGGCCTGGTCGACCCCGATCGTGGCGCCGCCCGACGGCGCCATGAGCGACTATATGGCGTCGCTCGAAAAGCTGAGCCGCCGCCCCGAGACGCTCTATTTTCCGGGCCACGGCGGCGCGGTGCGCGATGCGCCGCGCTTCGTGCAGCAGTACATCGCCCACCGCCGGGCCCGCGAGGCATCGATCCTCGAGCGGCTCGCCGCCGGCGAAGCCGATATTCCGACGCTGGTACGCTCGATCTATCTCGGGCTCGATCCGCGGCTCACCAAGGCGGCCGGGCTGTCGGTGCTGGCGCATCTGGAGGATTTGACCGCCCGCGGCCTGGTCGCCACCGAAGGCGCGCCCGCGATCGACGGGCGCTTTCGATTGCAGTGAAACCAGCAGCAAGCAGGCGTCACGCCCGGCCGCGCCACTGCCGCGACTGCGACGTTTGCTTCGATTTGCTGGAGCGAGGTCGAGCTCGCTTTCGACCACCTTGCGACACGAACAAAAGTAACAGACCGGGGGATTCGGGCGTGGTATTGTCTCTAATACTTTAACGGGCCTGACCCAGTCACCCAGCGTGCCTCATGAAAACCACCTTGGGACGCCGCGCGTTCATCACGCTTCTCGGCGCCGCGGCGGCGTGGCCAGCGCGCGCGCAGCAGGCCCTGAAAGTTCCGCGCATCGGCATCATCGACGATTCGCCGCTCTGGGACCGCTTCCGACAAGGCCTGCGCGGGCTCGGCTACATCGAGGGCCGCAATATCGCGTTTGAATATCGGAGCACGCAGGGCCGGCCCGACCAGCTCGCGGCGGCGGCAAGCGAGCTTGCCCGCCTGCCGGTCGACCTCATCGCGACCTATGGCACGCCATCGACCCGGGCCGCGATGCAGGCGACGACCACCATTCCGATCGTCATGGTCGGGGTCGGCGATCCGGAGGGTGCCGGACTGGTGGGCAGCCTCGCCCGGCCGGGCGGCAATGTCACCGGCAATACGGTCCTGAGCGCCGACATCATCGCCAAGCGCCTGCAGCTTCTGCAGGAGCTCATTCCCACGGTGAAGCGTGTGGCGCTGCTCTGGAATCCGGACAACGCCTCGCACACCGGCGTCCTCGCCGAGGCACGGATAGCGGCGCCCGGCTTGGGCCTGGCGCTGATCCCGGTCGGGGTGCGCAGCGCCGCCGAATTCGACCCGGCCTTCGCCGCCATGCTGCGTGAGCGTCCCGATGCGTTCATCATGACCAACGATCCGTTTCACCAGCTGCATCTGGCAAGAATCATCGACTTTCTGATGACGAACAGGATGCCCGCGTTGTTCCAGTCGCGCGAGCATGCCGTGGCTGGTGGACTGATGTCCTACGGAGCGAGCCTGCCGGATCTGTTTGGCCGCGCGGCCGGCTACGCGCACAAGATCCTGCAGGGCACCAAGCCGGCGGATCTGCCGATCGAGCAGCCGACCAAGTTCGAGCTGGTCGTCAACCTCAAGACCGCAAAGGCGCTCGGCCTGACCATTCCCGAGTCGTTCCTCCTTGGCGCCGACGAGGTCATCGAATGAAGCGCCGGGATTTCCTCACGCTTCTCGGCGGTGCGGCGGCTGCGTGGCCGCTGGCGGCGCGCGCGCAGCAGGCCGGAAAGATCGCACGCGTCGGGGTTCTGAGCAACGGTCTCGACAATCCGGTTGCAGCATACGGCTATCCAATCTTTCTCGCTGAATTGCGCAAGCTCGGATTCACCGAGGGCCAAAATCTCGTCGTCGAATATCGGAGAGTAGACGAAGGAATGCCCAAGGCCTTCGCGGCGGCGAACGAATTGGGCGCTGCAAGAGTGGATGTGCTTGTGGCCAATGGAGCGGAGATCGCACTGCAGGCGGCGGCGGCGGTCAGACCCGCCGTACCTATTGTCATGCTGGCCAATAATTTTGATCCGCTCGCGCGCGGCTACGTGTCGAGCCTGGCCCATCCTGGCGGCAACGTCACCGGCCTTATGTTCCGGCAGCCGGAGCTGTCCGTGAAGCAGCTGGAATTGCTGGTGGAAGCATTCCCCGACCGAACGCGCGTGGGCGCGCTATGGGATTTGCTCTCCGCGGATCAGTTCGCAGCGGCCGAGCGCGCGGCAAGCTCGATGCATTTGTCGCTTCGACCATTCAGGCTCGAAAATCCGCCCTATGATTTCGACGGTGCGTTTCAAGCGATGGTGCAGGACGAGGTTAAAATGCTTCTTGTCCTCTCCAGCCCCCTCTTTACACCCTATATGGTCCATATCGCCGAGCTGGCGATCCGGCACAGCCTGCCATCCATGTTCATCTTCAAGCAATACGTCGAGGCGGGCGGCCTGATGTCTTATGGCGTGGACACCGGTCCCCAATGGCGGCGTGCCGCCTCCTACGTGGCCAAAATTCTGCGGGGAGCGCAGCCCTCGGAGCTGCCGGTCGAGCAAGTCGATAATTTCGAGTTCGCCCTCAACCTGAAGACCGCGAAAGCGATCGGCGCCGTGCTGCCGACCTCGATCCTGCTGCGGGCCGACGAGGTGATCGAATGAGAGATCGTGCGATGAAACGACGCGAGTTCATCACGCTGCTTGGCGGTGCGGCGGCTGGGCTGTCGCCAGTATGGGTGAGCCTGGCTGCACGCGCGCAAACCGCGCCGTCTCAGATCAAGAATGCGAAGGGCGGCGGGAGCGGGCCGACGGTGGCGCAGGATATCGCGCGCTGGGTGGTGGCGCTTCGCTATGAAGAGCTGCCCGCCGATGTGGTCGCGCGCGCCAAGCGGGTGTTGCTGGACACGCTGGGTTGCGCTCTCGGCGCGATCGGGGCGGAGCCCGTGCGCATGGCGCAGCAGGTCGTGGCGATGCAGGGCGGAAATCCGCAGGCGACGATCTTGGGGCTTGGCCGCAAGGTTTCGTGCGAGCAGGCGGCGTTCTTGAACGGCATGGCGCTGCGCTATTTCGACTACAACGATTATGTGGGGATGGGCCGGCCCAACCACGCGAGCATCAACGTGGCGCCGGCGCTGGCCGTGGCCGAGATGCAGGGCTTGACGGGCAAGGATCTCCTCGTCGGCCTCGTCGCCGGCTACGAGGTGGAGGTCCGGCTGCGCGACGCGATCGCGGCGAATGCGCGGGCGGGCTGGGACGATACCTCCATCGAGGCGCAATATGCTTCCGCTGCGACCGCGGGAAAGCTCCTGCGCCTGGATGAGGCGAAGCTGGCCAATGCGCTCGCCATCGCCGGAAGCAACGCGAACACGCTGGCGGAGGTTCGCCGCGGCGCCGAGCTGACGCCGGCAAAGGGATCGGCGGAGCCGATGGCGGCAAGGAACGGGGTATTTGCCGCGCTTCTCGCCCGCGCCGGGCTGGCTTATCCGCTGACCATTTTCGAAGGCGCGAACGGATTTGCCAAGATGGTTTCAGGATCACTCGACGAGGCGATCCTGCGCCAGCGTTCGGGCGATTTCCAAATTCTCAAGAGCTGCATCAAGCTGTGGCCCTGCGTGGGCACCGCCCAGGCGCCGATCGCTGCGGCCCTGGAGATCTATAAGCGACAACCCGGTTCGGAAGAAATAGCGACCATCACGGTCGCGCTCAGCGATTTCGCCTACAAGCAGCAGGCCGCTTACCCGGAGGAAATCAGCACCCGGGAGCACGCCGATCACAGCATTCCTTATCTGGTGGCCAGGGCGCTGCTGGACGGCGACGTCAAGGTGACGGATTTCGAGGAAAAGCGCTTCAAGGACCCGCGCGCGCTGGCGCTCAAGCGAAAATTGGCGATTCGCCCCGAAGCCTCGCTTTCGAATGAGAATTTGGGCGCCAACCTGGAAGTGAGGTTGCAGAACGGGACCGTGCTCGCGGCGAACATGCCGATTCCTCCGGGCAACATGCTGAATCCGGCCGGCGATGCGGATTTGACGCGGAAATTTCTTGCTCTCTCGGAGGGCGTTCTCGGCAGAGAGCGCGCCCAAAGGGCCATCGAGGTCATTCTCGCGGTCGACACGATGTCCGATCTCGGCAACCTGCTGAACGCGCTGTCTCCGTCGTAACTCACGATCGTTCTCGCCGCCGTGCTTCCTGCACCAGTCGGCCGCCGCTGATATTGATATTACATTACGCGCAGCACATTACGCATAGCGGCTGAGGTCCCCCGGCGCGAGGACATAGACCACGCCTTGATCGATCGAGTGGTGCACGGCCTGTTCGGGCGCGGCGATGTCGAGCAGCGCGACCAGAGCCCGCCCGGTCCCGCCGTGGGCACAGACGACCGTGTCCCGCTCGAGGCTCGCATACCAGGCCCCGACCCGGAGCGCGACTTGCCGGTAGGTCTCGCCGCCCGGCGGAAGAAACTCCCACTTGTCGGCCTCCCGTTTGGCGACGACGTCCGGATCCCGCAGCATCACCTCGCCATAGGTGAGCCCCTCCCATTCGCCGAACGATATCTCGGTCAGCCGTGGCTCGATCTCATAGCGGGTCGGCGCGATGCCGAGCGTGTCGCGCACGATCTCCATGGTTTCGCGCGCGCGCGAAAGCGGACTCGACACATAATCGAAGTGCGCGGCCGGGCGTCCCGCGCGCGCCAGCAGATCGGCAAGAATTTGGCCGCAGTGAACCGCCTGCGCGCGGCCCGTTTGATTGAGCGGGATATCGTGGTGGCCCTGCAGCCGGCCCGCAATGTTCCAGTCGGTCAGGCCATGGCGGACGTAATAGAGGCGCATGCAAGCAAGGACATTTTGCGTTGTCGCATTTTTGGACGGAAATCCGGATTCCACCCCCGCTTACGCGAGGGCAGGCCCCCGCTTACGCGAGGGCGGGCTTTCTCCTGAAAATGCTCCGGTGCGGCGCCCTCATTCCTTGACCACGCTGATGTCGGGGGCGTCGGGATGCTTCATGCCGACGATGTGATAGCCGGCATCGACGTGGTGGACCTCGCCGGTGACGCCGCGCGACAGATCGGAGAGCAGGTACATGGCGGTGTCGCCGACTTCATCGATGGTGACGTTGCGGCGCAAGGGCGAGTTGTATTCGTTCCATCTCAGGATGTAGCGGAAGTCGCCGATGCCGGCCGCCGCCAGCGTCTTGATCGGTCCCGCCGAGATGGCGTTGACGCGAATCTGCGCCCGTCCGAGATCGGCCGCCAGATAACGCACCGAGGCTTCGAGCGCGGCCTTCGCGACTCCCATGACGTTGTAGTGCGGCATCCACTTCTCGGCGCCGTAATAGGTCAGCGTGAGCAGCGAGCCGCCCGCTGGCATCAGCTTCTCGGCGCGCTGCGCGATGGCGGTGAACGAGTAGCAGCTGATCAACATGGTTTGGGAAAAATTGTCGGCCGTGGTGTCGACATAGCGCCCATCGAGCTCGTTCTTGTCGGAGAAGGCGATCGCGTGCACCAGGAAGTCGAGTGTGCCCCACTTCTCCCTGACGACCGCGAACGCCGCCTCCAGCGTGGCGGCGTCGGTGACGTCGCAGTGGCCGACCACGAGCCCACCGCACTCGCGTGCCAGCGGCTCGACCCGTTTCTTCAACGCGTCGCCCTGATAGGTGAAGGCGACCTCGGCGCCGTGCGCCCGGCAAGCCTTGGCGATGCCCCAGGCGATCGAGCGGTTATTGGCGACCCCCATGATCAGCCCACGCTTGCCGCGCATGAGGCCCGAGGCTTCCGGCATGCTGTCCTCGCTCTGCCGGCCGCTTCCGGCCTTCTCCTAATGACATAGGGGCAGGGGACCTTCAAGCAGCGCCAGCCGGCCCGCGCGCGCAGAGGAAATCCTCACGCCATGTCCCGGCGCGGATCATAGGGTTTGGTTTCGCGCCACTTGCGCATCAGCTCGTCGAGATCGCCGTCGTATCCTTCCGGCAGCACGATGCGAACACTGGCAAGGAGATCGCCCTTGCGTTCCTTGCTTGGAAAGCCCTTGCCCTTGAGGCGGAACGTGCGTCCCGAATTGGTGCCGGCCGGTATGGCCAGTTCGACCGTGCCCTCGAGGGTGGGAACGCGCACCTTGGCTCCGAGCACTGCCTCGTACAGCGTGACCGGCAGATCGAGCCGCAGGTCGGCGCCGTCGCGCTGGAACAGCGGATGCGGCGTTACCGAGACGGTGATCAAGAGATCGCCGGTGCGGCCGCCGGCGCCGGGCAGCCCCTGTCCCTTCAGCCGGATCTGCTGGCCCTCATCGAGGCCGGCGGGGATCTTGACCTCGACCTCCTTGCCGGTGGGAAGCTGGACCCGCTTCTTCACGCCCTTGGCGGCTTCCGCCAGCGTGATGGAAAGCGCCGCGGAGATGTCGCGGCCGGGCGCAGCGCCGAAATCCTCCGGCTCGAAATGGACGCCGCCGCGCGCGCGGCCGGCGGCACCGCGGGCTCCGAACGCATCCTTGAGAAGATCCTCGAAACCGGCGAAGCCGCGCGCGCCGGCGCGGCCTGACGCCTGGACGCCCTCGGGGCCCCAGCTGAAGGTCTCGAATCCGCCCTCGTGACCGAAGCCGCCGCCGGCCCCCGGCCGGCGGCCGAAGCCCTCGAATCCCTGGAAGCGCGGCTTGCCTTCGGCGTCGATCTCGCCGCTGTCGAATGCCTTGCGCTTGTCCTTGTCGCCGACGATCTCATAGGCCGTGTTGAGCTCGGCAAAGCGTGTGGCCGCCTCGGGGTCGTGCTTGTTGGCGTCCGGATGCAGCTTTTTTGCCAACCGCCGGAACGCGCTCTTGATATCCGCGGCGCTCGCGCTCCGCGTCACCCCAAGTACCTCATAGGGGTCGCGCATCGCCGGCACCTCCGCAACCTCGCCGCCTCATGTCGGGTATTCACTCCCACGGCCCACGCTCCCAATGTGGGGGGAGCTTGCCGCAAAGGCAACGCGCAACAGACGGAAATCCAAAGGGTTTCGCGGGCAGCGCAGGGCGGCCACAAGCGCCGCCCTGCCATCATCGTCGATCGTAGCGGCGCCCCTTCTGGGCGCCCGCAACGCCGGCGACGTTCTACAGCCCGGCCAATTCCGGCATGACATGGCGCCCGAACAGCGCGATCGATGCCATCGCTTCGTCGAGCGACAGATCGCCGAAGACGAACTGGCCGACCAGATAATTGCTGCCGGTGAGCTCGATCTGCTTGCGCAGCGCCGCCGTGACCGTGGCGGGCGCCCCCGCAACGCCTTGGCCCACCCCGGCGAGCTCATCGAAGGTCGGCGGCCGCGGATGCGCATTGATCCGGTTATGCTTGCGGCGCAGATGGGTGAAGCTCGCATGCCATCGCGGATAGGCGCGCCGCGCGATGGCGAGCGCCGCGGCATCGGTCCCGGCAACCACGACGAATCGCCCGAGCCCCATCAGCGGCAGCGGCGCCGCGCCGCGCGCATCGCGCCAGGCCGCCCGGAAGCTGGCGAACGCGGTCAAGGTCGCGCCCGGCGGGTCGAGGCTCACAACCTGCCAGCCGTTGCGGGCGGCGCGCGCGGCGCTGTCGGGCGCGTGGACGCCGTACCAGATCGGCGGATGCGGCTTCTGCAACGGCTCGAGCTCCATCGGCACGTCCTCGACGTGGAAGAACTCGCCGTGGAAGGTCAAGCTCGGCTGCGTCAATCCCTGCACGATAAGCTCGAGCGCCTCGGCATAGACCTTTTGCGCCGTGTCCGGATCCTGCCCGTAATAGGTCAGCTCGCTCGGCGAGGAGCCGCGGCCGAAGCCGATCTCGAGCCGCCCGCCGCTCATCTGGTCGAGCATGCAGATTTCCTCGATCAGGCGCAGCGGATGATAGAGCGGCAGCGCATAGACCAGCGGGCCGAAGCGCAGCTGCCGCGTGCGCTGCGCGACCGCGGCCAGAAACACGCTCGGGCTCGGCGCCATGCCCAGCGGCGTCGCGTGGTGCTCGGCGACGTGATAGGCATAAAAGCCGAGCCGGTCATAGGCCTCGATGATTTGCAGCCGTGCCCGATAGTAGTCGCCGAGCGTCTGGTCATCGCGGTCGAGGTGATCGAAGACGCCGAACTCCATTCAAGCTCACCCGCAAGGTCCCACGTAAAATCGCCGGCCGGTCACTCGTCGGTGACGTCGATCCAGACGCCGCCGGGGTCCGCCATCTGAAACTTGCCGCCGGCCTGCGCCGCCAGGAAGGCCTTGCGGGCATCGGCCTCCTTGCTGCCGCCCAGACGCATGGGCGCCACATAGGGATTCATCCCGGAGGTCACCTCGACATGCTGCTTGAACGCCTCGATGCTCTCCACCTTGAAGCCGATATGATCGGGGCCGGGCCGCTTGATCGACATGTTCTCGAAGATCGGTATCGACCACGGCAGGATCGAGAGCGTCACCCTTCCGTCGGTCAGATGATAGCCGCCCGCCGCCGGGCTCGGGGTCTTGTTGCCGGGCTTGAGCTCGAACACGAACTGATAGAAATCGGCGCACCGCTCCGCATTCATGGTCCTGATGGCGAACTTGTTGAGGTAGCGATCCTGGCTGCGTCCTTCGGCGGCCTGCTCCGCGTAGACGCCTACGAGCTTGTCGCCCTCGTCCTTGCGGGCAAGATCGAATATGTTGCCGTCGGGATCATGGGCGCTGTAGTTGGCGAACGGCCGCGTCGACGGGCGCTTGACGATGCTCGCCTGGGGAAATTTGATGCGCGCGCGCTCGATCACGAGGTCGATGTCGTCGACCACCAGGCCGAAATGATCGAGACCCCCCACATAACCGTCGCGCAGCGGATTGATATTCAACCCGACATAGCCGTCGCCCACGGTCACGGCGTTCAACGGCCGGCTGACCTTGCCGGAACGCTTGAGGCCGAAATAGGCCTCATAGAAGTTTGCCAGCATCGGATAGATCGGGCTGACCATGGCCATATGATTGATCTTGGCGAACATCGCTGCTTCCTCCGCGGCTTGCGGCATGCCCTCGCGGGCAAGGCTGACATAGCATGGATTACGCGCCCGGCGGCTTCCGGGCAGGGTGCAAGTGCCTTGCCGAAAGCCAAACCCCCGCCCCCTGGCCTCCCGCGCTTGCGGAGGAGGATCGGGGTCGGGGGTTTGCAGTCCTGGTTTGTCGTTTCGACGAATATCGGTTCGGCGAAACGCTTGCGGCGAGCCGTAACGCGGCGCGCCGCAAGTTGCCTTAAGGCTGCCGCGACGCCGCGTAGGAGGCGAGCGCGATGATGTCGTCGGTATCGAGCTTGGCGACCACCTGCTGCATCAGCGTGATCCAGGCGCCGGTGCGGCTGCCGCTCTTGATGTCCATGAGCTGGCGCGTGAGGTACATCGGATCGCGGCTTGCGAGCGACGGCACCTCGCCCAGGCCCTTGAGGCCTTCGCCGTGGCAGATGGCGCAAGGCACGGTCTTGCCGTTGCCGCCGCTGGCCAGTTGCTCGCCCTTGGCGATGCTGCCGGGCGGCACATAAGCCAGGAACCCGGAATGCGGGTTGCGGGCCTTGGCGCCTTCCTCATCCTGCGGCACCACGATGATGCGACTGCCGATCGGCTCCTTCTCGTTGCCGGGGGAAACGAAGCGCATCGCACCCTCGCCGACGAAGGTCTTTGGAACCTCGGCGGCCTCGACCACCTTCATGTAGCCGGCGGCCGGCTTGCGGGCGGCGAAATACTCCGCAGCCTCGCGCATCTCGTCAGGCGTCATTCCCTTGGCAATCGTCGCCATGACGGGGCTGCGGTTGTTCTTGCGGCGGGCGCCGGCGAACTCGCGCAGCGAGCGCTGGATATAGGCGGCGCTCAATCCCGCGATGTTGGCGGATTCCGGATGGCCGTCACCGGTGGTCAGATGGCAAAGCGAGCAGGCGCGCACATCAGGCTTCTTCCCGGTGGCAACGACGCCCGGCATTGGAGCGTGCTCGTTCGGGAACCAGTCTGCCGGGCCGAACGCGTCGTTTGCCGAGACCTCGTTATATTCCTTGTCGCTGCCCGGAACCTTGAGGATCTTGCTCGCGTCACGCGGCGGTCCTCCCTGAGGGGTTGCCGGATAGGCCCAGTCCGGACCAGCATTCTGCGCGATCGCGATCGTCGGCAGACAGGCGAACGCCAAAAGCCAGATCAATTTTTTCATCATCGCCTCCCACACGCTTTTCTCGATAAGACATCGAAGGTCCGGACAATATTGCCGTTCAAAGCGCGGTACAAGCCCGTCCGGCGGGTCATCGGAACGAAAGCCCTGTCCGCCGGATCGCAGCCCTTGTGCCGGCTTGCTTGACGTTCGCAGGCCGGCCCGGCTAGCTCATCGCCACGCCCATCGCCCTTTCGCCTCGGCTCGAGGCCGTCGGAGCAAATTTATGCGCTTTCCTCGATTTGCCGCAGACGTCTTGGTGCGAGCGCTGCCGGTAGCGCTCGCCGCCGCCCTGATGGCCCCGGCACAAGCCTTGGCGCAAGCCGACTTCTACAAAGGCAAGACCATCGATCTCGTCATCAGCACCGGCGTCGGCGGCGGTCTTGATGCCAATGCCCGGGTGGTGGCGCGTCATCTGGCCGACCACATTCCCGGCAATCCGACCATCGTTCCGCGCAACATGCCGGGTGCCGGCCATATCCGGGCGGCCAATTTCGTCTTCAGCCAGGCCCCCAAGGACGGCACCGTCATTGCGACCTTCATTCCGGTGTTCGTGATGGCGCAGGTGCTGGACCGCAGCAAAGGCATCCAGTTCGACCCCGCCAATTTCAACTGGCTGGCCTCGACCTCGTCCAGCAATTCGACGGTCTATACCTGGCACACATCGAGCGTGAAGTCGGTCGCGGACGCGACCAAGCGCGACGTGCTGATGGGCGGAACCGGGGCGGGCTCCTACACCATCATCTATCCGACCGTCATGAACAGCGTGATCGGGACCCGGTTCAAGCTCGTCACCGGCTATCAGAGCACCGCCGAGATCGGCCTGGCGATGGAGCGCGGTGAGGTCGAAGGGCGCGCGGGAAACAATTTCAACAGCCTGAAGGCGGAGAACCCGGACTGGCTCAAGAGCGGAAAGATCACGCTCATCACCCAGGTCGGGCTCGGGCGCGACCCGGAATATCCGGACCTGCCGCTGCTGACCGATCTGGCCAGATCGGACGAGGATCGCCAGGTCTTGAAGCTGTTCTCGACCGACGTGGTGATCGGCCGGCCGTTCGTGACTTCGCCGGGCGTGCCGGCGGAGCGCGTGGCGCTGCTGCGCAAGGCTTTCGACGAGACGATGATGGATCCGGCCTATCTGGACGACTCGCGCAGGGCGGCACTCGACGTGACGCCGGTCGCGGGCGCGAAGATCCAGGCCGTGGTTGCCGATCTGGTGCACACCCCGGCCGGCATCGTCGCCAAGGCGAAGCTTGCGATGGAGCCGGGCAACACCGTCGAGAGGCCGAAATGAACAAGTTGCAGCTGTCGATCGCAACCGAGGACTACGACCACTTCCGTGATTTTCGTCTCGGCACCGTGCAGGCGGAGGGCATCGAGCACATTTGGCTGATGCCGGAGCTGCACGAGATTTTCGCGCGCTTCACCTTCAATCGCGAATGGGACGTGAGCGAGCTGTCGTTTGCAAAATTCAGCACCCAGGTGACGCGCCCGAAGCCCGACATCATCGCCCTCCCGGTCGTGTGCTCGCGCCATTTCCGCTTCTCGGCCTTCTACGTCAACCGCAACAGCAAGATCACCTCGCCGGCCGACCTCAAAGGCAAGAAGGTCGGCTCGCCCGAATGGGCCCATACCGCCGCCGTCTATATGCGCGGTTGGCTGCAGGACGAGCACGGCGTCAAACTGCCGGACGTCCACTGGTACCAGGCCGGCACCAACGAGCCCGGGCGGACCGAGAAGGTCGAGCTCAGCCTGCCCCAAGGCGTCAAGCTCACCCGCGTCGACGACAATTCGTTGAGCAACATGCTGGCCAAGGGCGAGATCGATTGCGCGCTGGTGGCGCGTCCGCCCGATTGCTTCGTGAAGAAGCACCCGGACGTGGTCCGGCTGTTTCCGGACTTCCAGGAGATGGAGGAGAAATACTACGCCCGCACCAAGGTGTGGCCGATCATGCACGTGATCGCCATGAAGCGGCAGATCCTCCACCAGCATCCCTGGGTCGCCGGCAGCCTCTACAACGC
>DASXXS010000190.1:0-66249 GCA_036502925.1 Xanthobacteraceae bacterium
TCGATACGACCTCGCGCTGATCACTCCGCGGCTGCCAGCATGGGGGCCGGCTCGCGATGCTTTTCTCCGCGCAGCCAATTCTGCAGGCGGTCGAGATAGAGGTAGACCACCGGCGTCGTAAACAGCGTCAACATCTGGCTCAGCACCAGCCCGCCCACCATGGCATAGCCCAGCGGTTGGCGCAGCTCCGAGCCTGAGCCGCTTCCGAGCATCAGCGGCAGGCCGCTGAGCAGCGTCGCCATCGTGGTCATCATGATCGGTCGAAACCGCAACAGGCAGGCCTCGCGAATCGCCGCCTCGGGCGCGTGCCCTTCACGCTCTCGGGTGATCGCGAAGTCCACCAGCATGATGCCGTTCTTCTTCACGATGCCGATCAAAAGGATAATTCCGATGATGCCGATGACGGACAGGTCAAAGCCGCCGGCCCACAACGCCAAGAGCGCCCCAACGCCGGCCGAGGGAAGGGTGGACAGAATCGTCAAGGGATGGATGTAGCTCTCGTAGAGCACGCCCAGGATGACATAGACGACCAGCAATGCCGCCACGATCAGGATCGGCTCGCTCGACAACGAGCTTTGGAATGCTTGGGCGTTGCCCTGGAAGGTTCCGATCAGGGATGCCGGCTTGCCCATTTCCGCCTCAGCCTTTTGAATCTCATCCACTGCCTGGCCGAGCGCAACGCCCGGCTGGAGATCGAACGAGAGGGTCGCCGCCGGGAATTGCCCCTGATGCGAGACCGAGAGCGGGCCGGTCTGCGTATTGTCGACATCGACCAGCGTCGACAATGGAATCGGTTGGCCGTTGCTTGCCTTCACGTAGATATTGTCCAGGGCAGAGGGATTCTTCTGCAGCTCCGGCAGCACTTCGAGAACGATGAAGTAGGAATTGGTCTGCGTGAAATACTGGCCGACCTGGCGCTGGCCGAACGCATCGCCGAGCGTATCGTCGATCGCCTGCGGCTGAATCCCGAACCGTGCGGCGGCATCGCGGTTGATCTGGATCTTCAGCTGCGGCGCGCTGCCCTGCAGGTCGCTGGAGACATCGGCAAGCCCTGGCAGTGTCTTGAGCTTCTCAAGCATGCGAGGCGCCCAGGTATTGAGCTCCTCGACGTTCGCGTCCTCCAGCGTGTACTGATATTGCCCGCGCGAGATGCGCCCGCCGACGGTGATATCCTGGGAAGGCTGCAGGAAGAGATTGACACCCTCGACCTTGGCGAGTTGCGGCCGCAGCCGGCTGATCACCTGTGTCGCCGTGGACTTGCGTTCATCGCGCGGCTTGAGGCCGATGAAGAAGCGTCCCGTATTCAGCGTATTACCGGTGCCGCTGCCGAAGAATGATCCGAATGCCGCGACATCCGGGTCGCGTTCGATGACCTGCGAGAGCTCGCGCTGCAGGCGCTTCATCTCGTCCGGCGAGGCGTCCTGGGCGGCCTCCGACAGTCCCACGATCAGACCGGTATCCTGGGTGGGAAAGAAGCCCTTCGGGATCGTGACGAACAGAACCCCGGTCACCACCATCGTGGCCAGGAACACCATGAGAGTGAGCGGCTGGTGGCGCAGCACCACGTCCAGCATCCGCCGGTAGCCGCCGATGAGCGCCACTAAGCCCCATTCGATGGCATTGAAGATGCGGCCATGATGCTCGGACTGCTTCACCATGAAGCGCGAGGACAGCATCGGCGTGAGCGTAAGCGAGATGATCACCGACACCACGATCGCGGCGGTTACCGTTATGGCGAACTCGCGAAACAGGCGCCCGATAATTCCGCCCATCAGCAGCAATGGTATGAACACCGCAATCAGCGAAATGCTGATGGACACCACCGTAAAGCCGATCTCGCTTGCGCCCTTGAGGGCGGCCGCCATGGGCAGCGTGCCCTCTTCGATGTGGCGATAGATGTTTTCCACCACGACGATGGCATCGTCGACCACGAAACCGACGGCAAGCGTCAGCGCCATGAGCGAGAGATTGTCCAGGCTGAAGTTTAACAGATACATCAGCGCGGTCGCCCCGAGCAGCGCCAGCGGCACGGTGACGCTTGGAATGAGCGTGGCCCAGAAATTGCGCAAAAACAGCAGGATGACCATCACCACCAGGCAAATGGTCAGCCCCAACGTGAACTCGACATCCTGAACCGATGCGCGAATGGTCTGCGTGCGGTCGACGATGGTGTCGAGATGCATGCCCGGCGGTATGACGGCGGCGAGCTCCGGCATCGCCGCCTTGATCTGATCGACGGTGTCGATGACGTTCGCGCCCGGCTGCTTGAATACCAGCAGCATGACGGCCGGCTTGCCGCCGGCCAGCGCCGCGATGTTGACGTCCTGCGGCCCTGCCACTGCCTGGCCGACATCGCGAACGCGGATCGGGGCGCCGTTGCGATAGGCGATGATGACGTCGTTGTAGTCTTCCGCGTTTAGCAGCTGGTCATTGGCGGTGATGGTGAAGCTCTGCTGGGCATTGTTGAGGCTGCCCTTGCTGGCGTCGGTATTGGCGACCGCCAGCACGTTGCGCACGTCTTCCAGGGTCAGCCCGCGGGTCTCCAGCTTTGCCGGATCGACCTGGACCCGCACCGCCGGCTTCTGCTCGCCGCCGATGATGACTTGCGCGACGCCCGTGATCTGCGAAATCTGCTGTGCCACCACCGTATCGGCATAGTCGTCGACGGTGGTGAGCGGCAGCGTGTCGGAATGAGCGGAGAGGATGAGAATGGGCGAATCCGCCGGGTTCACCTTGCGATAGGTCGGCGGCGAGGTCAGGGTGGTCGGCAGCTGGCGACCGGCCGCAGTGATCGCCGCCTGCACGTCCTGGGCCGCCGCATCCACGTTGCGGTTGAGATCGAATTGCAGCGTGATGTTGGTGGAGCCGAGCACGCTGATCGAGGTCAGCTGGGTGACGCCGGAAATCTCCCCGAACCTGCGCTCCAGCGGCGCCGCCACCGTCGACGCCATGGTGTCGGGGCTCGCGCCGGCGAGTTGCGCCGAGACCTGGATGGTCGGGAAATCGACCTGCGGCAGTGGTGCGACGGGCAGCAGCGGAAACGCCACGATTCCAACAAGCGCCAGTGCCCCCATCAGCAAGGAGGTTGCAATCGGCCGGCGGATGAAGGGTTCCGAGATGTTCACGACGGCCCGTGCGGTGCGTTTGCGGCCAGCTCGGTCTTGGCGTCGACGTGCGAACCCGCCTGCAGACGGTATTGGCCGTTGACGACGACCCGCTCGTCGGGCGAGAGGCCTTTGCTGACGATGGCGACGTCGTCGCCGACCTGCTTGGCGTCGATCGGCCGCTGCTCGGCGGTGTTGTCGGGCTTGATCACCCAGGCGTAGAAGCCTTGGGGCCCGCGCTGCATCGCCACCGGCGGGATCGTCACCGCGTCCTTTCGGGTGGCGACCTCGATGTGCACGTGCACGAATTCGCCGGGCCAGAGCTGCTCGTCGGTATTGGCGAAATTTGCCTTGAGGCGGATCGTGCTGGTGGTCTGATCGATCTGGTTGTCGATCAGCAGCAGCCCCCCTGTCGCCAGCTGCTTGGCATTATCCTGATCGTAGGCGAGGGCCGGCACCGAGCCTTGCAGCATTGCCGACCGCACGTCTTCCAGGTCCTTTTGCGGCAGGGTGAAGGTTACCACCACCGGTTGGATCTGCGTCAGCACGGTAAGCGGATTTTGGTCGCCGGCGTGAATGATGTTGCCGACATCGACCTGGCGAAAGCCGACGCGGCCGTCGATCGGCGCCGTAATGGTGGCATAGGAGAGTTGGGTCTGCGCGCTCTCGATCGCGCCCTGGTCAGCGTCGATCGTCGCCTTGAGCTGATCGACCTTCGCCTGCTGCGCATCGACGTTCTGCTGGGTCTCGGCGTTCTTGAGCACCAGCGTCTTGAATCGCTCGAGATCCTTTTGCGCGGAGACCGATTGGGCCTGATCCTCCGCCTTCTTGGCGACCGCCTGATCAAGCACGGCCTGGAGCGCGCGCGGATCGATCACCGCCAGCGTATCACCCTTGTGGACCTCCTGGCCCTCGACGAAATTGACGGACTGCAGCTTGCCGTCGATCTGGCTGCGAATGGCGATCGTGTTCGATGCCTGCACGGTTCCCAACCCTTGCAGGAAGATCGGAACATCGCGGCGTGCCACCGTCACCACCGTTACCGGCACGGCGGCGGCGGGACGGGGCGCCGCATCCGGCGCCGGTTCCGCCCAGCGCCGGAATCCAAGAGCTCCCGCCGCGATCACCGCCACGATGCAGGCAGCCCAGAAGAACCGGCGCGAAGAACGGCGCTTGGTTTTTTCGGCGCTCGCTTTCATTCCTGCACCTGCTCTCTCACCAGAAGCACTGTCCTTTCGGAAAGGACTATCTTTTTGGAAGCACTCTCTCTTTTGCAATCTCTTGCTCCGAGACCCTCATGACAAGCTGCTGGGAAATTAAAAGTTGGTAATCCCATGACTCAGAAGCGGTCTGCCGCGCTCGAGCCGTGTACTGGCGGGTTAAGCTTTGTGTATCCACCGTATAAACAGGGAATAAATGAGCGCTTCTCGCGACCGCTTGTGTAGGACATGCCAAAGAATACTTTTCGTTCAATTGATTATACGCATCAAGTGCGAGTGCTCCGGTGCCGGTTTCACTGCACGGCGGCGGCAAACTCGACAACTTTCTCTTGCGTCATTCGGCCCAAGATTTTTGCAAGCTCCGCCGGCGGCAATGTCGCGTCCCCGATGCGAAGACGAAGCAGGTTGCCGGGTCGCGGACCTCCCGTCACAGAGGCCGCGTAAGTATCGAGAAATTTGCTGATCTCCGCCATGCTGGCCTGTGGAGCAAAGCGGACGGCCACGAACGAGCCTTGAGCCGGCGCCGAAGCGGTCTGGTAGCCGCCGTGCTGTTGGGCAGGGCGTATGGTCATGATTGCCGTCTGCACGCAGATCGCCAGCACCGCTGCCCCTATCAACCAGGCGATGGTGCGCCGGCCGAAGACCGATTTGAGCTTGGCAATGCGGTTCCCGAGGTCGAACGCGCCTTGCGTCTTGCGCGCGGCAATCCCGGACAGGGGGACTCTCAGAACTTCGTCTCCGCTCTCATTCGAGACGATGACCGCCCATGTTTGCGTCGGTTCGTGAATTCCATGCCGAGTAATATCCCGGGCCAGGCCGATCGCCTCGCTGCGTGCTTCCTGGACACCCGCGAGCAAAGCCCCTTCGGTATCCCGCACCAAATTGTGGGAATGTCCTTCCGCAATATTGAAAAAGTAGCGGGGCATCATCGCCTCAGCGGTACCATCGTCGAAGGACGAGCTCCTCCGTCCGCCAGCATAGTCCTCTGGCGGTGCGCGCAATCCGCGCCCTGCGAAGCTGGTTAAGGAGCCGTTTCGCGAATGTGCGAAGAGACGTCGTGAATCCCGGACTCGGATACCACCTGTGTTCGGTAAGTGGCGATTGCGGCGGTTTGCCGAGGTGCTGCGACGCGTCAGCGCCACGCGGGGGTCGATGATTACAGGATCTTCTTCATCGACGGGGTCGTGTGCAGCTCGTAGCCGATCGCCTGATAGAACCCGATCGCTTCCGGCCTCGCATCGAGAAAGACCGCCGTCATGCCGCGCGCCCGCGCGTCGGCTTCGGCGTAAGCCATGAGCGCCCGGCCGCCGCCGGCTCGGCGCTCCGATTCCTCGATGACGATGTCGTCCACATGCAGATGCGGGCCGCGCACCAGGGTATGGACCGGGCGCATCCCCAGCACCCCGATCAGCCGGCCGTTGCGATACGCTCCGACCAGCTCGTAGCCGCCGTGGCTTTGCCGTCGAACCCGATCGAGGAATTGCTCCGCGTCAAGGCCCGGGCGCAATTGCACGACGATGGGAAACACCGCCGCCCATTCGCGCGGTTCGAGACGGCGGGTCTGCACATCGTCGCTTTGCAGGTCGTCGCTTTGCAAGTCATTCATGGGCGGATGGAACCGCGTGCTTCTCGGCGGCATGGGCGGCGGCAGCCCGATAGGCGCCCGGGACGGTGCGGAATGCGATGTTGAGCCGGTTCGCCCCGTTGATCGCGATGATGGCGAGCGTCAGGTTGGCGAGCTCCTGCTCGTCGAACTGCGCGCGCGCGGCTTCGTAGATGAGGTCGGGAACATGGCCGCCCGTCACCAGGGTGAGCGCCTCGGTCCAGCCCAAAGCCGCGCGTTCGCGTTCGCTATAGAACGGCGATTCACGCCAGGCATCCAGCAGATAGAGGCGCTGCTCGCTCTCGCCGCCGGCGCGCAGCTCCTTGCTGTGCATGTCGATGCAATGGGCGCAGCCGTTGATTTGCGAGGCCCGCAACTTCACCAGCTCGAGCAGTCCCCGTTCGAGGCCGCATCGGTGCACGAACGAATGCAGCTCGCCCATGGCCTTGGCGCCGCCCGGCGAGGCAGCCCTGAAATCCATCCGTGCTTTCATCGGCCCAATCCCGCCCCTCGGCGCGGCCTCATCGTCACTTCTGCGATTGCCTGAAATAGCGCAGATCGGGCGGCGCCTGGCCCTTCTTGGTCGGCATCAGATAGCCGTCCGCGCTCAGGAAATAGCCGTCCTTGCCGATGCGCACCAGCGCGTTGTCCTCCTCGCAGAGGTCCGAGCGCCAGATCGGCCGCGGCGCTTTCACCCGCGCGATCTTCTTGTGCAGCGTCCACGGCTGTGTCAGGGCATGGTCGTACACCGTGATGTCGTCATAGAGGATGTTGCGGTCGGCCTTGTCCAGATAGATGCGCTCCTTGATGACGCTCTGATTGTCGCGGTGCAGCGGCAGGCCGGTGGATTCGAACGCCCGCGGTCCCCTGAAGTTGCGCGTCTCTACTTCGAGCAGGTCATAGCGGCCGCTGCCGGTCGTATCCACCCACTTGCCGATGGAGTAGCCCGCATAGCTCGGCTCGACCTCTCCCTCCGCCGGCCAGTCGCGGCCATCGGTATAGATGCGCCGGTAGGAATCGTTGATGTGGCTGATCAGGATATAGGTGGTGTCCTGAGTCACCACGATTTCCATCGGATCGTAGAGGTTCATGATCGCCGGCATGCCTTGCGGGATGCAGAACGAGGAGGGCCAATTGCCTTGTCCGCCGGCCGCCTGATCGGCCAGCTGGGCCTCGTTGATGGCCTGGTATTCCGGCGTCAGCGGCGCTTTTTGTCCCGGCGCGACCCAGCGCGGCGCGCCCACTCGCTCCCATTGACCCTTGAGGTCGGGATATTTCGATTCGTCGAACGCCTGCGCGCCGCATGGCGCCAGCAGCAGCGCCGTCGTCGCAGCAAGCATGCCGATCAAGCCTCGCCCGAGCATGAACGCCCTCCCGTTGATCGCTTCCGAGCCGCCCCGACCCTTTGAACGGAGACGCCTTGGCCCCGCGTGGTCAATTCGATCTCACGATACACCGATCGCGCGGGGGCGCGAAAGGCGGTCTCGCCGCGCCGCCGAATCAGCTCTAAACTGACCGAATCCGGACCACGAGGCCTGCGGGGGAGGCGGCTGGCCACCGCGATGCAACCAAATCGCGGAATACGCGTTCTTCCGTCGGGGCCGACACTACCTGGATTTCTCCCGCGACGCCCGGTCGCAGAGTGGCTAAAGGCGGGAAGCCTGTCCGGAGCGGCAGGATATCGGATGCGGCCCGAACCTTTCCCTCTGGTTGCCAACGCGGTTTGCGAGGTCGCGCGAAATCGGGCCCCGTTTTGGCCTCCGGGCCGTCCTCCCATCGATGCTGGAGGGCTGAGCGATGAAAAACGGCTTTTGCATGTGACGGAGAAGCGCCATGCCGGTCCAGGATCAATCCGGTCGAAGGCCGGCTTCGATGACGGCATCAGAGCCGGGAATGCGGCAGCGCGCCGGAGACGGTCCCGTGCCGGGCGTGACTTCGGACGCACCCGCCCGGCCCACGCAGCTTCCCAGCCCCAGCTCGATTGCGGACCGCTGCATCAACACGATTCGCACGTTATCGATGGATGCGGTGCAGCAGGCCAAGTCCGGTCACCCCGGCACGCCGATGGCACTGGCGCCGGTGATCTACACCGTGTGGCAGGACTTCCTTCGCTTCGATCCCGACGATCCGATCTGGCCCAACCGCGACCGCTTCGTGCTTTCCAACGGCCACGCCTCGATGCTGCTTTACGCGATGCTCCATCTCACCGGCGTGAAGGCCGTCAACGCCAAATACGAGCGACCGGGAGAGCCCGCGGTCACGCTCGACGACATCAAGCGTTTCCGGCAGCTCGGCAGCAAGTGTCCCGGTCATCCGGAATACCGTCTGACCTCGGGGGTCGAAACCACCACCGGGCCGCTCGGCCAGGGCTGCGGCAACAGCGTCGGAATGGCGCTTGCCGGACGTTGGCTGGCCCGGCATTTCAATCGGCCGGACTTCACCCTATTCGACTACGACGTTTACGTCATTTGCGGGGATGGCGACATGATGGAGGGGGTTGCGAGCGAAGCCGCCTCGTTCGCCGGCCACCAGATGCTCGGCAACCTGTGCTGGATCTATGACAGCAACCAGGTGACCATCGAGGGGCACACGGATCTGGCGTTCAGCGACGACGTGGCGGCGCGTTTTCTCGCCTATGGCTGGAACGTGCGGCGGGTTGGCGATGCCAACGACACCGGTCGCCTGGCGGAGGCGATCGAGGCTTTTCGAAGCACGCACGACGTTCCGATGCTGATCATCGTCGACAGTCATATCGGTTACGGCGCTCCGCATAAGCACGATACCAGCGCCGCCCATGGCGAGCCCCTGGGCGAGGAGGAGATTCGCCTGGCCAAGCGCAGCTACGGCTGGCCCGAGGACGCCAAGTTCCTGGTGCCGGAGGGCGTGCGCGAGCATTTCCGCAACGGCATCGGCCGGCGCGGCCAGCAGCTTCGCAGCGCTTGGGTCGAGCAGCTCGCCTCCTACCGCGCGAAGTATCCGGGGCTTGCCGAACAGATCGATCACATGCAAAGGCGCGAGCTTCCCAAAGGCTGGGACGCGGAGCTCCCAAGCTTTCCGCCCGACCCGAACGGCCTTGCCAGCCGCGACTCCTCGGCCAAGGTGCTCAACGCCATCGCGCGGCATCACCCCTGGCTCATCGGCGGTTCGGCCGACCTTGCGCCGTCCACGAAAACGCGCCTGACCCTCGAGGGGGCCGGCGACTTGGAGGCGGAAACGCCCGCTGGACGCAATCTGCACTTCGGCGTACGCGAGCATGCCATGGGCGCGATCTTGAACGGGATCGCGTTGTCCAAGATACGCGCTTACGGGTCGGGCTTTCTTATCTTTTCCGACTATATGAAGCCGCCCATCCGTCTCAGCGCCCTGATGGAGATTCCGGTCATCTACATATTCACCCATGACTCGATCGGCCTCGGCCAGGACGGTCCGACGCATCAGCCGGTCGAGCAGCTCATCGCGCTGCGGAGCATTCCCGGCCTCGTTACGATTCGCCCCGCCGATGCCAACGAGATAACCGAAGCCTGGCGCGTCATCATCGGGTTCAGGCACCAGCCGGCGTGTCTCGTGCTGAGCCGCCAGCCGCTCCCCACCTTCGACCGCACGCGTTATGCTTCGGCGTCGGGAGTGGGCCGCGGCGCCTACATCCTTGCCGATCCGCGGGACGGCAAGCCGGCCGTGATCCTCATCGGAACCGGCAGCGAGGTCGCGCTTTGCGTGGATGCCTATGAGGCGCTCGCGCGCGAGGGCGTTCCGGCGCGTGTCGTCAGCATGCCGTCGTGGGAGCTGTTCGAGCAGCAGGATCAGGCGTACCGCGATCACGTTCTTCCGCCCGCTATCACGGCGCGCGTGTCGGCCGAAATGGGGTCGGTGATCGGCTGGGACCGCTATGTCGGAGCCACCGGGGCCAAGGTCGGCATGCACACGTTCGGATCGTCCGCGCCGCTCAAGGATCTGCTTGCGAAATTCGGCTTCACGGCCGAGAAGGTGCTTGCCGCGGCGAACGATCAGCTTGGAAAGTTCAAAGGAGAGCCCGTATGAACCCGCAAGCGAGTAGGAACCCCGAGCAACGGGAGAAACCTGCCGTCAATCCGCTCGCGTCACTGCATGATTACGGCCAAGCCGTCTGGCTCGATTTTCTGGCGCGCGGCTTTATCGCCGAAGGCGGCCTCAAGAAGCTCGTGGAGGACGACGGGCTCAGCGGGGTCACCTCCAATCCCTCGATCTTCGAGAAGGCGATCGCCGGCAGCGCCGAATATGATTCGTCGCTCCGGGAGATTTTGAGCGAGGGCGACGTCGATGTGATGCAGCTCTATGAGCGGCTGGCGATCGAGGACATTCGTCACGCCGCCGATGTGCTGCGTCCGGTCTTCGAGGCGACCAAGGGGGCGGACGGGTATGTCAGCCTCGAAGTTTCGCCTTACCTGGCGATGAGCACCGAGGCGACGGTCGCCGAAGCGCGCCGCTTGCGGCGGTCAGTCGCTCGCGACAACGTCATGATCAAAGTCCCGGCGACCCGAGCGGGACTGCCGGCGATCCGCCAGCTCATCAGCGAAGGCATCAACATCAACATAACCTTGTTGTTCTCGCAGCAGGTCTATGAGCAGGTGGTCGAGGCCTATCTCGCCGGCCTCGAGCAACTTGTCGCGCAAGGCGGCGATCGTGGAAGCGTGGCGAGCGTCGCCAGCTTCTTCGTAAGCCGCATCGATGTCGCGGTCGACAAGCTGATCGACGAGCGTCTTCGCGGGGGCGATGCGGCCAACCAGCGCGAGGCGCTGGCCGCCATTCAGGGCAAGGTCGCCATCGCCAATGCCAAGCTCGCCTATCAGCGCTACGAGCGCCTGTTCGCCGGCGCGCGCTGGGAGAAGCTGCGCGCCAAGGGCGCACGGGTCCAGCGGCTCCTGTGGGCGAGCACCGGGACGAAGAACAAGCGTTACAGCGATGTCCTTTACGTGGAAGAGCTGATCGCTCCCGAGACCGTCAATACCATGCCGCCCGCGACCATGGACGCGTTCCGGGATCATGGCAAACCCCGGGCGAGCCTCGAGGAGAACATCGCGCAGGCCGAGCAGGTGATGGCGGTCCTGGATCACGCCGGCATCTCGATCGACGCAGTGACGGCAAAGCTGGTCGAGGAGGGCGTGCAGCTCTTCGCGGACGCATTCGACAAGCTGCTCGGCGCGGTCGCCGGCAGGCGCGCCGCCATCCTGGCCGAGAAGCTCGACAGCCAAAGCGTCGGCCTCGCGCCCGAGCTCGAGCAGGCGGTCGCGGCATCGCTCGAATCGTGGCGGCATGACGGCAACGTGCGGCGGCTGTGGGCGGGCGACGCGTCGCTGTGGAGCGGCGCCGACGAAGCAAAATGGCTTGGCTGGCTCGGCATCGTCGAAGATGAGCGCAACCGGATCGAATCGCTGGCGAGCCTGGCTGCGGACATCCGGCGCCAGGACTTCTCCCATGTCCTTCTTCTCGGCATGGGCGGATCAAGCCTTGGGCCGGAGGTGCTGGCCCAAACCTTTGGACCGCAACCCGGTGGTGCTGAGCTTCTGGTCCTCGACTCGACCGATCCGGCGCAGATACGGACTATCGAAAGCAAGTGCGATCCCGCACGAACGCTGTTCATCGTGTCGAGCAAATCCGGCAGCACGCTCGAGCCCAACATCCTGAAACAGTACTTTTTCGAGCAGGCGAAAGCGGCGGTCGGCGCCGACCGGGCCGGATCGCGTTTCATCGCCATCACAGATCCGGGATCAAAGCTGCAGACGATCGCGGAGCGCGATCGGTTTCGGCACGTCGCCTTCGGCATGCCGAGCATCGGGGGGCGCTATTCGGTGCTGTCGGATTTCGGCATGGTTCCGGCCGCCGCGATGGGGCTCGATGTCGGCAGGCTCACCGCCGCCGCCCAGACGATGGTGTATTCCTGCGGCGCCGATGTACCTCCCGCCGACAATCCGGGGGTCGTGCTCGGGACCGTCCTGGGTGTGTTGGGGAAATCAGGCCGCGACAAAGTGACCATCGTGGCCTCGCCCGCGATTGCGGATTTTGGGGCGTGGCTCGAGCAGCTCCTGGCGGAATCGACCGGCAAGCAGGGCAGGGGCCTCATTCCCGTCGATGCCGAGCCGCTGGGAAATCCGGACACCTATGGTCAAGACCGCTTGTTCGCCTATCTGCGGCTGACGCCGGACCCGGACCCGAAGCAGGATCAAGCCGTCGCCGCCTTGGAACAGGCGAACCATCCGGTCGTGCGCATCGCCGTCACCGACCGCTACCACATCGGACAGGAATTCTTCCGTTGGGAAATTGCCACGGCGGTTGCGGGCGCCATCTTGCGCATCAATCCGTTCGACCAGCCCGACGTCGAGGCGAGCAAGCTGAAGACGCGCGAGCTCACGACCGCCTACGAAAAGAGCGGTGAGTTGCCGCCGGAGACGCCGTTCTTCGTGCAGGACGGCATTGCGCTTTTCGCCGACGAGAGGAACCGCGATGCTTTCGGCCGCGCCGGCTCGCTGGCGGAATATCTCCAAGTGCACTTGCAGCGGCTCCGGGCCGGAGATTATTGCGCGCTGCTGGCCTATATCGAACGCAACAAGCGCCATCATGACGCGTTGCAGGACATCCGGCTCATGATCCGTGATCGGAAACGGGTTGCCACCTGCCTGGGCTTTGGACCGCGCTTTCTGCATTCGACCGGACAGGCCTACAAGGGCGGTCCCAACACCGGCGTGTTCCTGCAGATCACCTGCGACGACGCCAACGACCTGCAGGTTCCCGGGCAGAAATACACCTTCGGCATCGTCAAGGCGGCGCAGGCGCGCGGCGACTTCGAGGTGCTGGCGGAGCGCGGGCGGCGGGCGTTGCGCGTTCATCTCGGCACGCATGTTGCGGCTGGCTTGACGACCCTTGCGGAAGCCGTCCGGCAGGCGCTCGGATGAGCCTCCCGGGCAGAGCGGCAATTCGGCAGCCGACCCCCAGGCCGCGGGCTGAGATGAAGCCGTCGGCAACACCCGCAGGTCCTTGCGCCATCGTCATTTTCGGGGCTGCCGGCGACCTCACCAGGCGGCTGCTTGTTCCCGCCCTCTACAACCTTCGCCGTGAGCGATTATTGCCGGAAGAGTTCGCCGTCATCGGCATCGCCCGCGGCAACCAGGACGACCAGACCTTCCGCCGCGATCTCGGTCGCAGCCTGCGTGAGTTCGCCGCCGGCAAGATTGTGGACAGCGATTGCAGCTGGCTCGCCGAACGCATGTCCTACGTGCAGGGCGAGTTCGATGATCCGGCCGCCTATAAGCGGCTGGCGGAGCATTTGGCGAAGACCGACCAGATGTATCACACCAGGGGCAACTGCCTTTTCTATCTCGCGACCCCGCCGCAGGTGTTTGCCACGATCGTCCGGCGGCTTGGCGAGGCTGGCCTCACCCGCGAAGCGGAAGGGCAGTGGCGGCGCGTCATCATCGAGAAGCCGTTCGGCACCGATCTGCGCTCGGCCCGGGAGCTCAACCGCAAGATTCTGGCCGTGCTGAATGAAAACCAGATCTATCGGATCGACCATTATCTCGGAAAGGAGACCGTTCAGAACATCCTGGTGTTCCGGTTCAGCAACGGCATTTTTGAGCCGCTTTGGAATCGAAATCATATCGATCACGTGCAAATCACCGTGGCCGAAACGGTCGATGTCGATCGCCGCGGCAAGTTCTACGAGGAGACGGGGGCGCTGCGCGACATGGTGCCCAATCACTTGTTCCAGCTGCTCACGCTTGTCGCCATGGAGCCGCCGATCTGCTTTGCCGCTGACGCAGTGCGCTCCGAAAAGGTCAAGGTGCTGGACGCCATTCATCAGCTGAGCCCGGAGGATGCGCGGCAAAACGTCGTGCGCGGCCAGTACGGCGGCGGCACCATCAACGGCAGGAAGATTGTTCCCTATCGGCGCGCCCCGAACGTCGCGCCGGAATCGACTACCGAAACCTATGTTGCACTGAAGCTGATGATGGACAATTGGCGTTGGGCGGGCGTGCCGGTCTACTTGCGCACCGGCAAGGCGCTTGCCAACCGTCGCAGCGAAATCGTCATCCGGTTCAAGCAGGCGCCGTTTGCCCTGTTTCGCGACACGCCGGTCGAACGGCTCACCCAAAATGACCTGGTTCTGCATATCCAGCCGGAAGAAGGCGTGACGCTGCGGTTTGGCGCCAAGGTCCCGGGACCGGATATGCATGTGGGCGGGGTCGAGATGAAGTTCGACTACCAGGATTATTTCAACGCCGCGCCCAGCACAGGCTATGAGACGCTGATCTATGATTGCATGAACGGCGATGCGACCCTGTTCGCGCGCGCCGACGACATCGAGGCTGGCTGGCGGATCGTGCAGCCCGTGCTGGACGCCTGGGCAAGCGAGCGTGCAGCGGAGCTGCCGATTTATCCGGCCGGGAGCAGCGGCCCGCAGGAAGCCGACGCGCTGCTGGCGCGCGATGGGCGGCATTGGCGGCCGCTCGATGACTGCGACGGGGGAAAATCGCCATGAGTCAGGCGCCCCGGCCGCGGTCGACGATGATCTCCGCCGTCGTCTCGGATGTCGACGGAACTTTGGTGACCGGCGACAAGACCTTGACGGAGCGAACCCGGGCCGCGGTCGCAAGCCTGCGCGCCGAGGGCATCGCCTTTACGATCATCAGCAGCCGGCCACCGCGCGGGCTGGGCATGCTGATCGATCGGCTGGAGATCACCAACCCGGTCGCCGGCTTTAATGGCGGCATGCTGACGACACCCGACCTCTCCATCATTTCGCAGCATCTCCTGTCCGCCGTGGTCGCGCGGCAGGCGGTCGAGATGATCGAGGCGCAGGGCGCGCAGGCTTGGATATTCCGCGGGCAGGATTGGTTGTTGCGCGATCCGGCAGGCCCCTATGTCGGGCTCGAGCAACTCACGATCGGGTACCCGCCGATCATCGTCGAGGATTTTGCCCACGCACTCGACGCCGCCGCCAAGATTGTCGCGGTCAGCGAGGATTTCGATCTTCTGGCCAGGCTGGAGCAGCAGGGCCGCCCCGCGTTCGCGCAGCAGGCGACGGTCGCGCGGTCGCAACCCTACTACCTCGACTTTACCCATCCGCTTGCCAACAAAGGGGTCGCCCTGTCGGAGCTCGCGCAGCTGCTGGGCATCCCGCAGACGCAGATCGCCGTCATCGGCGATGGCGGCAACGACATTGCGATGTTCGAGCGCAGCGGCCTGAGCATCGCCATGGGCAATGCCGGCCGGCAGGTGCAGCGCGCGGCCGACTTGGTGACCGACCCCAACAATCAGGACGGCTTCGCCAAAGCCATCGAGCGCTACGTGCTGGGCGGTCATGGTTTGAACGCCCCGGCGTCGAGACCTGCTGCCAGCCTCAGGATACGGGATCTCCCATAATGGACCCAGTCCATAGCGCATCGAAAATTTCGCTGGTCCTCGCCGATGTGGACGGCACCCTCGTCACTGAGGACAAGGTGCTGACCCCGCGCGCCGGCGCAGCCGTGAAGGCGCTGGATGCCGCCGGCATCGCGTTTGCGATCACGAGCGGCCGGCCGCCGCGCGGCATGACGATGTTGATCGGTCCGTTGCGGCTGCGGACGCCGGTCGCGGCCTTCAACGGCGGGGTCTTCGTCAAGCCCGACATGACCATCATAGAAGAGCGTGTACTCCCTGCCGAAGTGGCGAGGCGCGCTGTCGAGATCATCAGTCGCAGCGGCATGGATGTTTGGATCTATAGCGGCCAGGATTGGCTGGTTCGCGACCTGCAGGCGCCCCATGTCGCCCGCGAGCAATCGACCGTCAGGTTCGCGCCCACCGTCGTTGCGGATTTCACGGCGGTGCTTGCAAATGTGGTCAAGATCGTCGGTGTGAGCGATGACCGCGATTTGGTGGCGCGCTGCGAGAAGGAAACGCAAGCCGCGCTCGGCGCAGCCGCCTCGGCGGCCCGCTCGCAGCCTTACTATCTCGATGTCACCCACCCGGAGGCCAACAAAGGCGCCGTGGTCACGATGCTCTCCAAGCTCCTGTCGGTCCCCTGCGCGGAGATCGCGACCATCGGCGACATGCCGAACGACGTATTGATGTTTCGCAAGAGCGGCCTCAGCATCGCGATGGGCAACGCCAGCCCGCAGGTGCAGGCCCAGGCCGATTTGGTGACGGATTCCTATAGAGACGAGGGTTTCGCCAAGGCGATGGAAGGGTTCATCTTGCATCGCCCGCACTCGGTTCCGCCGGAAACGCGATGACATGGATCAGCATTGCCCCCCTGCGGAATAAGGAGGCTGCGCAATGACGAAAACCGCGTCGGCTGAGGTTCGTGTTTTCGAGGACGCCGAGGCGCTGGCGCGCCATGCGGCCGGATGGCTCTGCGGGCTGGCGCTGGCAAGCGATCGCCGTTTCGCAATCTGCTGTTCGGGTGGATCGACTCCCAAGCGCTTGTATGAGCTCCTTGCCGGACCGGCGATTGCATCGCGCTTTCCCTGGCATCGGGTGCACTGGTTCTGGGGCGACGAACGGTTCGTGCCGCATGACCACCCCGACAGCAACTATCGCATGGTCTTCGATGCCCTGCTCGCGCGGGCTGCGGTTCCCGACGGCAACATCCATGCGATCCCGACCGCGGGCCTGTCACCCGAGCAAGCCGCCGTTGCTTACGAACGAACATTGAAGGATTTTTACGGAGCCGACACGATCGATCCGGCGCGGCCGCTCTTCGACGTGGCGCTGTTGGGAATCGGCGAGGACGGTCACACGGCTTCGTTGTTCCCCGGTCATCCCGCGCTGGACGAGGAAGACCGTTGGGCCGTTGCGGTCATCGGCGCCAAATCCGAGGCACGCATCACCTTGACCTATCCGGTGCTCGACAGCAGCCGCCACGCCGCCTTCCTGGCCGCGGGAGCCGGCAAGCGGGAAGCGCTCGCAGGTGCCCGATCGGGCGATCGCAGGCTACCCGCGGCGCGGATTCGACCCGTGGGCCGCCTGCACTGGTTTACCGACCGCACCGCGGCCGAAGGGGAATAGCGAGGAAGAGTGAGCCGTAATGAACAACGACGAACCGGGGATCTCGGCTTGCCGCAACGAGGAGGCAAATGATGTCTGAGGCATCCGCGTCGCTGCCGGGCCAGGGGATCCGGCCGCTGCCCTCCGTGGTGATCGTCATGGGAGTGTCCGGCAGCGGAAAGTCGACCATCGGAAGCCTTCTCGCCGGACGCCTGCGGTGGGAATTCGAGGACGGCGATTGGTTCCATCCCCCCGCCAATGTCGACAAGATGCACAGAGGCATTCCGCTGACCGATGACGATCGGGACCCTTGGCTGCGTTCGATCAGAGCCTGGATCGATGCGACGCAGGCTGCCGGCGGACATGGCGTTCTGGCGTGCTCGGCGCTCAAGCGCCGATACCGCGATGTCCTGATCGGCGATCGCGCGGCGGTCCGCCTGGTCTACCTCAAGGGCAGCGAAGCCCTCATTGCGCGGCGCATCGCCACGCGACATGAGCATTTCATGCCGCCTAGCCTCCTGCACAGCCAGTTTGCCGCGCTCGAGGAGCCGGGGCCCGACGAGAATCCGATCGTCATCTCGGTCGAGCCGCGACCGAGCGAAATCGTGGGGCAAATTCTGTCGAGCCTGAACGCCGGCGAGAGCGCTGGCCCGGCGCCGTCGACGTCGCGGAGACCATCTGGAGCTGCAGCGGCCCCGCATCCCGGTGGTTCCCAGGCCAAGTCTTGATCGCGAACGCGAGGCGGCGTCGCCCTCGCGGACGGCAGATCCGCGTTGGGGCGCGAATCCTTGACTCGATCGGCCCCATGCGTATACTTTGTACCGCAAAGTAAGCGGGGCAGGTGGGCATGGAAGAGCTCGACCGGGCGTTGGCCGACATCACGGCAATCCGCAGCCAGCTGGCGCGCGGCACTGAGTTTCGCGGCTACGGACCCATGACTGTCGCCGCGACCGGCTTCGTGGCGGTGGCGGCGGCCGGAATTCAGGCGCTCTGGTTGCCGGATCCGGCGGGCGATCTTCTCGACTACGTCGTCATCTGGGTTGCGACCGCCGCCATCTCGATCCTTCTCATCGGCATCGAGATGGTGGCGCGCTCGCGGCGGATTCATTCGGGCCTTGCCGACGCGATGATTCATGCGGCGACCGAGCAATTCATCCCGGCCGGCGTCGCCGGCGCGCTGCTCACCTTCGTGCTCTTTCGCTTCGCGCCGCAAAGCCTGTGGATGCTGCCGGGCCTGTGGCAGATCGTGTTCAGCCTCGGCATCTTCGCGTCCTGCCGCTCGCTGCCGCGCCCGATGTTCGCCGCCGGGGTCTGGTATCTCGCCACCGGGCTTGCCAGCCTGGCTTTCGCGAACGGCGCGCACGCCTATTCGCCGTGGGCGATGGCGGTGCCCTATGGCATCGGGCAGCTGTTCATCGCTGCAGTTCTGTATTGGAGCGTGGGAGAGAGTGATGTCGAATCTTAAGGATACTGATGGCAGGGGCGAGCCGGCCGGGCGCTTCGCCTATGATGGGCTCGACCGCGTAATCCACGAGAAGGCGCGCTTGAGCGTGCTCACCTCGCTCGTGGCGCATCCGAAGGGACTGGTCTTCGGCGACTTGAAGCAGATGTGCGGTCTCACCGACGGCAATCTCAGCCGCCACCTGCAGGTGCTCGACGAGGCTCGTCTGATCGAGATCGAGAAGGGCTACGACCACAACCGGCCGCAAACCATCTGCCGTATCACGGCGCAAGGCCGCCGGCGCTATCTCGATTATCTGAAGGTGCTGGAACAGGTGGTGCAGGATGCGGCCAGCGCCGCCAAGGCGAGCGCGGCCAAGCCGGGTCCGGCGGGCGGCTCGACCGCTTTGGGCTCGCGGCGCCTGAAGCTCGCCTGATCTCTTTTTGCGCGGGGGCTTTACGATGCAAAGTACTGTGGAACGGCAAGATGGCTGGCACGTGGCCATCATCATGGATGGCAACGGGCGCTGGGCGACGCAGCGGGGGCTGCCGCGCTCCGCCGGACATCGCGCCGGCGTCAAGGCAGTCCGGGCGGTGGTGGAAGCCGCCCCCGGCCTCGGCATCGCGGCCCTGACCCTGTTTGCCTTCTCGTCCGACAACTGGCGGCGCCCCGCCCCGGAAGTGAGAGCCCTGATGGGCCTCCTGCGACACTATCTGCGGGCCGATCTGCGCGAGCTGGTCGAGAACGGCGTGCGCCTTTCGGTCATCGGCCGGCGCGACCGGTTGCCGGCGGGCTTGAGCGAGGAGATCGCGCAGGTCGAGCAGGCCTCCGCTTGCGGGAAACGCCTCGATCTGCACATCGCCATCGACTACTCCTCGCGTGACGCCATCGCGGCTGCGGCGGCGCGCTGGCTCGCCGCGCAGGCGCCCTCGCGCGCGGCCTTCGGCCGGCTGCTCGCCGCGCCGGCCGGCCGGACCAGTCCCGATGTCGATCTCCTCATCCGCTCGGGCGGCGAGAAAAGACTGTCGGACTTCCTGCTGTGGGAATCCGCCTACGCCGAGCTCTGCTTCGTCGATACCCTGTGGCCCGATTTCGGCGCCGACGATCTGCGCGCCGCGATGGCGGAATTCCATCGTCGCGAGCGGCGCTTCGGCGCACTTTGCAATATCGAGCAGCTCGCCGCCGCCGAATGACAAGGGTCGCCATCCGCATCCGCCGCCCTGCATTGACCCTGCGGGGTCGCGCCCGTAACCTGCAGCAAAGATTGAAGCTTCCGCAAGCAATACGGAGGTCGATCAAGGGCAGGAGACGGATAGGGCGGGAGGCACGATTGGCGAAATCACCCAAGGAAACCAGGCCTGACAAAGACCCCGAAGCTCGCTCCAACGCGGCGATCGATCGGCGCAGCTTTCTCGCCTCGAGCGCGGCGGCCGGTGCGGTCGCCACGACTGCGCTGCCGGCGCAATCCGCGCAAGCGGCAGACGGGCTATCCTGGGACCATGAGGTGGATGTCGTGGTCATCGGGGCCGGCGCCGGCGGGCTGACCTCGGCCATCGCGGCGCGCGAGAAGGGTGCCTCGGTGCTGATCGTCGAGAAGAATTTCGACATCGGCGGGCGCGCCATGATGAGCTTCGGCGGCCTCTATATCGGCGGCGGCAACCGGATGCAGAAGGCGATCGGGGCGCAGGATTCGCCCGATCAGGTGTTCGCGGATTGGTCGCGCCCCGAGAAGCCGATGGGCCGGTTCAGCGACCGGGAGCTTGTGCGCACCTATGCGGACAACAATCTCGAGCTGTTCGACTGGCTGGAAAAGCATGGGATCAAATGGGACTCCTACCGGCCCGCTCCGGATCGTCTCGACCGCTCGCGCACGCGGCTAAATGTCGTGCCCTGGCCCGACGAGGTCACCAATCCGGCGCGCGGTTCGGGATTCGTGCGGCCGCTGGCCAAGACCGCCCGGCAGATGGGCGTCGAGATCCTGCTGCAGCACCAGATGACGAAAATTCATCGCGAGGGCCCCTTGGCGGGCCGGGTTATCGGCATCACCGCCATGGAGGTTGATAACTGGTACCAGCCGAAATTCCGCACCGTGAATATCCGCGCCCGCAAGGGTATCATCGTGGCCACCGGCGGCAGCGCCGGCAATCCGGTCTTTCGCACCATGTTCGACGTGCGGCTGACCGCGGAATATCAGGCGGAAAACAGCGAATGGACGCAGCGCACCGCCGACGGCGAGATCGCTGCCATGGAGATCGGGGCGGCATTGGGGGCGACCGCCTGCCAGACCACGCAGGACGACAACCTGATCAGCAAGGGCCGCATGGGCAAGAAGTCCAACGGCTCCGCCACGCAGATTTATCCGACCGCCCCGCATTTCTTTCGCGCCGGCGCCGTCGGGCTCACCGTCAAGGACTATCAGAACGTGATCCTGGTGAAGGAGAACGGGCTGCGCTTCTACAGCGAGATCACGCGCAACCAGGACTACGAATATTTCGCGGCGGCGCTGGCCTGGACCGGCGATCCCGGGAAGCTCAACGGCGGCGGACCGATCTGGGCCATCTTCGATGCCGACGCGGTGGCGCGCGAGAAGTGGCAGGTCAAGCCGCCCTACGTGGATCCTTACGGCTATTTCTTCAGCGCCGATACGCTCGAGGAACTGGCTGCCCGGATTGTCAACGAATACCAGTGGCGGCCGATGCCGCCCGCGACGCTGCGCCAGACGGTGGAAAAATACAATTCCTTCGTCGATACGGGCGTCGATGCCGATTTCAAGAAGCCGAGGCCCATGCACAAGATCGCCACGCCGCCGTTCTACGCGGCTTGGCATACGCCCGCGCTGCACGATTCCTATACCGGCATCCGCATCAACACTATCGGCCAGGTGATCGACCTGCACGGCGAGGTCATCCCCGGCCTCTATGCCTGCGGCGATTCAGCCGGCGGGTTCGGCCAGCACGGTATCTGCCGGGCCGCTACCTTCGGCCGCCTCGCCGGCATGCATGCGGCCCAACTGCCCGCGTGAACGCGGTACTCGTCCCGGCCTTGAGCCGGGACCGTTCCGGACTCCGGCGTTTGGAATGGTCCCGGCTCATGGCCGGGGCAAGTGCGGCCATGTGATACCCATGCGAACTGCCACGAAAGGGCGCTGGTGCAAATGAAGAACATGCTCAACGGGGCTCAGGTCATCGTCGACTATCTCGTTCGCGAGAAGGTGCCGCAGGTCTTCGGCCTGTGTGGCCACGGCAATATTCAATTCATCGATGCGCTCTATGAGCGATCCCACGACATCAAGACATTGTCGGTGCACCACGAGACGGTGGCCGGCTTCATGGCCGATGTGTATTACCGCGTGTCCGGCCGGCCGACCGCGACCTTCACGTCCTGTGGTCCCGGCTCGGCCAATCTGCCCATCGCGCTCGGCAACGCCTTTTTGGATTCAGTGCCGTTTCTGGCCGTGACCGGCAATGTGCCGACCAGCCAGTTCAATCGCGGCGCCTTCCAGGAGCTCTACCGGCACTATCAGGCCGATTTTCCCTCGACCGTCCGGGCCTATTGCAAGCGCGTGTTTCAGCCGACCCGTGGCGAGATGGTGCCGCTTGCCATCCGGCAAGCCTGGAAGACAATGACCACCGGACGGCCGGGGCCGGTCGTGCTTGACGTGCCGTTCGATGTCTTTCTGGAAGCTGCCGCCGAGGAAACGCCGCGGCCGGAGGACTGGAACGCCAACATCTCCTGCCGCTGCGGGGCCGATCCTGACGGCGTGCGCAAGGCCGTGGACATGCTGCTGTCGGCGCGCCGGCCGGTGATCCTGGTGGGGCAGGGGATGCGTTACGGCCGCGCCGGCGCCGATCTGCTGGCGGTCGCGGAGCGCCTGCAGATTCCGATCGCGTCCTCCTCGAGCGGGCTCGGGGCGGTGAGCAGCGAGCATCCGCTGGCCCTGGGTCTGGTCGCCCGCAATGGCCCCTATCAGGCCAACCATGCGACCCGGCAGGCCGATGTGCTGCTGGCCCTGGGCGTGCGGTTCGACGATCGCACCTCGAGCTCCTGGCTGCCCGGCTACTCCTTCACCATCCCGCCCACCAAGCTGATCCACGTCGACATCGATCCGGAGGAGATCGGCCGCAATTATCCGGTGGCGCTCGGCCTGATGGCGGACGTGCGCACGTTTCTGCGCCAGGTGCTGGCCGAGCTGGAGACGCGCCGCAACCTCGATACGGTGGCGCAGGCCAACAAGAAATGGCTCGCGGAGATCGACACCTACCGGGCGCAATGGAACGCCTTTATCGCGCCCGGCTTCTCCGACGACAGCAGCCCGATCCATCCGCAACGCGCCGCGGCCGTCATCGATCAGGTGCTGCCCAAGGATGCGATCGTGGTCAGCGATATCGGGGTGCACCACAATTGGCTCATCGAATTCTGCAAGCCGACGCGTCCCGACTCGCTCATCGGCTCCATGGGTTTCGGGCCGATGGGGTTCGGGGTCGCCGGCGTGCTCGGCGCCAAGGTCGCGGCGCCCGATCGGCCCTGCGTCTCGGTGTGCGGCGATGGTGCGTTCATGATGCACGCCAGCGTGCTGGCGACGGCGGTCGAGTACGACCTGCCGGCGGTGTGGGTGATCTGGAACAATTACGCCTATGCCTCGATCCGCGGCCTGCAACGCGGCTATCTGGGCGGGCGCGAGCTGGCGACCGATTTCCACGATCCCAGGACCGGCGCGCGCTACAATCCCGATTTTGCCGCCATGGCGCGCTCGGCTGGCGTCGAAGGCGTGCGGGTCGACCGGGCGGCTGATCTGGGAGACGCCATCAAGGCCGCGGTCAACGCCAACCGGCCGTTCCTGATCGACGCCGACATCGGCGCCGACAAGAATCCCGGTGGTTCCGGTGTCTGGGAGCTTCCCGGTCTGGGCCAAAGCCAGCCGGCTTTCGGCGACAGATATCAGCCGTGACGTACTAAGCCGGCCATGGCTTGGGCGGGGCGAATGACGTCGCGGTGAACGAGATTTCCGTGATCGCCTTCAGGCTGCGCGCGCCGTAACGGAACGGAACGATCAGGCGAAGCGGGGCGCCGTGTTGCGGCGGGATGGGTTCATCGTTGAGCAGCCACGCGAGGATGACCTGCGGGTGCATGAGCGTCTTCATGTCCTCGTCGATGAAGTAGGCGTCCGAGCCCACCAGCCGGCCGTAATAGGCGAAGCTCTGCACGCCCATTGCCTGGGCGAAATCGGAGAAGCGAACCCCTGTCCACTTCACGATGCCATGGGGCGTCGGCGCGCCGCACTGCAGCAGCGTCACGTAAGAATGCCGCGGCAGCTTCTCGAGATCCGCGAAAGTCAGCGTGCCGGAGAGCCTGGCTGTGCCGCGCGCGTCGAGCTTGATCTTCATTTTGCGGTAATCGAACTCGATGTCGGGCGTCTGGTTTTTCGTGCGCCACAGCACGCCCGTAATGGTTCCCGCCTCCTGGGGCGCGTATTCGACCGCCGAGCCGTCGGGCATGAGCGCCAGTTGAGCCGCGCCCCGCAATTTCGTGTCGACCAGACCCTCGGATTGCGGCTGCGCGGCTTGGGCCGCCGCCGACGTCGGCTTCGCGGCTCCCAGCGACAATCCCGCAAGAGCGGTGGTGGAAAGTCGGATGGCCTCGCGCCGAGACATACTCAGGGTGTCCATCGGGCGTCTCCGCTGTTGTGCTGCGACGCCAAGGCTAGCCCTTCGGCGCCCCCGCTGCCATAGCGTGACGGCCATTTGCCGCGCGAGTTTTGAGTAGGGACGAAAGCCGAAACGGCCTATCCTTGCGGGATGCCACGACCATGTGCCGTTCACACCGGGAGCCGGACATGATCGACAGCCGTACCTGCATCGCCATTTTCGCTGCATCTGCACTCGGTCTGCTCGCCGCTTCCGACCCCGCTTCGGCGCAGGGCTGGCCGAGCCGGCCGATGACCATGGTGGTTCCGTTCGCGGCCGGCGGCGGGGCCGACACTATGGGGCGGATTCTGGCGGCGCGGCTGTCCGAAATCCTGGGGCAACAGGTGATCGTCGAGAATGTCGGCGGCGCCGGCGGCATGACGGGCTCCTACCGGATCGTGAAGGCCGCGCCCGACGGCTATCAATTCGTGCTCGGCACCAACGGCACCCACGCGCAGAATCAATCCCTCTACAAGAACCCGCTCTACAACGCGGCGACCGATTTCGCGCCGGTCGCGCTGATCGGCGAGCAGCCGATCGCGCTCATGACGCGCAAGGACTTGCCTGCCGACAGTCTGCAGCAATTCATCGCTTACGCGAAGGCGAACCAGGCCGGTATGAAATACGGCTCGGCCGGGGCTGGCTCCGCGGTCCAGCTCTCCTGCGTGCTGTTCAATTCCGCCAATGGACTCACCGTCACCCATGTTCCGTATCGCGGCAGCGCGCCCGCCATGCAGGATTTGATCGCCGGCCGCATCGACTATCAGTGCGCCAACCTGGCCCCTGCGCTCGGGCAGATCGAGGACCATCAGGTGAAGGCGATCGCGGCCCTCGGGCGACACCGCACCGCACTCATGCCGGCTTTGCCGACCGCCGACGAGCAGGGTTTAGCTGGGTTCGATGCCGTCCTCTGGTACGGCATTTTCCTGCCCAAGGGCACGCCCGCGGAGATCGTCCAAAAGCTCAACGCCGCCGTCATCGCCACCCTGGACACGCCGTCCTTGCAGGAGCGCTTGAAGCAGATCGGCGCTGAGCTTGCCGCGCCCGACCAGCGCTCGAGCGAATATCTCGGCAAGCTGGTCGAGAGCGAGATCGTGAAATGGGCCGGCCCGATCAAGGCAAGCGGCGTGACGGCGGATTGACTTGAAGCACTGCCGCGGACGCAAGCGCTTCCCCGGATCAAGTCCGGGAAGGGCGACAAACGCTGTCTCGTTATTTTTGGCTGGCCGAAGTTAGAGCGAGGGCTGCGCCATGGTCTCGACCAGCAGTCCAACGTCGTCGGTCTCTTCGATCGCCCACAATCCGCGCGCCAGCTCGGCGGTGCCGGCGGCGCCGAGAGCGGGCGCGACGAGAGCGTGGAACTTGGCTTGCAGGCCCTGATCGTCGAGCGGCACCAGCCGTGAGCCGAGCGCCTCGTCGGCCTGGCGCGTGAAGGTGCCGTGCGCCGTGGTGAGCGTTACCCGGGCCGGACGCAATTGCGGATAGAGCCGGTCGATCGCGGGCGGCGCCGTGACATGGACTTTGGCGGCAAGCGCGGCGAGCAACCGGTCGCGACGGTGCTGCTCGCCAAAATGTTCCAGCTTGATCGCGCGGAACTTGAGCGCCAGTGCCATCAGGTAAGGGAAGCTGAGTTGGGCGCTGGCAAAATCATCCCAGCCGGTTTCGGCATGCTCGGCGGCGATGCGGTAGGTCTCGGTGTCGACGCGGATGATCTCTTCGGTCGCGATGTTCTCGTCCGTGAGCAGGCCGATCATCGCCTCCACGGCCGGCTGGATATGGCGGCAGCACGGATAGGGCTTGATGTAGCAATCGATGATGCCGAACGGCACCGAAGGCGGCAGCTCGATGCCGCGCGCCCGGCCGGCACGGCCGAACGCAAAGGCCTGCATGAAGCCGTCGCGCGCCTCAAGCACATTGGGCGGCCCTTCGATGCCTTGTCCTGCCAGCAGCGCCGCTTGCAGCCCCTCGCGGGCGGCGTGGCCGGCGTGCAGCCGCTTGATATCGGCGCCGCCATTGACGAAGGCAAACAGTCCGGCACCGCTGCTCGCCGCGAGCCCCAGCGCGTTGGCCAGCCGCGGGGCGGAAAGGCCGCGCAGCTTGCCGGCCGCCATGGCGGCTCCCAGCACCGCCACCGCCCCGGTCGGATGGAAGCCGCGCTGGCGCAGGTCGGGATGGCAGGCACGGCCGATGGCGGTCACGGTCTCGTAGCCCGCCGCCAGCGCCTCGATGAATGCCCTGCCGGACGTCTTCCGGCCACTTTTGCGACCTTGGGCGAGGGCGAGCAATGCCGGCACCACGGTGCAACCCGGATGCACCGAGCCCTGCCGGTAGCCGTCGTCGAGCTCGATGCCATGGGCCGCGGTGCCGCCCAGGAAGGCGGCGTCCAGGAGATCGGCACGCCGCGCGCGCCCCGGCACCGCCACGCTGCCGGCCGGCCGTACCGACGCCAGCATCGCCTCGGCGCGGGTGGCCACGTCGCCGCCGGCGCCCGCGATCATCACCCCGACGGTGTCCATGAGATGGCGCTTGGCGTAATGACGGACCTCCTGGCTGAGCTCGCCAAAGCGCAGCCCGCTCACGAAGCCGACCAGCGCGCCGGTTGCGCCGCCGCCTGGATCAACCGCGTGCAGGGCTTCGGCGGACGACATGGAATTCTCCAATCAACGCGGCTCCTTGGGCCGATGCCTGAAGCTTACACCATAAGCTTCACCAGCGTGTCGACCGCGACCACGCCGAGTCCTGCCGGCCGGACGATCAACGGATTGATCTCGGCCTCCAGGATGGCGGGGCCGTCCATCACGGCGAGCCGCGACAGCGCGACGATCGCCTGCGCCAGTGCGGCGAGATCGCCCGCCGGCAGGCCGCGATAGCCGGCGAGCCGCGTGAGGGCGCGCACCTCGGAGATCATCTGGTGCGCGGTGGCGAGGTCGACCGGCGCCAGGCGCAGGCTGCGGTCGCGATCGATTTCGGTGAAGATGCCCCCGGCCGCCGCCATGACGAGAGGCCCGACGTCGCGATCCACCCGGTAGCCGATGAGGATCTCGCCGAGGCCGGAGATCATGGGCTGCACCAGTACCCGATCCACGGTGGTGCCGGGCTGGCGTTCCGCAACGCTCGCGCGGATCTGCCGGATCGCCGCCAGCAGCGCATCGCTGTCCGGGACCCCGAGCACGATCCCGCCGATGTCGGTCTTGTGCGCGATCCCGGCCAACTTGACGGCGACCGGATAAGGGAAGGGCAGGGCCGGGACGCGCGTCACGTTGACGTCGATCGCGATCGTCGGTGCACGGGCGATCCCGAGGCGATCGAGCAGCCCGTGAGTTTCGAGCTCGTCGCCCCAGCCGCCGCCATCGCCCGGGCTAGCCCCATCGCCGAGATCCGCAGACCGGGTCGGCGCGGTGAGCAACCGAGGCTCTCGACGCCTCAGCGCGGCCGCGATGGCGTCGGCGCAGGCCTCAGGGGTGCGGAAATTCGGCACGCCGGCCCGGCTCAGTGCCGCCAGAGCGGCGGGAGCATCCGGGACCAGGAAGGCGGCAAGCGGCTTGGCGGAGCCCGCACAGTCGATGATCGGCTTGACGGCGAGGTCGGGGTGAAACCGCGCCGAGGAGCCGACGACCGCCAGCACGAGATCGAATTCCGGTGCCGTTACAATGACATCGAGGGCGGCCTTCATGCTCTCGTAGCGGGTTCCCGCCAGCGTGAGATCAATGAGCCGCGCCGGCTTGACCGCAATGCCGGCGGCGGCGAGCCGCGCCAAGGTGGCGGCGCTGGGTGGCTCGATCCGCACCCCGCGCACCGCCAGCGGGTCGACCACCATGGTGGCGCCGCCGGCCGTGGTGGTGACCACGCCCACCTGGGGCGGCCGCGCGCCTTCCGCCACTCGCGCGCGCATCGGCACGCGGGCCAGCAGCGGCATTCCCTCGATCAGGCCGTCCAGGGTATCGACCCGCGCCATGCCGCAATCGGCCAGGAACGCTGCCGCCACATCGTCCTCGCCGGCTAGCGCGCCGGTGTGGGAGACCGCGAGCTCGCGCGCCTCGAACGAACGCCCGAGTTTGTAGGCCAGGATCGGTTTGCTGCATCGTGCGGCCGCGAGCGCGAAGGCGCGCAGCGTATCGGCATGACGCAGCGATTCGAGGAACAGCATGTAGCCCTCGATCGCCGGATCATCGAGCGTTGCCGCGCAGATCTCGCCGAGCGAAAGATCGACCTCGTTGCCGACCGAGATAAGGCCGGCAAAACCGATGCCGCGCGCCAGGCCGCGCGACAGCAGCGCCCCGATCATCCCGCCGCTATGGGAAGCGGCAAAGATGCGGCCGGCCGGGAGCGGGTGCTCGTCGAAAGCCGCGTTGGCGGTCAGCATCACCTTGGCGCGCAGGTTCACCACGCCGAGGCTCGATGGCCCGACGATGCGCAGCCCGGTGCGGGCGGTGACGTCGCGCAACTGCGCCACGCGCGCCGCGCCCGCCTCGCCCGCCTCGGTGAAGCCGTCGGCGAGCACGGTCGCGATTTTCACGCCGAGCCGGCCGCAGTCCTGCACGGCTTCGACCGCGTCTTGCGTTCCGGTCACGATATAGACGTGCTCCGGCACCTCCGGCAGCGCCGCGAGCGAGGGCCAGGCGCGCTCGCCCAGCACCGTTTCGCGCCGCCCGTTCACCGGATAGATGCGTCCCGCATAGCCGGCCTGCTGCAAATATTTGAGCGGCCGGCCGGCGGTCTTGCCGGCGTCGTTTGATTGGCCGACGATCGCGACCGAGCGCGGCGCCAGCAGCGCCTGCGCCAGGCCGCCCGTGTTGGTCTCATTCGGCGGCGTCAGCATGGCGTTTGCGCTGATCGAAGCGGCGATCGAAGATGTGCTCGGCGATGCGATTCTTCAGAATCTAGATCGAGCCGCCGGCGATCATCCAGCCGCGCGTGCGCCGCATGCAATATTCGACCAGCGTCTCGTGGCTGTAGCCGAACGCGCCCATGACCTGGATGGAATCGTTGGCCACCTCGAAGCCGGTCTGGTTGCAGGCCGCCTTGGCGAGCGCGGTCTCGTAGGCCGAGGGCAGGCCACGGTCCGCATTGACGGCCGCCCGATAGAGCAGGAGCTGCGCGCTTTCGAGCTTGATCGCCATCTCGGCGAACTTCCATTGCAAGCCCTGGAATTCGCACAGCGGCCGGCCGAATTGCTCGCGGGTCAACGCGTAGGCGCGTGCCGCATGGTAGGCATAGCGCCCGAGCGCCAGCGCCCGCGCCGCGTTGCCGAGGCGCTCGACATTGAAGCTCGACATCTGCTTCTTGAAGCCGCCCGGCCCGAGCAGGACGTTCTCGGCCGGCACCCGGCAGTTCTCGAAGTGCAGCTCGCACCACTCTTCCCCGCTCATGAAGCTCGACGGCTGGCCGATCGAAAATCCGGGCGTGCCGCGCTCGACGATCAGCGAGCCGATGCCGCCCAGGCCGGGCCCGTAGCGCACATAGACGAGAAAGATCGCCGCGTCCGGGCTGAAGGTGGAGAACACCTTGGTGCCGTTGACGAGGTAGCCCGATCCGTCCGGCCGCGCGCTGGTGGCGAGGTCGGTCACCGCCGAGCCGGCGTCGGGCTCGGTCATGGCGAGGCTCAAAACCATGCGGCCGGCCAGGAGATCGGGCAGCCAGCGTTGCTTCTGGGCGGGCGTGCCATATTCCGCGAAGGTGCGGATCGGGCCGAAATTGCCGAACTGGACGACGTCGGCGCTGCGCGGGCACACCGCGGCGATCTGCTCGATGGCAATGATGGCATCCATGAGCGTTCCGCCCTGGCCGCCGTCAGCTTGCGTGAGGGTGATGCCCATGAGTCCCTGGGCGCTCATCAGCTTGGCCACGTCGAACGGGAAGCCGGACGCGTGGGCGCGCTTGAGCGCATCCTGCTCGAGCTGCGCCAACGCGAAGCGGCGCACCTGGTCCGCGAACAGCCTCTGCTCCTCGGTGAATTCGAAATTCATGCAGCCCTCTTGATCAGTGTATCACGCGTTGGCGCTCAGGCATGCTCCCATCATTTCATCTGCCCGCCGCAAGACGGATGTCCTTGATGATCATGAACAGGTGTCGGGCATCGCTCGGAGATGGTGTGAAGCCAAAGTGGCGGTAGAACGCCGCGGCTCGGTCGTCCTTGGCGTGAACGGCGAGCGCGCGCACGCCAATCACGTCGGCGACCTGGAGCGTGCGCCCGAGTGCGTCGAGTAGCAACCCGGCACCAATGCCGTGGCCTTGCGCCTCGGTATGGACAGCCAGGCGCGCGAGCACCAGCAGCGGGATGGGATGGCGGGGCATGCCCTCGACGACGCGCTCGGGAGCTTCCGCGTGCTGAACCTCGCCGGCGACGATCGTGTGGAAGCCGACGACCCCAGTGTCGCGCAAGGCAACATAGGTCTGTGACGAGTTCGCCTGTTGGGCTTGCAGCGCGTGACGTATGAGGAAGCGGTCAAGCTCGGGTTGCCCGCAGGTAAATTTCTCGACGGCGTGGGTGCGATGCAATTTCTCGATATGGAGCAATGCGTCACGGTTCGCTTTTAGGGTCGAACACGGAAGGCTCGCGAAACAACCGCTCGAGGCGCGCATGACGGCGCGGCGGCGCGTCGAGCGCGGCCACGAAGGCATCCCAGCTCTTGGCATCGAGCATGAAGACGCGCCGATCTGCTAAACGCTCTTCGGCCTCGCTCAGCGCCGTGTCGAGAACGAATTCACTCACGGACTTGCGCTGGGCGGCTGCGGCCGCCTGCAAGGTCCGTTTTGCGGCCCGGGTCAGCCGCAGATCAAGCTTCTCCGTCCGATTGCTACGTTGAGGCATATAAATAGAGTACCACAATTCGCCAGACAATGTCACGACAATTCGGGAGGCGCATACCCTGGCACCTGCCGAAAGGGTGGCCTCTCATTCCGCCTTGGCGCCCGACTTCCGCACGATGGCCGACCATTTGGTCTCCTCGCGATCGATGTCGGCGGCGTATTCGTCGGGGGTGCTGGGCAGCGGCTCGGTGCCGTCCGCGGCCATGCGCTCCCTGGTGTCCGCTGCATTGAGCGCGTCGCGCAGCGCCCCATTGAGCTTGTCGATGACCGGCCGCGGCGTGCCGGCAGGCGCCACGATCCCGTAACGCAGCACCGATTCATAGCCCGGCAGCCCCGCTTCGGCGACCGTCGGCAGGTCCGCGAGCACGCCGGAACGCTGCGCGCCGGTCACCGCCAATGCCCGGACCTTGCCGTCGCGGGCGAGCCCGATCGCAGGCGGCAGCGAGCTGAAATAGACCGCCACATGGCCGCCCATCAGATCGGTGAGCGCGGGCGCGCTGCCGCGGTAGGGGACATGGGTGAGCGTGATGTGGGCCATCTGCTCGAACAGCACGGTGCCGAGATGGATGCCGCTGCCGACGCCGGCCGATGCGTAGTTGAGCTTCCCCGGCTCGCGCTTGGCGAGATCGATCAGTTCGCCGATGGAGCGCGCCGGCAGGCCCGGGTAAACGAGCACGACCAGCGCGCTGGTGCCGATCAGGCCGACCGGGGCGAAATCCTTGCGCGGGTCGTAGCCGACATTGTTGTAGAGCGTCGGATTGACGCCGAGCGTGCCGGTTCCGCCGATGACGAGCGTGTAGCCGTCCGGCGCGCTCCTGGCCACCTGGCGGGTCGCGTTGCTGCCGCCGGCGCCGGCCCGGTTCTCGACGACGATCTGCTGGCCGAACGTCCGGCTCATCTTCTCGGCCACCACGCGCGCCATCACGTCGTTGCCGCCGCCGGCCGCATAGGGGACGACCAGCGTGATGGCGCGGCTCGGATAGTCCTGCGCGTTCGCGCCAACGGCCCAGCAGGCGAGGGCTGCAGCCAGCATCGCCCGCACCCCCACCCTGGCCGTCTCCCGCTTGCAGGGGAGGGAACGGGGAGGGGCCTGGATTCTCGTCGCCATCCCGCTCACTCGCCCTTCAAGCCGAGCGCGTTCACGACTTTCGACCAGCTCGTCTCCTCCCGGTCGATGTCGGCTGCATATTCTTCCGGCGTGCTCGGCAAGACTTCGGTGCCATCGGTGGCAAGCCGCTGGCGCACATCCTCAGCGGCGAGCGCCAGGCGCAGCTCCTTGTTCAGCCGCTCGACGATCGCCCGCGGAGTTCCCCCCGGCGCCACCAGCCCATAGCGCAATGCCGCCTCGTATCCGGGCAGGCCGGATTCGGCCACCGTGGGCAAATCGGGGAGGAGGCTCGAGCGCCGCGCGCTGGTCACCGCGAGCGCCCGCAGCAGTCCGCTTTCGGCTTGGCCATGGGCGGTCGGGATCGGGGTGAACATCATCGGGATGTGGCCGCCCAGGAGGTCGGTAATGGCAGGCCCGGTTCCCTTGTAGGGAACGTGGGTGAGCTTGAGCCCCGCCGTGGTGGCGAAGAGCTCTCCGGCGAGATGCCCGACGGTGCCGATGCCGGCCGAGCCGTAGTTGATCTCGCCCGGATGCTCCCTCGCATAGGCGATCAGCTCGGCGACCGAGTGCACGGGAAGGCTCGGATGCACCACCAGCATCGTGGGTGCCGATCCGATGCGGCCGATGGCGGCGAAGTCCTTGCGCGGCTCGAAGCCCGCATTGGCATAGAGACTCGGCCCGATCGCCAGCGTGCCGGTATAGCCGAGCAGCAGCGTGTAGCCGTCGGCCGCGCTCTTGGCCACGTAGCGTGCCCCGATGGTGCCGCCGGCGCCGCCGCGATTCTCCACGACGATCGACTGGCCGAGCGTCTCGCTCATCTTCTCGGCCACGATGCGCGCGACCAGCGAGACGCTGCCGCCAGGCGGGAACGGCGAGACCAGCACGATGGGACGGGCGGGATAATCCTGTGCGGACGCCGCGACGGGGGCGGCAAGCGCCAGCAGGACCGCCGCCATCCACCGTGACATTTTCGCGAGCCTGCTCATACCTTGCCTCGGATGCCCATGATGAAGCCGCAGAAGTTCCATGCTAGCTTTCTCCTGCGGGCAAAGTAAGGGACGCCGGCGGGCGGTTGATCGCCGTGATCGACCACCGCGCTGGCGAAGCCCGCGCTTCCAAAGCTCGACCAGAGGGGTGACGAAGATTGCCTCTTGACCCGGTTCTGCTGTCGCGCGTTCAATTCGCCTGGGTCGTCGGCTGGCACGTCCTGTTGCCCGCTTTCACGATCGGTCTTGCCTCCTTCATTGCCTTTCTCGAAGGCGGCTACGCCTTGACCAAACGTCCCATTTTTCTCGACCTGTCCCAATTCTGGTTGCGGATCTTCGCGATCTCCTTCGGCATGGGGGTGGTGACCGGCATCGTCATGCCGTTCCAGTTGGGCACCAACTGGAGCCGCTTTGCCGACGACACCGGCAATGTGATCTCTCCCCTATTGGGTTACGAGGGCTTGACCGCATTCTTCCTCGAAGCGACGTTCCTAGGGGTGCTCCTATTCGGCCGCAAGCTGGTGCCCCCATTCATGCATTTCGTCGCCGCCGTGCTGGTGGCGGTGGGCACGCTGTCCTCTTCGTTCTGGATTCTCGCGACCAACAGCTGGATGCAAACTCCTGTCGGGCACGAGATCATCGACGGTCGATTTTTCCCGCAGGATTGGCTGGAGATCGTTTTCAATCCGTCGTTCCCGTACCGGTTGGCCCATACGGTGAGCGCCTTCTATGTGACCACGGCCTTTGTGGTGCTGGGGGTCGGCGCCTACACGCTGCGGCGCCGCCGACCGGTCGAGCACGGGCGCCTGATGCTGCGGCTCGCGCTGTGGTTCCTCGCGATCTTCGTGCCGGTGCAAGTCGTCATCGGAGATTTGCACGGCCTCAATACGCTGGCCTACCAGCCCGCCAAGCTCGCCGCCATCGAGGGCCTGTGGGACGGCGGAAACGGGGTTCCGGCCTCCATCATCGGCTGGCCCGACCAAACGGCGGAACGAAACCGCGGCGAGATCGCGATCCCGCGGTTGGGCAGCCTCTATCTCACCCACTCCTGGGATGGCGCGGTCAAAGGCCTCAAGGACTTCCCGGCCGATCAGCGCCCTCCGGTTTTGATCGTCTATTTCACGTTTCGGATCATGGTCGGGATCGCGCTCCTGATGCTGACTATGGTGGCGGCCGGCCTCGTGCTGATGGCGCAAGGCCGGCTCGATCGGGCAGGCTGGTATCTGCGGCTGTGCCAGCTCACCAGTTGTCTTGGGTTCATCGCCGTCATCGCCGGATGGACCACCACAGAAGTCGGACGACAACCCTGGACGGTCTACGGCTTGCTGCGAACCGCGGACTCGGTGTCGCCATCGCTCGCGGGCTCCGATGTGCTGCTTTCGCTTCTGCTGTGTGTGGCGGTGTATCTGGTCATCTATCCGGTGGGGCTCCTTGCCATGCTGCGGATCGTCTGGCGCGGCCCGGTTTCGACAGAAGAGCTGGAACCAATCGCCGCCGGGCGACACATGGCGCCGATCGAGGCGCTGTCGCGGGCAACGCCGGAGGCGGCGCGATGACGCCGACCCTCAGTCTGGTCCCGGTCTGGACGGTCATTCTTGCACTGGCGGTTTTTTTCTACGTCGCCCTGGACGGTTTCGATCTCGGCGTCGGCATGCTCTACAATTTTGCGCCCGATCGGCGGGCCCGCGACGTGCTGATGAATTCGATCGCGCCGATCTGGGACGGCAACGAGACTTGGCTCATCCTGGGAAGCGTGGGCCTGCTGGCGGCCTTTCCGCTCGCCTTCGCCATCATCATCCCGGCGGTCTACTTTCCGATCCTGCTGATGCTGCTCGCGCTGATCTTTCGCGGGCTCGCCTTCGAATTTCGCTATCGGGATGCCGAGCACCGGACCTTCTGGGACCACGGCTTCGCTTACGGGTCGGCGTTTGCAGCCTTTGCGCAAGGCGTGGTCTTGGGTGCCTTCATCCAGGGATTTCACGTCGAAGGCCGGCACTACGTCGGCAGCTCGTTCGACTGCTTCACGCCCTTTTCGGCCTTCACCGGCGTTGCCTTGATGTGCGGCTACGCGCTCCTCGGCGCCGGTTGGCTGGTGATCAAGACCGACGGCGCGCTGCAGGATTGGGCGCGCGCGCTCGGCCGGCGCGCACTGATCGGCACGGCGCTGGCCATTGCGGTGGTCAGCCTGTGGACGCCGCTGATCGATTCCCATATCGCGGCGCGCTGGTTTTCCTGGCCGAACATCGCGGTTCTCGCCCCGGTGCCGCTCATCACCGCCGGCCTCGTTTGGTTCGAATGGTGGTCGCTCGACAACGGACCCGACCACGCGCCCTTCCTGGGCGCGCTCGGTCTCTTCGTGATGTCCTATTGCGGCATCGCCATCAGTCTATGGCCGATGATCGTGCCCGGACATTACACGCTCGATGAGGCCGCGGCCTCGGAAAGCACCCAGGCCTTTCTGCTGGTCGGCACGCTCATTCTCCTGCCGGTGATCCTGTTCTATACGGGTTGGTCGTATTGGGTGTTTCGCGGCAAGGTGCGCGCCGACAGCGGCTATCATTGACCCCGGACGGCGGCGCTGGCCAACGGCTCCCGACGAGGCGCAAGCCGCATGGATTCTGGCCGCAATTGCCGGCCTTGCCTTGAATTGTAGTTACCAGGCGGGTTAGGGCTGGGCCACGGGCAGTGATCAATTTTATACAGACTTCATTCATTAATGAGCGCATGGTGCCGGTAAGTGGCGCAGCACCAGGCGGCCACGGCTTCAATTCAATCGATCGACCGGAACCCATCCGGGTCTCCGCCGCCCTCGCTCCGAACGATGTCGGGCGAAAGGAAACACCATGGAATTGCCCTCAATCCTGCAAGGCGAGTCGCTCATACGTCTCTTGCAAGGAGCGGTCGCCGGCTTTCTCGCCACTGCGATCATCGGCTTCAATTGGGGTGGATGGATGCTGGAAAGCACGGCCAAGCAAATGGCCGAGAAGAGCGCGAACAGCGCGGTCGTGACGGTTCTGGCTCCCATGTGTGCCGACAAGTTCCGGCAGGCCGCGGACTCCACGCTCAACATGGCCGAGCTGAACAAGGTCAGCTCGTGGATGCAGGATTCCTACATCGAGAAGGGCGGATGGGCGACCTTCCCGGGCGAGACCTCGCCCGAGCGCGGTGTCGCCCAGGCCTGCGCGAATCTGCTGACGGCTTTGAAATAAGTGCGATACGAAAGCCAATCGGGCTGCCCCTCGGCGATGGCAAGGAGCGGCCCGCTTCGCTGTTGCGATTGAACCCCATGGATTGAGAGTCAAATGCACAGACTGAATTGCCCTATCGCCGCGGCGCCGGATGCCCGCGGCTTGACGCAGCTGCTCGCCCGCTATCGCGCTCCGAGCCTGGGACGCAGCACGACCGAGCTCGCCATCACGGCCATCCCCCTGGTGCTGGTCTGGATTCTGATGTGGGCGACCCTGGGCATCGGCTACTGGCTTTGCCTGCTGCTCGCCATCCCGGCTGCGGGCCTGCTGGTGCGGCTGTTCATGATCCAGCACGACTGCGGTCACGGCGCGTTCTTCCGCCACCGCCTGGCCAACGACTGGGTGGGGCGCGTGATCGGGGTGCTGACGCTCACACCCTATGACTTCTGGCGCAGCACTCACGCCATTCACCATTCGACCTCGGGCAATCTTGATCGGCGCGGAACCGGCGACATCGACACATTGACGGTGCGCGAATACCTGGCGCGGTCGCGATGGGGACGCCTGCGCTATCGGGTCTACCGTCACCCGCTCATCATGTTCGGCTTCGGTCCGGCCTATCTGTTCCTCGTTCGGCACCGGCTGCCGGTCGGCCTCATGCGTCAGGGCTGGTGGCCATGGCTCAGCACGATGGCGACCAACCTCGCCATCGCGGTGATCGCCGCGACCATGATTTGGCTGGTGGGCGTCGGTCCGTTCCTGCTCGTGCATCTCCCGATCATGCTGCTCGCGGCCTCGATCGGGGTCTGGCTGTTTTATGTCCAGCACCAGTTCGAGAACACAAGATGGACAAACGACGGCGACTGGAGCCTGCACGAGGTGGCGCTGCACGGCAGCTCCTATTACGACTTGCCGGCGGTCCTGCGCTGGTTCACCGCCAACATCGGCATGCATCACATCCATCATTTGTGCAGCCGAATCCCCTACTACCGGCTGCCGCTGGTGCTGCGCCAGCACCCCGACCTAGGCGGCATCGGCCGGCTTACTTTGGGAGAGAGCCTGGGCTGTGTTCGGCTGGCGCTATGGGATGAGAATCAGCAACGGCTCGTCTCTTTCAACGACGTACGCCGGCGTCCTGCCGCTGCTTGACCGCGGGGCGAGACGTCGCTCCGGCGTGTGACATCATGCGAGGAAGAGCACGTGGCCGCCGACGAATTGCCGCCCGAAGCGGAAGGCTCGGCAACCTGCGCTGATTGCGGAATGGAATTGGTCGTTGCCCGGGTCACGCCGGTCTGGTTCGGCGGCGAGTTCGAGGAGCTGACGCTCGCATGCAAGAGCTGCGGGTTCACGAAAAAAATCAAGATCAAACGGAGCTGACCTGGGTCCGTTGTATTCGATAAACCGAGCTCACGGTCTGATCGAGACAGCGGGCATTTTCCGGTACGATCTCCTTCAGCGCTGAGCCGGGTCATAAATTTCATCTTCGCGGGTTGACTTTTTGATCGGGATCGCTTGCTTCATTTGCAGGTTTGTAGAAGATTCGTGAATCTCGGTGAGTGAAACGAGAAACGCATGCAGCGGTAATATCGAACTGAAATCGCTTGGCAGATGAATTCAGAAGGTGCTAGAACCGCGCCTTCATTGGAGGAAAGTTGAAATGGCGAAGAAGATCAAACGTCGTGCTTGGACCAAGTCGGATGTTCGCGAGCTCAAGACCCATGCGCGGCAGAAGACCCCGGCACCCAAGATTGCACGGGCAATGAAAAGAACCCTTGGGGCGACCAGACAAAAGGCATTCCAATTGGGCGTTTCCCTGGATTCGCGTTGACACGGGCAACCTCTAAAAGCGTCCCTCGATCTGCCGAGTGGCGGGAGCCCATTTTAGCGCGCACCATAACGGGTGCGCCTCATGCATGCGCAATCGGCGCGCGTGAAAATGGGCGCCCAGCATGTTGAACTCGCTCCTCGCTCATAAGGTTGCCGTCGGCCGGATACTCAGCGTGATCGGCGCGACGGCAACCGTCGTGATCTTCGAATATTTCTTTGAATTGGCTTGGTATATATCGGTTCCGGTCGGCGCCCTGGCCTACGTAACAATGCCCATGCTGTGGACCGAGTTGCTTGATTCTGTTGTGCTCCGATCCCCGCGTTGAGCTGAATATGGCAAGCAAGACCAAGGTGACGGCGCAAACGGAAGAAGTGCCGCCGGACACGGAGGGTTCCGCGACCCTGCCGGACAGCCCGTTGCTCGATCTGGCGGATGGCGCCGTCAAGAAGCTGATCCGCGCTGCCGGGAAGTGCGGCTACGTCACCCACGAGCAGATCAACGCGGTGCTGCCGTCCGACGAGGCCAATTCCGAGCAGATCGAGGACCTGCTGTCGATGTTCAGCGAGATGGGCGTCAACGTGGTGGAGAACGACGAAGCCGAATCAAAGGAGGAGGGCGCGCCGGAAGAGCCGGAGGACGAGCCCGAAAGCGAGAGCGAGCTGGTCCCGACCCAGCCGAAGTTGCCGGCCAAGTCCGAGGCCAAAGCGCCCGCCGACCGGACCGATGATCCGGTGCGCATGTATCTGCGCGAGATGGGCACGGTGGATCTTCTCTCGCGGGAGGGCGAGATCGCAATCGCCAAGCGCATCGAGGCCGGGCGCGAGGTCATGATCGCGGGCCTGTGCGAGAGTCCGCTGACCTTCCAGGCGGTCATCATCTGGCGCGACCAGCTCAATGAAGGAAGGATCCTTCTGCGCGACATCATCGACCTTGAGGCGAGCCATGCCGGGCCTGGCGCCAAGGCCACGCTGGCCGCGGCGATCGGACCCGACGGATCAGCGATCGCCGGTGTGGTGCCGCCGCCGATGCCGTCGGCCGCTCCCGCCGCCGTCGAGCTCAAGCCCGCCGCCGCGTGCCCCGAAGGCGAGGAGACCTCGGCGGGCGAGACGCTCGGCGACGGCGATCTCGACGAGGACGAAATGGAGATTTCGCTCTCGCTCGCCGCGATCGAGACCGAGCTCAAGCCGAAGGTACTGGAGACGTTCGACAACGTCGCCGACGCCTATAAGAAGCTGCGCCGCCTGCAGGAGCAGGACATCCAGTTCCGCCTCAAGAGCGCCTCGCTGTCGCCCGCGCAGGAGCGCAAATACAAGAAGCTCAAGGAGGAGATCATCGCCGAGGTGAAGTCGCTGCGGCTAAACCAGGCGCGCATCGATTCGCTGGTCGAGCACCTCTACGACATCAACAAGCGCCTGGTCGGCCACGAGGGCCGCCTGATGCGGTTGTCCGAAAGCCACGGCATTGGGCGCGAGGATTTCCTGAAGAATTACCGGGGTTGCGAGCTCGATCCGCACTGGCTCAACCGGGTCTCCAAGCTCGCGGCCAAGGGCTGGAAAAATCTGGTCGCCAAGGACAAGGACACTATCCGCCAGCACCGCCACGAGATCCACGCGCTGGCGGGCGAGACCGGGCTGGAGATCGGCGAGTTCCGCAAGATCGTGCAGATGGTGCAGAAGGGCGAGCGCGAGGCGCGCCAGGCCAAGAAGGAGATGGTGGAGGCCAATCTGCGGCTGGTCATCTCGATCGCCAAGAAATACACCAACCGCGGGCTGCAGTTTCTCGACCTGATCCAGGAAGGCAATATCGGCCTGATGAAGGCGGTCGACAAGTTCGAGTACCGGCGAGGCTACAAGTTCGCGACCTACGCGACCTGGTGGATCCGGCAGGCGGTCAGCCGCTCGATCGCCGATCAGGCCCACACCATCCGTATTCCCGTGCATATGACCGACGCCATCACCAAGGTCGTGCGCACCACCCGCCAGCTGTTCAACGAGATCGGCCGTGAGCCGACGCCCGAGGAGCTCGCGGTGAAGCTCGGCATGCCGCTCGAAAAAGTGCGCAAGACCTTGAAGATCGCCAAGGAACCGCTCTCCATGGAGACGCCGGTCGGCGACGAGGAGGATTCTCATCTCGGCGATTTCATCGAGGACAAGAACGTCATCCTGCCGATCGATGCCGCGATCCAATCGAACCTGCGTGATACGATGACGCAGGCACTCGCCTCGCTCACGGCGCGCGAGGAGCGCGTGCTGCGCATGCGCTTCGGCATCGGAGCGAACGCTGACCACACGCTGGAAGAAGTCGGCCTGCAGTTCTCGGTCACCCGCGAGCGCATCCGCCAGATCGAGGCCAAGGCGCTGCGCAAGCTGAAGCATCCGTCGCGGTCACGGACTCTGCGAAGCTATTTGGAGCACTGAAAAGCCATGAATCCGCCCGAGCCGCGGCTCCGGCGCCATGCCAGATATATCTTTGCCGCGCAGGGCTGGTTTTTCCGCGGTTTCTGCTTAACTTCGATAGCGGGGGCTGGGGTGATTTGATTCATGTTTTGTATATCGTTTTGATGAAGGAATCGAGCAATGGCGCGACAAGACAGCAAGACCATAACACTGGCGCAACCCGCCCCGATCGTCGAAGAGCCGGTGCCGGAGCTCCTGGGCCGGCGCAAGAGGCCGGAGGTCGGCCAATTCCGCCTGCTGGTGGATCGGCAGACGAAGGCGTCGTTTGCAACCTATGAAGCTGCCGAGAAGGCAGCGATGGCGATCAAGACCGGGCATCCGATCGTAAGCGTGGTGGTCTACGACGCGAAAGAGGGCGAAAACCACGTGATGGAGTTGGCGAAAGAGTAATTCCTGTAACGCGGCATGCACAGTTTGTTTACCCGCGGCTCCCAGCGAATCGGCCGCTCCCTGTTCGTTCCTCGGGAACGTAGAGCGAACGCAGCAACAATCTGAGGCCGGTCGTGATGTCGTTCCTGCGAAAGCAGGGACCAATGCGCCGTGTCCTTTCGGTCGGCTGCGGCTGCAAGGCCCGTCGAAGAGCATCAGGGCGTTTACCCCCGTCTTCGAGCGTGTGAAGAAACCTGCCGAAGGGACATGAGGCGTCCGCTAGAAATGATTGCAGCTCGGACGTACCCGAGCTGCAATGCGATGATTGACGTTCTTTCGGTCGCGCGGCCCGTTCACCTCGCCAGCGGATCGGGCCGCATCTGGAAGTGCACGATCTTGGGCGACGTTCCCTTGCCGCCCTCGAGATGGAACGGCGTCCTGTTGCCGGTGTTCGACCACACGCCGCGGCCTTTCCAGCCGGCATTGGGATCGTCGATGCGCCCGTCGAGCGCTTTGGCCCAGAACCCCATGGGATAGGGCACGACCAGGTTGATCATCTTGCCGTCCTTGAGGGCGATCAGCGAGTCGTTCTGGTTGCCGGTGGCGAACGGAACATCGTTGCCGAGCCCGAACGTGTTGTGCTGGTCGACCCACGCGTAGTAGGGGGTCTCGCCGCTGCCGTTGTCGGTGACATTGCCGAGCTGCGGTCCCGGCAACGGATAGAGCGTCCAGCCCTCCGGGCAGTGATTGCCGGTTGCGGTCGGGCCGTTGAGCGGGCCTTTGCACTTGCTGCGGTCGAAGGCGCCGAGATGGCCGCTCGCGAGCGCCGACCACATCACGCCTTTGCTATCGATGTCGGCGCCGCGCGGCGAGTAGCCCGGCAGCGGCACGTTATAGATTTCCGACAGCGCGGTCGCGGGCGGGTTCGAGCCCGGATCGACCCGCACCACGGAGCCCGGATATCCGGTCACCGAGCCCCAGATCGTATTATCGGCCGGGTTCGGCGCAACCGCATAGAAGCCGACCCGGATGCGCTTCTGCTTGGCGGGATCGACCGGCTGGTTCGGCTCGACATATTCACCGCCGCGGTGGCCGAGGCCGTTGGTGTCGAGAATGAACGCGGTCCAGCCTTGCGCCTTGGCCTCGTCGCCGGTCTCTTCCAGGACCTTGGTATTGATCCATCCCAGCACTTCGGCGCCGATGCCGCCCGAGCTTGCCCACAGCGTGCGGTCCTTGTCGAAGCCGAACTGCACGTGATGGGTCGGGAAGCAGGTATCCACCAGCGTGAACTTCTTGGTGTCCGGGTCGAGCATCGCGACTTCGCGGTTCGACTTGTCGATAGGGAACAGCTTCGCCGACGGATGGTCCGAGCCCTTCTTGCAGTAGTCGGGATTGTTCACACCGCGGATGCGCGCCGCGTACCAGACCCGCGCCTTTTCATCCAGCATCAGGCTGTGCGGGATGGTCTGCGAGGTCCAGAGCTTCTCGTCGCCCCAATACGCCGACGGTGCGTACATTTCGGTCGAAAGGTTCGAGGGTGTCTTGGGATCGCGCACCGGAATCTTCACGCTCGTGGCGACGCTCTTGACCGGATCGAGAATCGGCACGTTGTCGGTGCTGTTCTCGGTCGCGCCGTAGAGCGATCCGTAGGCGTTGATCGTGGGGTTGCGCTTGTCGGTGGCGATCTCGTCATGGAGATAGGTCTTGGGGCCGGACCAGTCCCAGACCGTGATGACGACATTGCGCTCCAGGCCTTGCGGGCGCGGCGGCTTAGAGGCGGGAAGCTCGCCTTTGGCGATCCGATCGGTCCAATCGCCGAGCATCTTCAAGCCACGCTCGGTGCCATAGCGCTCGATGGTCTCGACCATCTCCTTGCTGGCTTGACCGGACTGGATGCGCCGGGTCCAGGCCTCGTATCCGGAGTTGAACTTGCCGAACTCTTGCGGGATCGTGCGGGTCGCCTTGGTGCCGATGGCGTGGCAGTGGAAGCAGCCGTCGGTCTTGAACTCCCGCAGGAACTGGGGCTGGGACTTGATGATCGGGTTGATTCCGTTGCCTTCGCTGCCGGGAAACTCGTTCTTGGCCGGAACATTGAGCATCGAAAGCCAGTAGATGGGCGGATAGTATTCGGCCGCCGCGGCCTCGTTCGGCGCCGGCACCGCGGTCAGGTTGAGGAGCTTGCCGGGCGCGGTCGCAACCTTGGGCGAATCGATCAGGCCGTAGCCGCGGACCCACACGCTGTAATTGGCTTTCGGCAAATCAGGCATCACGTAGCGCCCCTGATCGTCGGTCACGACGATCTTGGCCATCTTGGTGGGAAGATCGGTCGTTTCCGCGATCACCCACACGCCGGCTTCCGGTCCGTTGGGTCCGCTGACGACGCCGCCGAGGTCGGTATCGCCGATGCTGACCACTGCGGTCTGCTGCGCACTGAGCTGCGCCGGCGCGCCGGCCAAAACGGCGGCGATGGCGATGGCCGCGACGCTCAAATACAAAGCGCTTCTTCTCCTCATGTGCCTGCTCCTTTGTTTTCTCCACGGGCGCCCTGGCTCCGTGCCTCCACCGACGCAATGATAGCACAATTCGACAGGCTGTCTTTGCGAATTGGCCGCGGACATCGGGTGGTTCCCGCCGCAGCAAGTCGGGCTTGCTTGGCCAGGATGGCCCTCGCGGCTCGCGTGCAAGCCCGGGGCAAAGCCCGGCCCCTGGCGCTTTTTCAGCTGCCGCAATACCGTGGCGGCCATGATCGCATCATGTGCCGCCTTCGACTTCTTATTTGCGCTTGTGGTGGTTTCGCCGCGGCGGGGACGTGCGATCGAGCGATTTGTTGCTGTTCTGCTTGCTCTCACGGCTGCGATGGCGCCGGCCGCTGCGCAGGATTGGCCGCTGCGGCCGGTGACCATGGTGGTTTCGTTCGCCGCGGGCGGCGGCGCCGACGTCATGGGGCGTCTACTGGCGCAGCGCCTCTCTGAGCTTTTGGGCCAGCAGGTGATCGTCGAAAACGTCCCCGGCGCCGGCGGCATGACCGGGACCAGCCGGGTGGCGCGGGCCGCCCCCGACGGCTATCAACTCGCGCTCGGCAGCGTTGGCACCCATGCCTACAATCAGACGCTCTACAAGCGGCCGCTCTACAATGCGACGACCGATTTTGCGCCGGTCGCCTTGATCGCCGAGACCCCGCAGGTGCTGGTGACGCGCAAGGATTTGCCTGTCAGCAACCTGCCGGAGTTCATCGCCTATGCCAAGGCAAACCAGGCCGGGATGCAATATGGCTCGGCCGGAACCGGTTCCCCCACCCATCTCGCCTGCTCGCTGCTCAACGCGGTGATCGGCGTCGACGTCACACATATTCCCTATCGCGGCGCCGCCCCGACGATGCAGGATCTGATCGCCGGCCGGATCGACTACCAATGCCCCAATACCACGGTCGCGCTGCCGCAGATCGAGAGCGCGACCATCAAGGCGATCGCGATCATGACGCACGAGCGCTCGCCGGTCTTGCCGGATTTGGCCTCGGCCGATGAGCAGGGCCTCACCGGTTTCGAAGCCTCCATCTGGTACGGCATCTTCCTGCCCAAAGGCACGCCCGCGGCCATCATTCGCAAGCTCCACGAGGCCGCCGTCGCCACCATGGAAACGCCGTGGGTGCGCGAGCGGCTCAAGGAGATCGGCGCGACCGTGGTGGCACCGGGGCGCAGGTCGCCTGAATATCTGCAAAAATTCGTCGAGAGCGAAATCGCGAAATGGGCGGCACCCATCAGAGCGGCAAACATCACGGGGGAGTGATGTCGCGGCGCCTTGGCGCGGTGCTGGCCGTCGTGCGCGGATTGGGCTAGGCTTGATCTGCAAGCTGCTTTCGCCGCGCCTCCGGCCGCGGCGATCTGGTCGGGAGCCCTGCCGTGATGCGGATCAGTCGATGCCTGCTGGCGCTTGCGGCGCTGCTTTTAAGTCAAATCAGCTACGCGCGCGCCGCCGAGCAGGTCGACCTGCTGCTCGCCCTGGCCATGGATGTGTCGCGCAGCATGGAACAGCCGAAATTCCTGCTGCAGCGCGAGGGCTATGCGGCCGCCATCACCAATCCGCAGGTTCTCGATGCGATCAAATCCGGCGCCCACCAGAAGATCGCCATCTGCTTCATCGATTGGTCGGGTGCCGGCGAGCAGAGGCTGGTGATCGATTGGAGCGTCATCGACGGAGCCGACAGCGCACGCCGCTTCGGTGACCTGATCTTCGAGGCCCCGCGCTCTTTCAACGACCGCACCTCGATCGGCGGCGGTATCACCTTCGCCGCCGCACAGATCGCCCGCGCGCCGTTCGAGGCCGAACGCCATGCCATCGACGTGTCGGGCGACGGCACCAACAATGCGGGTCGCGACGTGCAGCTGGCGCGCGATCAGGCGGTCGCCAAGGGCATCGTGGTCAACGGGATTCCGATCCTGACCGAGCTGCAATATTCGCGCATCCCCGAGCACACCAATCCGCCCGGCGGCCTCGAAAAGTACTACCGCGACAACGTCATCGGCGGCCCCGGCTCATTCGTGATGGTGGCGGAGGACTTCAGCTCGTTCGGCCGCGCCATGGTGAAGAAGCTGATCGCCGAGATCGCCAGCGGCCCGCTGCGGCACCGCACCGCAGCGGCGCGCTGACCGCTTTTTCTCACCGGCTGGCCGTGGTCATTCCCTTGAACGTGAGCTTCTGCAGGCCGCTGGTGGTCTGCGCGATATAGATGTTGCCTTTCGAATCCGTCTGGATGTGATGGCCGGCTCCGATCATGCCGGCGACCTTGATCATCCCGACCGCGTCGAGGGTCTTGCGGTCGACGATCAAGATGTCTTTGTCGCCGCCGACATAGAGGAACTGCTGCTCGCGGTCGGGGGAGAAGGCGAGATTCTTCGCGAACGGGGCGGCGGTACGGATCAGCTGCTTCACGAACGTGCCGTCCGGCAGGAACATCTGCACGCGCCGGTTCTCCCGGTCCGCCACGTAGACCGTCCCGTCGCTGTTGGCCACCCGGATGGCATGCACGATGCTGAAGTTGGCGGGGCCCTGGGCGTCCGGGAAGCTCTTCGGGCTCACGATCTCGCAGTGATCGTCATCCATCGGCTTGCTGCCGAAGGCGCCCCACATTCGCCTGAACGCGCCGGTATCCGCATCGAAGACCGCGACCCGGTGATTGCCGTAACCATCGGCCACGTACAATTCATTGGTCTGCGGATGGACCCAGACGTCCGCCGGCCGGTGCAGGTTGGCGGTGTCGGCATTGCCTTTGCTTTGGTTGCTGCGGCCGATCTGCATCACGAACTTGCCGTCCTGCGTGAACTTCAGCAATTGATCGTCCGCGACCGGCTTCAAGCCCGGGAGGCCGTTGGTGGGACAGCTGTTGCCGCCGATCCAGACGAAGCCCTTGTAGTCGATATGGATGCCGTGCTCGCGCTCGGGCCATTCAAATCCGCCGCCGGCGCCGCCCCAGGCCTTGATGTTGTTGCCGGCCGGGTCGAACACCATGACGGGCGGCGCCGCCATCGCGGCCTGCTCGGGCTTGAGGGTGCGCGGACGGTGCAGCAGCCAGACATTGTCCTGCGCGTCGACCGCGAAGCTCGAAGCATCGCCGAGCTTCCATTTGGGCGGCACCTTGGGCCAGGCGGCATCCACCTCGAACACCGGCAGGCCGCGCGCGGCGGGCGTTTGCGCGATCGCCTGGCTGCCGAGAAGCCATCCGCTTTGTGCCGCCGGCACGAGGACCGATGCAACCAGAACGGCTCGACCTAAAGTCTCGAATCTCATGGCTACCTCCCGGGTTTCACGCGTTGTGGGAGCCGCGTGTCTGCTTGCATCGCGTGGTGTTGGCTGCACGCGTCGTCCGTGTCCCGGCCATTAGCGCGTGTACGCGCGTCTTCGACGCGCCATGAGCCGGGACCGTTCCAGGCTCGGAGGTTGGAACGGTCCAGGCTCAGGGCCGGGACAGGGCAGGATAGACCGCCTGCGTCCGAGGGTCGAGGCGACTCTTGACTTGAAAAAGCGCAGGCGGAGCGCTGCCCGCCTGCCCTGATCCTCGAAACCGGCGTCTCGGTCGCAATTTACATCGGCGCAAAAACCCGGATGCAGCCGCATCCGCCGCCCGCCGCGCCTTCCGGGGGGTACACTTGTTGAATATGGTCACGGAATCGTTCACATCGGCGGATCATGTCTCCCGCCACCAAACCGAAACTCGTCGCCATGATCGTCGCGTCGGCGATCATCATGCAGCAGATCGACGCCACCGTGATCACCACGGCACTGCCGCAGATGGCGATCTCGCTCAATTCGGACCCGGTCTCGCTCAGCGTGGCGATCACCGCCTATCTGCTCAGCGTGGCGGTCTTCATCCCGGTCAGCGGCTGGGCCGCGGATCGGTTCGGCGGGCGCACCGTCTTCCGGGCCGCCATCGCGCTGTTCACCTTGGGCTCCATCCTGTGCGGGCTGAGCAACAACGCGGTCGAGCTCACCGCCGCCCGGGTGCTGCAGGGCCTCGGGGGCGCCATGATGGTGCCGGTAGGCCGGCTCGTCCTGTTCCGCAGCGTCGAGCGCTCGCAGCTGGTGCGCACCATGGCCTATCTGCAGGTGCCGGCGCAGCTCGGCCCGGTGCTCGGGCCGCCCATCGGCGGCTTCATCACCACCTACTTCTCCTGGCGCTGGATCTTCCTGGTGAACGTGCCGCTCGGGATTCTCGGGATCGCGCTAGTGACGCTCTTCTTCGACAATCCGAAGGAGGACGCGCCGCGCCCGTTGGACTGGCTCGGTTTCCTGCTCACCGGCCTCTCGCTCTCCTGCATCCTCTACGGCATCGAGGCGATCGGGCGCGGCCTCAACAATGCGGCGGCGGCCATCGCATTGCTGGGCGTCGGCGTCAGCCTCGGCGCCTTCGCGCTGCGGCATCTGCGGCGTTATGCACATCCGCTGCTCAATCTGTCGATCTTCCGCATCCCGACCTTCCGGGCCAGCATCGGCGGCGGCTCGCTGTTCCGCGCCGGGGCCGGCAGCCTGGTCTTCCTGTTGCCGCTCCTGCTGCAGGTCGTGTTCGGCATGACGGCCTTCGCCTCCGGCGTCCTCACCTTCGCCAGCGCGGCCGGGGCCATGTCCATGAAGGCGACGGCGCGGCCGATCCTCAAGCGCTTCGGCTTCCGCAACGTCATCATCGTCAACGGGATCATCAGCGCGGCCTCCATCGCCATGTGCGCCTTCTTCACCGGCGCAACCCCGGTCCCGCTCATCTTCGTCCTGCTGCTGGTCGCCGGCTTCTTTCAATCGCTGCAGTTCACCGCCACCCAGGCGATCGCCTATGCGGACATCACCAATCCGCAGATGAGCACCGCCACCAGCATCGCCAGCATGGCGCAGCAGCTCAGCCGCGGCTTCGGGGTCGCCATCGTGGCGGTGCTGCTGCATCTGTCGCTGGCCTGGCGCGGCGCCACCGAGCTTGGCCTGTTCGACTTCCGGGTCGCCTTCGCCGGGGCCACCGTGCTGGTGCTCTGCTGCCTCGCCTTCTGCCTGCCGCTCGCCGCCGATGCCGCTGCCGAGGTCAGCGGTCACCGGCCCAAATCGGCCCCGGACTTGTCCCGGCCTTGAGCCGGGACCGTTACCAACGCCGGAGTCTGGAACGGTCCCGGCTCAAGGCCGGGACAGGTCGTCGGGATCTGCTGGTGCGTGCCCCTAAAAGCCGAGCGCGGCGCGCAGCTCGGCCTTGGCGGCTTCGAAATCCTGCTTGAAGTCCGGATGCGTCGAGATCGTCTGCGCGATCACGGTGCCGGCGATGCGGCCCGCCTCGATGTCGGACTGGTAGTGGATGCCGCCCACCACGCGGTTCTGACCGAACTCCCAGGCCCGCGCCATGATCTGGGCGCGCTTCTCCGGCAGCATGTTGGCGAGCTCGATGCCCATCAGGGTGCCGACCGTGGCATGGCCGGACGGATAGGAGCCCGATTTCGACAGCGGCACCACCGGCTTGACCAGATCCGAATAGAGGTGCGGGCGCGGGCGCTTCCACACCTCCTTGGCGGGATCGACCACGGCCGCTTCGGTCTCGACCACGCGGTCGAAGAAGGCGGCGACCTTGGGCAGCCCCGCGGCAGCGAATTTGGGGCTATCGACGACATCGGCGAAGCGCGAGATGTTCTCGGTGGCGTCCGCGATGGCGCGGGCCTCCATCTCCTTGGTGCGGGTCACCTGGATGGTCAGGATCTCGCCGAGCTCGGCCTTCATCCGAGCGGAGTCGAGCGCGGGCGGCGGCGGCAGCAGCAACAACAAGTTGATCTCTTTGTTGTCGGAATACGGCTTTGCAGCTTCGGCGTGCAACAGCGCCGGCGCGAAGGCGGTCAGCGCGACAAAAGCGAGCGCGGTCATGAGTCTGCGCATTGGATCATCCCTGTGCGAGGAGCGAAGCATGGCTTGGCTTTAGCAGGCGGCAAATGACAGAATCATGACGCCTTGGCAGGTAAACGCCCAGTAGCCGTATGGAGCGCTTGCGGAATACGGGAGCGGCGTACCCGGATTACGCGAGCGCTCCATCCGGGCGACGCCCCCGGCATCGCGGTTGCTCTTTGCCGGCAAAAACGGCATCAGCTTGCCGGCTCGGTTCGAGACGGTCAATTGGGGCGAATGGGAAGGACGATCATCATGGACGACATGGCTCTGCGGGAGAAGCTGGCGGATGCCGGCCGCATTCTCGAAAGCGAGGGGCAGGGCGACTATTGCATGGGGCACGTGACGCTGCGCGTGCCGGAGGATCCGGGCCGCATCCTGATGAAGGCGGGCGGCATGGGCCTTGAGGAAATGACGCCGGACAATATCGTCACCATCAACATCGAGGGCGAGAAGGTGGCCGGTACCCACCAGCGCCACAACGAGGTCTTCATCCACACGGAGATCATGCGCGTGCGCCCCGACATCCAGTCGGTCGTGCACACCCATGCGCCGTATTCGGTGATCTTCTCCTCGCTCGGCAAGCCGCTGCAACCCGTGGGACATCCCGGGGCGGCGTTTTCCGATGGATTGCCGGTCTTTTCCGAGACCACCGATCTGATCGTCAGCCAGCCGCTCGGCAAGGCGGTGGCGCGCTGCCTCGATCGGCATCAGGCGCTGTTGCTGCGCAACCACGGCATTGTCACGGCCGGCCGCACGCTCGAAGAGGCGATCTATCTCGCACTGGTGCTGGAGAAGGCCTGCTGGATGCAGCTGGTCGCCGAGTCGGCCGGCGGCGCCAGGCTGGTGACATCTCCCGAAGAGGCCAAGGCCAAGAAGCGGATCACCCGCGCCGAGAATCAAATCAACCTGTTCAACTACATGGTGAGGCGGGTGGCGCGTCAGCGCTGATGGGGCAAGATGCCGCCGGCTCCGGGCCGTTCTCATGCCGCGCTGTCCTTGAGGCCGAAGAAACGCCGTGATAATCGCAGTCCTTGACGCGTTCTGGTTGCGATCGTTTTTCGATCAGATCAAAGCAACCGCCCAACACGTCGGGAGATTGTGCGCCCCGCGTGCGGGCGAACCGCCAGAACCGAGGAGCGAAATCAGATGAGCTTGGCGCGACGGATGCTTTGGACGGCGCTTGCGCTCTGCCTCACGGCGGGGCTTGCGCCCGCGCTGCGCGCGCAATCGGTCGCCGACTTCTATCGCGGCAAGACGCTGCACGTGCTCATCGGCTACGGCGAGGGCGGCGGCTATGACATCTATGGCCGGCTGTTCGCCGAGTTCATGCCGCGGCATCTGCCCGGCAATCCGACCATCATCCCGCAGAACATGCCGGGCGCCGGCAGCTTCAAGGCCGTCAACTACCTCTACGAGGTCGCCCCCAAGGACGGCACCTATTTCGGCAGCGTCGCGCAAACTTTGGCGGTCGATGCGGTGACCGACGAGAAGAGCACCACCGATCCGACGCGGCTGCCTTATCTCGGCCGCTTCACCACCAATATCGATCTCGGGGTGGCGCTCAAGCGCACCGGCATCAAATCGTTCGAGGACGCCCGCCGGCGCGAGATCATCACCGGCACCAGCGGCGGCGGCTCGACCACGGTGATCTACCCGCTGGCGCTCAATGCCTATGCGGGGGCGAAGTTCAAGTTGGTGAAGGGATACAAGGGCACCAACGAGATCATGCTGGCGGCCGAGCGCGGCGAGGTCGAGCTGGTGTCGGCGGTCGGGATTCCCGGCCTGCTGGCCGCCCACCCGGACTGGATCAAGGGCGATGGCGCCGTGATCCTCTATCAGAATGCCCTCAAGCGGCATCCGTTGTTGCCGCAGGTGCCCACCCTGCCGGAGCTCGGCCTCAGCGAAGAAGGCCGCGCGGTGCTGCGCGCCATCGCCGGCACCGCCGAGATCGGCCGCTCGATCCTGACCACGCCGGGCGTCCCGGCGGAGCGGCTCGCGGCGCTGCGCACCGCGTTCCAGGCTATGCTCAAGGATCCCGATTTCCTCGCCGCTTGCGACAAGCGCAACGTCACCATCGAGCCGGCGACCGGCGAGGAGATGGACGCGATCACGCAGGAAACGGTGCGCATGCCCAAGCCGGTGATCGCGGCGCTGGGCAAGCTGCTCAAGGAATAAGCCAAGCTCACTCGATCGACCAGGGCATGCTGTCGCGGCCGGGCCGATAGTTCATGGCGGCCTGCGCCGGGTCGCGGTTGACCAGCGCCCGCGCGTACATCGGATGCCGCATGCTGCGCACCTCGTGCTCGACCGTGAACAGCACGCGGGCGGTATCGAGATCGACGATGTCCTTGAAGCGGTACTGGTGCTGGCTGCTCTCTTCGGTAACGAGGCCGAGCGCCTGCAGGCGATGGTGCGGGCCGGAGAAATCCGCCACGTCGATCTGCACGTGATGGCCGTCATAGGCGCGCTCGGGTGCGTCGGTCTCGCGGAAGATGAAATGTTGATTGGCCCCCACCATGACGCGGGCGCGCCGGCCGTTACCGTCATCGATGAGATCGGCCGGAGCCGCCAGGACCTCGCGATAGAAGCGGGCGATCCCCGCGGCGGCGCCGGGGCGGACGTCGAAGCCGACATAGGCCATGCCGAGCGCGACCGGGCCGAAGCGCTCCGGGTCCGGGGCGTGACAATGGATGCGGTTGCCCCAGGGCGAGACCGTCTCGACGCCATCGTTGCTTTCGCGGAAATCGAAGCCGGTTCCCGCCAGCGGCTTGCGCACCCTGGCGAGCCGTTCCAGCAGGGCCGCGCGGTCCGGCACGACCAGGCCGGTGACCCCGCGCAGCACCTCGATCCGGCCGGTCGGCAGATGGAACTGGCTCTGCCCGACATTGATCCACATGTTGTCGATGCCGGTATTGATGAAGGGATCGCGGGTGAGGCCGAGCCCGGTCACGTAGAACAGCGTCGACAACCGCTGCTTGGGGACCGCGGTGTTGACGTGGCCGAGACCGACGATATTGCCGACATCCTCGGCCGCTCGATCATAGCGGCGTTCTTCCATGGCGCTGTCCTCAACAATGAAGCAAATGCTAGCAGCATTCCTCACCGTAACGAAACGCATTGTCACGGCACCCCAGAGCATCATGACAACCGACTTCTTGAATGTTACAACAATTCTTGGTGACCGGGGCGACGTTGCAATCAAGCAGCCCGCGGCATTGGGGGTGAGGAATCAAGTGCTCGAACCGAACAACTCGATGCGCCGCGCGCGGAGACCGCCGATCGTCGCTGCATGTTTCTTCCTTGCCGGCCTGGCGCTCGGGCTTGCCGCCCGGCCCGACGGCGCCGCTGCCGCCGAGGCCGCGCAGGTGCGGATCGGGATCGCCCGCACCATGAGCGATGTCGGCTATTACGTGGCCGATGCCATGGGCTATTTTCGCGACGAGGGCATCGACGTCATCCTGACGCCGTTCAATTCCGCGGCCCAGATGATGGCGCCGCTCGGCGTCGGCGATCTCGATGTCGGCGGCGGCACGGTGTCGGCCGGCTTCTACAATTCCATCGCCCGCGGCATCGCCACCAGGATCGTGGCCGATCAGGCCTCCATGAAGCCCGGTTACGGATATTCCTCCCTGATGGTGCGCAAGGACCTCCTCGACTCCGGCCGCTACAAGACGCTTGCCGATCTCAAGGGCATGAAGGTCGCGATCGGGGCGCCCGGCACCGGCACGGCTTCCGCGCTCAACCAAACGCTCAAGATGGGTGGGCTCAAATACGGCGACGTGGAGGTGGTCTATCTCGGCTTTCCCGAGCATCTGCCGGCCTTTCTCAACAAAGGAATCGATGCCGCCATCAGCAACGAACCGACCATGACGCTCGAGATCGAGCAGGGCGCCGCGGTGCGCATCGTCGGCAATGACGTCACCTATCCGGACCAGCAGACGGCGGTCGTGTTCTATTCCGAACGCTTCATCAAGAGCCGGCACGATGTGGCCGAGCGCTTCATGCGCGCTTATCTTCGCGGCATTCGCCTGTACAACGACGCACTCAAGGACGGCCGGCTGGCGGGGCCGGCGGCCGATAAGATCATCCCGATTCTGACCAAATACACCTCGACCAAGGATGCAGCCATGTTCAGGCGCATCATCCCGAGCGCGGTCAATCCAAACGGCGAGGTGAATATCGCCGGTCTCAAACGCGATCTCGATTTCTTCCGCGAGCTCGGCCTGATCGAGAGCAAGGAAGTCAGCGCCGACGGCGTGGTGGATGGTTCGTTCGTGAAGGCCGCGGTCGCTCAATTGGGGCCGTATGAGGCGGCCACCGGGCCGTAGCGGAGCTGTCGCGCTTCAAATCGTCGGACGGGCCGCTACCCGCGTCGCGCGGGCGTCCAGGTATACTCGGCGATTTCCGGGCTCGATTGGGTGCCGTTCGCGCGGCTTGATTCGTCGCCGGCAAAATAGGCGCCAAATCCAAAATCCCCATCCGGCGTGCCGGTCATGAAGCCGGCCCATTGCATGTAGCCCTGCACGCAAGCCGCGCTTTGCTGGTCGGCGGTGTGCTCGGGGGCGGAGAGACCGCGGACGTCTCCGGCGTCTTTGTCCGCTTGCTTGCGGGCAACTGCGCGGCCCCGGATGTCGGCAGCCGGCTTGCTATGAGTGGCCGGTCCGAGCGCGGGCTCCTGGGCGCGGGCCGCGATCTTCACCGAAGGCTTGCTGCCGCTCTGCGACATGAACATCATCTCAAGCCGCCGCAAATCGGCCCCCCTGGAGATGCAAATTACTATAAAAACACCGTAATGTAACGCGAAATTTATTATTATGATACATAAAGGTTATTGTTGCCCGCTGCAAAACTCGCTTCGAAGGGGCAGCCCGGTTCTTGCACGAGGATCAGCCCGCAAATTGCTCCCTGCGGGTCGTCCGAGCGTCAGCTCAGCTCCCCGTCACGCCGCCTCGAACACGGGGGCGATGCCGAAGACGCCGCGCCAAACCTCGCTAAAGCGCTCCTGCGCGGCCGGTCCTTGGAAATCCACCAGCAGCTCGACATGTCGGAACGCCACGTGCCCGAGCTGACCGGCATACTCAAGTGCGTACCGCCACGTCACGGTCATGCCGGGAAGGCCGTAGGTCTCCCAGCGGCAGTAGGTTGGGAGATCAGAGGTTTCGGTACACTCCCTCTGTTCGATGCGAGCGCCCATGACCCCGGTGCCGCGCTTGCCCTTCCGAACGCGCTGGATATCGTCTTCGCTCTCGTCGGTTATCTCCGCCGCCGCCAGCCCCAGGCCGCCGACTTCACGGAAGAGGGTTTCAAAGAACGTTTGAGGACCGACCGTTGCACAGATATCGTCCCAGTCGCTCGAGTTTGGCTCATGCAGCCCGCCTTCGGTCAAACGCACGAGGGTCATATAGACACCACCCCTATCGCCACGCCACCAAGCGGATACTATCCTGAATACATGCAGGTCGTTTACCGGATTCCTAGTGCAACCAAAGAGCACCGCATCTGCGACGGTCAGGCCGCCGGGGCGCTATGATCAAAAGCCGGATGTTGATGACCTTGCTGCTGGCTCTTGGCGTTGCGGCGTGCGGAGCGGCTACCGGCGAGAAGGTCAGCTTTTCCCCCATGGGCCCGCCCGATACGCCCGGCGCGGTGGTGCCCGCCGCGGTGTCCGGCACGCTCAGTTTTCCGCAAAACGCTTCAGGGCGGGTTCCGGCCGTGGTAATCGCGCATGCCGCTGCAGGCCTGACGCCGGAAGGGCCGGAGTCGGATTATGTCGCCGCGCTCAACGCCGCCGGCATGGCTACGCTGGTGATCGATATGTGGACGCCGCGGCATGTGCCCGCCGGGCCGCCCGCATTTGGCGGCGACGGCGGCAGCGATCGCCGGCCACGCGTGATCGGCGATACGCTGCCCGACGCGTTCGGCGCCCTCAAGTTTCTGGCCGAGCAGCCGGCGATCGATCCGCGTCGTATCGGCATCATGGGGTTTTCCTGGGGCGCCATGCTGAGCGTCTTTGCGATGTCCGAACCGGCGGCCGAGCGCGCGCTCGGCTCCGATCTGCGCTTTGCGGCGCATTCGGCGCACTACTTTGTTTGCTCCTATTTCCTTGCGGGGGGCCCGATGGCGTCGGCGACGACGGCGAAGTGGACCGGTGCGCCGCTGCAGCTGCAGGTCGGCGGACAGGATGACTACGACAGCGCCGACGGCGGCGCTTCCTGCCGCCGGCTGGTCGAGAAATTGCCGCCCGACAAGCAGCACCGGGTCGAGCTCATCGTGTACCCGGAAGCGACGCATGCGTGGGAGGAGAAGCTGCCGCGCGCAATCAGCTTTGACGATCCACGCATTCGACGCAGCGTTCGGATCATCCCTGATGCCGCAACTTCGGCCCAGGCGCGCGCGGCCACGGTTGCGTTCTTCAAGAACGCCCTGGGTTCTTAGATCGAAGGGCCCCCATCCGGCGCCGCCGCGGGGGATGGGGCCCGCGACGGCGCCTTCACATCTGGCGCGTCACTTCGCCAGATAGTTGCGATGCACCCAGGCGCTTGCCGGCGCGGCGGCGGGTTTTGCTTCCATGAACAACGTCTTCGCGCTCTCGCGCATTTCGATGCTGCCTCCGGACCCGGCATTCTTCTCGACGCTCGGCACGCCGCGCGGGCTTGCGAGGAAGCCGCTCGCTTCCGCGACCGGCGGCGCCGGCGCGGCGGCGCCGTTGCGCTCGCCCAGCGCTTCGGTGGCGCTGGCGCGCAACAGCTTGGGCCACATCTTCCGGAACAGTCCGTTCGAGGGATAGATATCGGCGCTGTTGAGCTTGCCGTTGACCGCGAATATGTAGCCCACGACGTCGTCGTCCTTTTCGCCCAGCGGCTGCAGCGCCTTGACGTATTCCGCCTGGGCGCGCTCGAGGCCGCCATTCTCCAGCGCCAGCTGCAGGCTGGTGCGGGACGGCGGCGCGGCGACCGGGGCGCCGAGATGGCTCGATAGCTTGCCTTGGATCTCCGTGACGCTCTTCCAGATCTCGCGCTGGCGTTGGCTCACGCTCCGGGCGTCGGCGCCGTCGATTTGCGGCAGTGCCGTTCCCGCCATCTCGATCTTGGCCGCGCGCGAGGGCAGCGACGCATTCGCGCTCGAGAACTTCGCCGCGTCCTCGCCGCCGCGCGCCGACCAGCGGCCCTGCTCGACGCAGAACGACGCGATCTCGAGCGGCCCCGAGTGGGGTTTCAGCAGCAGACTCACGCTGAGCACGCGGTCCTGCTGCCCGCCCTTCACGATATCGCCGGATTGAATGAATATCTCTTCGCTGCCGGTGTTCTCGACCTGCAGCTCGTTGACCTGGCCGATCTCGCGCACCTCGATGGTCTTCTTGGCGAGCGCCTCGGCCAGGGTCAGCGGCACGGGGCCGCTGCGGGATTTGCCGTGCACGAAATAGATCGCAAGGTTGCCGTGGACCGCCGGACCGGACAGGCGATAGTCGTCGCCCGGCTCGGCATTCGCGTTGCTGCCGGCAAGCTGAACCAGGCAGAGCGAGAGGGCGGCCAGCAGATTCCATGTCGTCATCAGACACTCCTGATTGCGCGCATTGCGCTTCGGCGCATTTCGGGTAACGGGTTGCGGTCGTCCGACCGGATGCGCCGCGGTCGGCCGGCAAACGGGTTAGACGGGCAGGTCATGATTTTCGGCAGCGGCGTCCTGAAAAATAGAAACACTTGTAATCTTCAACAAATTGCCCGTTACTGTCGCGATCGGGCCCCAATAGGTTCTCCGTGACCGCACCTTTAGATCCAGACAAAGCGCTGCTGGCGGCCGCCTTGCGGGGCGCCGCCGGGGCGGCCGAGGATTTGCTGCGCTCCCTTGCCGATCTGGTCTGGAGCGCGTGCGGCCGGGTGACACGCGCCGGAGCGGACACCGAAGCGGCCTTCCGCGAGGTCATGGCGGGCCTTGCCGCAAACGGATTTTCACGGCTCAAGGACTATGACGGACGCGCGCGCGTTAAAGTCTATGTCGCGCTCGTGGTTCGCGACCTCTTGCTGGAGCGCGTCATCAATTTGCTCGTGCTCGATGCGCCGCGCGGGTGGCAGGCGTTCGAGGCGTTCTTCGGCGACGACATGCGGCGCATGATCGAACGGGCATTGCCCGGCACCGCCAACCGGCAGAACCGCGAGGACGCCTACCAGTCAGTCTGCGAAGCCCTGCTGAGGAATAATCTCCAGCGGCTGCGCGCCTATTCGGGGCGCGGCAGCCTCTCGGGTTTTGTGCTGCACATCACCGAGAACCTGGTCATCGATTTCGCCCGCACCGTCATTCCGCGCCGCCGGCTGCCGGCCGCGATCCAGCGCCTGGCGGCGCTCGACCAGTCGGTCTTCCGGCTCATCTACTGGGACCGGCTCAATGCCGATCCCGCGATCCTGCTCGCGCATCTGTCGCGGTCCGGCGAGGCGCCGCCGAGCGTGACGGCGGTCGCCGAGGCGATCGGCCGGGTTCGCCAGGCGCTCCCGGCCGGTTACTACGCGCAGCCGCGCGGTGACGGCCAGATGGTCGCGCTCTCGGCGGCCGAGGATTTCGCGCTGGCGGGAGGATCGCAAGATTTTCGCGTGCCGACGCCGGAGGACAAGCTGGTCGAGGGCGAGGCTGCGGTGCTCCTGGAACAGGCGCTCGAGGCGCTGCAGCAGGTGCTTCCCGGGCTTGCGGTCGGGGAACGATTATATCTGCAACTGGCGCTGTCAGGTGCGCCTGCGCGCGAGATCGCGCGTTTGCTCTGCCTGCCGGCCGAGGACGTTCACAAGCTCGCTCAGAAGCTCAAGCGGCGATTGCGCGACCAGCTCGGCGATGCGGATGTGGTGAAAAGATGGAGGCTGTCCGTCTAATCGAAGGACAGGAGGGTTTGACGTTGGACAAGAATGAGATAGCGGCGTTGCTTGAGTCTCTGTGCGAGCGCCCCTTCCAGGGTGATCAGGAATGGCCAGCGTCCGCCATGCAGGCTTTCGCGCACCGCGTTGAGCGGGCGCTGTCGGACGCCGAGCAATCCGCTTCCTTGGCGGGCCAACCAGAGACGCAAGCAGCCGAATCGCACAAGGCCGACAACCTCGGCCAAAGCAGCGCCGGGCTCGCATCGATCCTGTCCGGGACCGCGACCCATGCGCAGTGCCATGAGTTTCAGGAGGCTGCCGGGACGTCGGGCGCGCTCCGCCTTGAGGCGCAATCGGCGCTGGCCTTTGTCGACGGCGTCGAGCAATCGCCGCGGGCCGCCCCCGCCTATCTGGTGGAGCAGGTTTTGGCGTGCGCCGGCCGCGCGCCCTCACGCTCGAGCCCTGGTATCTGGTCCCGCCTCTCCGGCAGCCGCTTGGGCAGGCGGCGCGGGCAGCTGGTAGCGGCTTGCGCCGTGATGCTCATGGCCGGTGGACTATCATGGTCGCTGCTGCGGGCGCCGGCGGAGTTGCCCGCGGACCACGCCGTCGTACCGGCGGCGATGAGCCCGGAAGAGGGGGTACCCGTCGGCGACAGCAGCCCGAAGCCCGCTCCGGCATCGGCTGCAACGCCGGCAGCTGCGCCGGCACCAGCATCGGTAGCCCCGGCGGCACTGGCGCCCGCACCGGGACCGGCAGTGTCACCACCGCCAGCCGCGCAGGCGCTCGCGGATCCCTGTGCGCCGGGCGGCTTCGCGACCGCTCAAGCCGGCGCGCCATCCAGAGTCGAACCCGAGGCCGCAAAGCCGGCACTCGACCGGCAGCCGAAAACCGCGGCTGCATCCGCGCCTGAGCCCGGTTGCTCGGTTAACGCCGGCGCCACCGAGGCCGGCCGCGACCCGCAAGCCGATGAGGGCGCGCTCCGCGCCGGCCGGCCGGCCGCCAAGACCGGCAGGTTCGACCGCGATCCGGCCGCGGCGGCCACATCGGCCCCGGCCGCTCCCTATCCGGGTGCCGCGCGTCCCGCATCACCCGCCATGCGCCCAAGCGCGATCCCGCAACCGCGTTAGAGTTACTTCGCGCATTCGCCCGGCGTGATGTTGGTGGCCCGTGCGGCGCGGGCAAAGCAGGTGTTCGAATAGGTGACCCGCATTCCGCTTTGATTGGTCCCGCAGACCGGCTGATAGACCTCCGTGCAGATCTCGGGCGGTGCGCCCTGCGCCAGGATGATCGCGCGATCGCGGCCCGCGGCGTTGGCCGGGAGCGCGAGGCCGCACGTCACGATGACGAACGGGATGAGCAACGGGCCGACGAACGAGATGGGGCGCTTCATGGAACTCTCCGGTTGGTGGGCGGCTATCAGCTACACCGCCGGCCGCACCGCAGCAACCCGTCTCGCCCCGGCATGCCGCCGCGCGTTTGCATTCAGGCTGTTGCAATGCCGGGGCTGTTGCATTGACCGGGGCGGCGCCTCTCCCTAGAATTGCGGAGAAAATCAGCCCGGGAAGAACGCAGGTCCCGCCGGAGCCCAATCATGCACATTATCGATTCCCATTTCCATTGGTGGCCCAGGTCGGTTCTGGAGCAGTTCTGCAAGCGCAAGGACTTTCCCCGCGCCGAGCACAACGCCCGCGGCGGCTACAGCTACCGGCGCGGCGCGGGCCGTGGCCAGCCAGTCAACAGCTGGGCCGAGTGGTTCGACCTCGACCGGCAGCTGGAGCACATGGACCGGCTCGGCCATCAGGTGGACGTGGTCTGCTCCATCGGGCCGCTCTCGGTCGCCTTCTCCGATCTCGCGCCCGAGCAGGGACGCGACGTGGCCCTCATGTGGAACGAAGAAATGGCCGGCGCCCAGCGCAAGCATCCGGGGCGGCTCTGGGCCAGCGCCGCGGTGCCCTTGCTGGACACCCGGATCGCCATCGAGGTGCTGGACCACGCGATCAACAAGCTCGGCCTGATGGGCGCCAATCTTCCGGGCAGCGTCGGCAGCGACCCGCGCATCGATCACGAGCGGCTGGAGCCGTTCTATGACCGGGTCGAGGAGCTCGGCGTGCCGCTGTTCCTGCATCCGACCGACGCTGTGTTCGAGGAGTTGCTCGAGGGCTACAACGGCGCGCTGTATCTGAGCCTCGGCCGCGTCATCGAGGTGAGCGCCGCCGCCTCCCGGCTGATCCTTTCCGGCATCATGGAGCGCCATCCCAAGCTCAAGATCGTCATGTCGCATACCGGCGGGGCGCTGCCCTACCAGTCCGGCCGCATGGACAAGAACACCAAGGCCGCGCTGCTGCCGCAGCCCGTGAGCACCTACATCAAGCGCATGTATACCGACACCGTCTCGCCGCACGTTCCGGGCATGAAATTCGCGATCGAGTATTTCGGCATCGACAACGTCATGTACGGCACCGACTATCCGTGCTGGGATCCGGCGACCGCGCTCGAATTGCTCGATGAGCTCGGATTGTCGCAAGAGCACCAGGAGAAGCTGTTCTACAGCAACGCCCGGCGCATCCTCGGACTGCGCGATCCGGTTCAAGCCGGGGCGCGACCCGCGACACAGGAAGCGGCGCTGGCCTGAAATTCCGCGGCCCGAGTTGGGGTTTGGCATGGTTGAGCTTGCTTCGTGGCTCGCAAGCCTGCCCATTGGGCAGGCGCTGCGCCGGCTCAACTGGCTCGTGCCCTGGCTCCAGACCATCCATATTCTGGCCAATGGAATAATCCTGTCCGCGGTCGTTATGATCGATATGCGCCTCTGGGGAATCTCGCGCTCCCAAGCCTCGATCGCCATGGCGCGCCGCTTTCAGCCGTGGATTTGGGCGGGCCTGGTGGTGCTGACCGTGAGCGGGATCGCGCTGATTCTGTATGCGCCAAGGCGCGTGCTGACCGATGTCACCTTTCAGGTGAAGATGGTGGTGATGGGGCTTGCCATCGCGGCGACGGTCGCGCTGCTGCTGGCGCTGCGGCCGGGCCGGGAGGCGTCGCCGGCCCAGCCGGTCGGACACAAGCTTGCCGGCCTGCTCGGGACGCTCAGCCTCGTGCTCTGGGTCGTCGTGACGCTGGCCGGGCGCGGACGCTGGCTCGCCCTGCTGTTGCGGTGATGCCCCCAGCCTGGCCTTCCCTCGCTTGCGGGGGAGGGAACGGGAGGGGGTGACGCGTTGCGGCTTGCGGCCGGTTGTCGGCCGCGCCGCGGGGGAAACGAACGTGCTCAAGGAGCTCATGCGCTGGATCGAATCCACCGACGTGGCGATGCTCATCTCGCAATCGGGCGGCTGGTTCCCGGCGCTCGAGATGATTCATGTCACCGCCACCACCTTCGTGTTCGGGATGATCACCATTGTCGACCTGCGCCTGCTCGGCCTGCTGGCGCGCCGCTCCGCCGTCAGCGATCTCTACCGCGACGTGATCCCGCTGACCTGGGCGGCCTTCGTGGTCGCGGCGATCAGCGGGGCTCTCCTGTTCATGAGCCAGGCCGTGGCCTATTCGGCGAACTTCGCTTTCCGGATGAAATTTGCGGTGCTGGCGCTGATCGCCCTCAACATGCTGGCGTTCCGGCTGTTCGTCTATCCCGGCATCTCGAAGTGGGATCGCGCCGCCGCGATCCCGCTCCGCGCCCGGCTCGCCGGCGCGATCTCGCTCGCCGGCTGGATCACGGTGGTCGCCTGCGCCCGCTGGATCGCCTATTTGATGATCTGACGGAAATTGTCGATCTTGCTTAGACCAATTCAAGCCGGAGCGTACGGCCGACCACTCGTGCCGCACGTTGGAGCGTCGCGAGAGTCACGTTTCCGTCCTTGGGATCAAGTAGACGGCCAATCTGGCTTCTGCTCGTGTTCATCCGCTCGGCAAGGCGCTTGCGGGAAAGGTTCTGCGCCTTCATTGCTTCCGTGATCTGCCAAGCCAGGACTTCCTTGATGGCGACCGCTTCAAACTCTTCAAGCTTGCCCTCTTCCTTGAGATAGGAATCGAGGGTGGTCAGCTTATCGGTGGAGCGAGCGCGTTTTTTTTTCGTCTTCATAACGACATCCTCACGGCTCGAATTCGCGGTTGCGTTTCCGCGCCAATGCCAGGTCTTCGTCCGGTGTCTTCTGGGTCTTTTTGATGAACCCATGAAGGATCAGGATTTTGCCCTGCTGGACACTGAACAATATGCGCGCGATCCGATTGCTCGGAAGGTCGCTTCGCAATTCCCATAAGCCATCGCCCATCGCTCGGCAAAGCGGCATCCCTACTGGCCAGCGGAATTGAACCCGCATGAGGTCCTGTCCGATGGCGTTGCGATCACGCTCGTCCAGGGTACGAAGCCGATTCCGCACGATTTCAGTGCCAGCCTGCGTGCGGTAGAAGACCGCCGGCGTTTTCCGGTCAGTCATGCCGCCCTATATATAATCCATGGATCATATAATGTCCAGCTCTGCGATGTCGGTGCTGCGGATGCTGTAGCGCCCTGATAGTGTTCGAAGAAATACCCCTGATACTCTAATTTAGTCCTGTTGGAGACGCAGATGCGCCTTGCGGCCAAGATTGCGCTCGTGACTGGAGCGGGCTCCGGTTTCGGCGCCGAGATCGCGCGCAGCTTTGCGCGCGAGGGCGCCAAGGTGGTGCTGCTTGATATCAACGCCGGCGGCGCGCAGGCGGTCGCGGCTGCGATCGGCGCAGACGCGCTGGCGATCGCGGGCGACGTGACCAGCGCGCGCGACGTCGCGTCCGCGGTCGAGGCCACGCTCGAGCGCCACGGCCGCCTCGACATCGTGGTCAACAATGCCGGCTGGACCCACCGCAATCGGCCGCTGCTCGAGGTGAGCGAAGCCGAGTTCGACAAGGTCTACGCCGTCAATGTGAAGTCGATCTACCACATGACCCAGGCGGTGGTGCCGTCGATGCGCCGTCAGGGCGGCGGCAGCATCATCAATATCGGGTCGACCGCCGGCATCCGTCCGCGTCCCGGCCTGACCTGGTACAACGGCTCCAAAGGCGCCGTGCATATGCTGTCGCGCTCGATGGCAGCCGAGCTTGCGCCCGACAAGATCCGCGTCAATTGCGTGGCGCCGGTGCTCGGAGAAACCGGCCTGCTCGAATCCTTCATGGGGCTGCCGGACACGCCGCAGAACCGCGCCAAATTCATCGCCACCATCCCGCTCGGGCGCCTGTCGCGGCCGAGCGACGTCGCCAATGCCTGCCTCTACCTCGCCTCCGGCGAAGCCGAGTTCATCACCGGCGTCGTGTTGGAGGTGGATGGCGGGCGCGACGTGTGAGCCCGACGCATTGACCGCGGCCTATGCGGCAGTTGGAGCGCCTGCCTGGCCAGTCAAAAGTCCGGCTGATCCGCTTGCGGAATCGGAACGAGGTTCGAATTGAAGGGATCGATATTGTTCTCGGCGCAGATCGATTCGACCCAATCGTTGGGGTCCTTGCGCCAGCGCTTGGTCATATACATGGGTTCGTTGAACGTATCCTCGTCCTCGATCTTGACCAGGGCTTCCAGGAATTTCTTGTCGGCGGTGACCTTGAACCGCTCCACCACGCGCAGCTTGTCGCTGTGGGGAGTGCGGAACATGTCGATGTAGCTGTTCTTGTTCGCGGCCAGTCCGATGGTGTCGATGACCAGCTCGCCGTTCTCATAGCGGCCGATCGACTCGCCGTACCAGGACGGCTTCACATATTCCGAATGCTGGTCGGTCATGACGATGCGGCGCAGCCATTGGTCGCGCTGCCAGATCATCCACACCTGTTTGGGAGTCTGAATGAAATACAGTGGTTCCGTCGTCCAGAGCAGTTGACCGGGCACTCCACCCGGCCAGCATTGCGACTGAGCCAGGAACGGAATCCCGACCCTGCCGGACAGCAACTCCTCGTTCGACAGGCGCATCCGCTCGGCCGCCCAGGGCTTCAGGATCGGGTCTCTCCAGTTGCCGAGGGCGGGCGTTGGCCTGCGGGTTTCGTTTCCGCGCAGCGGGTGGTCGGGATCTTGCTTGATCGGCCCGCGCAAGCCGGCGGGCGGGTCGAACCAGCCGGTGCCGTAGCGTGCGATTCCGCCGTTTATCGTCAGCGGAGTCCAGGCAAGACTGCTCGACGCCAGGTCGGGGATCTTCCCGGCCGCCTGGGCCAGCGCAGCGCTGCTGGCGCAAGCCGCAAGGGCGGCGCCGGCAAGGATTCTAGCGCACCGCGGCCTGCGCGTGCGCGGGCTGCAAACGGACTTCAAGTCGAAAAGTGAGAACATCTGATCCCATCGCATTTCCAGGGCCAAGCGGATAACAATCGTGCCGACCGCCTCCCTGAGGCTTGGCTTGGTTGTTGTTGCCGGAAGGTACGCCAGCTTTCCAGTCGCGTCGAGATGCTTGCAGCGCCACGGTCTCGAGATCCCGGCCAGGAGACTACTGCGCCCCGAGCCGCATGGCGCAGCGCGCGTCGCAACCGATCGCCGGCAGGATGATCTCGCGGAGCGATCTCTGCACGGCGAGCTCGAGCGTCTGCGCCGGCGCCCGGGTGCATTGCCTGGCGACCTTGGTCACGATGTCGTCATCGCTGACGCAGCCGAGCCCGGCGCAGGCGGCGCGCATCTGGGCCGGGAAGTCTCTGGAACGATCCTGATAGAAACGCCGAGCGGTATCGACGATCCAGCTCTTGAGCTCGGGATCGAGACGGCCGCTCTGCGCCCGCGCCTCGAACGCAGGATCGCAGGAGAACGCCGCGCCGGCTGCGGCCGGCGTCGCAGACGCGAGCGCCGCGGCTCCGGTCACAATCAGCAACGCGGTCCTCAATGTGCGTCTCATGCGATCACCCGAGCGGATGACTCTCCGAGGGCTGACCGGAGCGACGGCCGCCTGCAGCGAGCCGGCTTGGCGGACCACCCCAACTCAGTTTACTCGCGAAATTGAAACTGGTGAATTGCGCTTGATTTTGCCGGGCGGCACGCGCAACGACCTTGCAGCGTTGGTCCCACTCTCGCATTGCAACATAATTCCCATTGTTCTCGGATTGTATTTTCAATGGGACTGCTGCTCTGCAGCAATCCGAGAGCCGCCTTCGTCACTTCTGCCGGTCAAAATACTTGAGCTCCGGCGGCGCCTGGCCCTTCTTGGAGGGCCACAGGGCGCCGTCCTCGCTGACGTAATAATTTTCCTTGCCGATGCGGACGTGATGGTTGCCTTCCGGGCAGTTGTAATCGAACCAGATCGGATTGCGCTCGCGCCGATAGGTCTTCAGCACCGTCCAGGGATGCGTCAGGGCATTGTCGATGGTGGTGACCTCGTCGTGCAGGAGATCGCTGTTGGCCGGGTCGAGATAGACGCGCTCCTTGACGACGGTTTGATTGTCCTCGTGCAGCGGAATGCCGCTGGCATCGAAGGAGCGCGGCCCCTTGAAGCCGCGGGTCTCGATCTCGAGCGTGTTGAAACGGCCCTGCGCATCCGCGTCGGTCCACTGACCGATCGAGTAGCCGGCGAAGGCCGGCTCGGCGTCCTTGGGCCAGCCGCGTCCGTCCGTATAGATGCGCCGGACCTGGTTGTCGTATTCGATGATCATGTAGGTGGTGTCCGGCATGATGATGATCTCCATGGGAAACACCACCGTCATGGCGCGCGGCATGCCGGGCGGGATGCAGGTGAAGGTCGGGTCGTTGCCCTGGCCGCCGGCGGCCTGGTCGGCGAGGCTCGACTCGAACAGCGCCTGGTATTGCGGCTTGAGCGGCGGCTGCTCGTCAAGGCCGAGCTTGCGGCTCGGGTCCCATTGGATGCCGCCGATCCGCCGCCACTGGCCGCGCCATTGCGGATATTTGGATTCATCGAACGCCAGGGCGTCGCACACCACGATGTTCAGCCCCGCCACCAGGGCGAGCGCACCGATCAGGGATCGAAGATCCATTGTTGTTCCTCCCCAGTTTTTCGACCGGTCTCAAGGCGCCGACAGCACCCGGCTGTGGCCTTTGATCGGCGTCCAGTCGCCCAGGATGTGCAGGATATCCCGGATCATCGCCGCTTGGTTGCAGATGACGGGCTTGGCGAATTCCCGCTCCAATCGCTCCGAGACCGGCTCGGACAGCCAGGTGCCACCCCCGATATAGACGCCGTCGCAATCGGGGTTTTCCAGGAAGGCGCGGCGGCCGAGCTCGTAGGCGAGCTGCATTTGATCCTGCGTGCTGATCTTGACGAACTCGGCGGGTTTGAG
>DASXXS010000191.1:0-5765 GCA_036502925.1 Xanthobacteraceae bacterium
TCTCTGCGCGCGGCTGCTGGAGACGCTCGACTGATGGCCACGCTCTATCACGTGCCCACCTCGCGCTCGCTCCGCGTGCTGTGGACGCTGGAGGAGATCGGCGCCACCGTCGAAGTGAAGTCTCTGGGTGTTCGGCCACGGCTGCAGGAGCCCGAGTATCTCGCGATCAATCCGGCCGGCACGCTACCCGCCCTGATCGACGGCGACCGGGCGATCTACGAATCGCTCGCGATCTGCGAGTACCTGGCGGCCCGGCACGGCTCCGACCTGGTCGTGGCGCCGGGCGAACCGGAGCGGCCGGAATTCGTGCAATGGCTGTTGTACGGCGAGGCGACGCTTCAGGCGCCACTCTCAGCGATGGCGCGTGTCGGCCGTATCCGGAACAAGACGCCGGAGATGCAGGCCGGCATCGATGCCGTGCTGTCCGACGCGCGCCACTCGCTCTCGATGCGGGCAAAGCTACTTGAGCAGCGACTGGAGGGTCGCGACTTCCTGGTGGCGGGGCGGATGACGCTTGCCGACATTTCGGTCGGCTATCCGCTCAACATCATGGGAAGGCCCCACTTCGCCTCGCTGCTCGGTCCCCGCGCCACGGCCTAACGTGAGCGCCTGCTCGCGCGGCCAGCGTTCCAGCGCGCCGCGGCCGTTCCCTAGCCTGGGCTGGGCCGTGAATTCATAAGCGGCCTTTAGCGTAGCCTGAGTAGAGGGGTCCGCTTCCGGGTAGGGTTTCGGATGCCGGCGGGGCGCGAGCGATCGACCCGATATAGGGGCCGGCGTCCGAAAGCGTCCGAAGAAGGAACCCGCGGGACGGCGGTGAGCAGTCGGCCGTCTATGGGGATTTGGTCGCGCTGCGGCGCCGGCAGGGGATGGTTTTGTGGCGATTGATGAGAGCGGAAAGCCGCTGCTGATTGCGGACCGGGCGCTGCCGGCGCCGCCGAGGGCCTGATCGAGGACTGATCAGTGATGTCGTGCCGGTGCTTGCCGGTGCCGGAATGAAACGGGTGCGGCGCCGGGAACGAGAAGTTCCGGCGAATGGACGCTGCAACGAGACGACAAGGATTGTCATCGCCTCAACTCCCGCTCGCGGTACCGATGGGCGGACCGCGCGGTTCGCCGCCGCGCCCAAAGACCTCGATGATCATCATGCGGCCGCCGCAGCAAGGGCATGGCGGGCGATGATCGGAGGTGGCGTCCGGAACGGCTGTATCCGGCGCGGCCGGCGGCACGACCTCTGGGATTGGCGCGGCCATCAGCTCCCTCGCCTTGGCGATGTTGGCCTTGCAGGCGGCGCTGGCGAGCAACCCGTAGTGGCGGATGCGGTGAAACCCCTTTGGTAGCACGTGGAGCAGGAAGCGCCTGATGAACTCGTCGGCGCTGAGCGTCATCGTGCGGTACCGGGCCTGCCCGTCGCGGCGGTAATCCTTGTGCTGAAAGGTCACGCCGCGCTCGTCGAGAGCCACGAGACGGCTGTTGGCGATGGCGACGCGGTGGGTGTAACGGGCGAGATAGGCAAGCACCGCTTCCGGCCCGGAGAAGGGCGGCTTGGCATAGACAAACCAGTTCTTCTTCCCGAGCGGCGCAAGATGCACGGCGAAGGCGTTACGGCGAGAGAGGCCTTCAAGCTCGCCGAAGAACCGCAGCCGACCGGCCGCGTGAGCCTCGGCGAGCGCGGTCAGAAAGAGCCGCCGGAACAGGCGGGACAGTACCCGCACCGGCAGGAGAAAGCCGGGCTTGCAGCGCTCCCATCGCGTGCCGTCGAGCGATATCCCGCCGCCCGGCACGATCATATGGACGTGCGGGTGGTGGGTCATTGCCGAGCCCCAGGTGTGGAGCACGGCGGTGGCGCCGATGCGAGCGCCGAGGTGCTTAGGATCGGCGGCGATCATGAGCAGCGTCTCGGCGGCCGTGCGGAACAACAGGTCGTAGACGACCGCCTTGTTCTGGTAAGCGATCGGGGCGATCTCGGCCGGCAGCGTGAAGACGACATGGAAATAGCCGACCGGCAGCAGATCGGCTTCGCGGGCGGCGAGCCAATCCTGCGCCACCGCGCCCTGACACTTGGGGCAATGGCGGTTGCGGCACGAGTTGTAGGCGATGCGGCTGTGGCCGCAATCTTCGCAGCGCTCGACATGCCCGCCGAGCGCGGCCGAGCGGCACTGCTCGATCGCCGCCATGACCTGGAGCTGAACCAGGCTCACATGGCCGGCATTGGCCCGGCGCCAGTCGGCCCCATGGCGATCAAAGATATCTGCGACCTCCAGCCTCGGGCGGCGCACGGCCGCCGGCTAGGCCTCGCGCTGCCTCTCGTTGATCAAGGGTGCGAGCCGATCGAGCGGGCTGGTGACGGATCGGATCGTGGTATTGGCAACGCGGGTGTAAAGCGCCGTGGTGTCGAGCTTGGCGTGGCCGAGCGGACACGCGCCATAATGCTCACCTTCTATGTCATTGAAACTGCAAGCTCTGTTGGGAGGGATCCGATGTTAGCGGGCGCCGCGATGGCTTTTGTTGGCTATACGCCGCCAAGTCCTCCGCCTTGATTACCCACGGCGCACCCCTGCACAGCTGGCGCCCTTTGATGGTGCCGCGCCGAACCATGCGCAGCGCCGTCATGATGCTCACATCCATGATTTGCGCCGCCGCCTCAAGCGTTATCTCGCCCCGGTCGGCCCACTCGCTTTCACAATAGATGGCAATGCCGTGGTGGCTGCGGAACGAGCAGACCCGCGCCTTGGTCCAACCATTGCCGCGCCCGGTCGGCTTGCCGGCGCGATTGAGAAGCCGCGCGATCTGTTGGTCGGGCATCAGGCGCGCCAACTCGCGGATCAGCGATAACGTATCCTCAGGCACCGTCCAGCGATGCTGGCCGGCCCCATTGATCTTCAGCTGCAGCGCGGTATGGTCCCCGCCCTGCCAATGCAGGACCATCCGAATGAAGCCCCCTTCGATGCGCACGACGATCTCGTGCAATGCGGTGCGCAGGATCCTTTTGCGCGTTGCTGCCGTCGCAGCCGGGTGCGACCAAGCGAGCTCCAGATCGGCACCGAGCCGCATCAGATGCTGCCGCTCCTTCTCGCCCAGGGGCGCCGGCTTCTTCGCCTCGAGCTCGGCAACCTCGCCCTCGAGCCGATGCACAACCTGCAACGCCTCATTCCAGCGGCGCTCTAGCTCGCCGGCCACCAGACGATTGGCGGGATCGACAGCATCATATTGCCGGCGGGCATGCGCCGCCGTGAAGTGCGCCTCCTGAAGCGCCAGATCGAGTTGCCTTTGTGCGGCCGAGGTCTCGCCCGTCTGAGCCGCGAGCGCCTTCACTGCAGCATCGATGCCGAGCGGGTTCAACACCCGCAGCACTTCCGTGCCGACTGCATCATCGGCACGCAAGCCGCCGAATGAGATGCACCGCGCAGCGCCGTGGTTCACGAGAGCGCCATGGCAATAATAGCGCCCCGCCTTGCCGCCATAGCCGACATACATTTTGCGGCCGCAATGGCCACAGCGTAGAAGCCCAGCCAACAAAAGTTCTCCGCGCCGTACTGCTCCGGTGACCGCGGAGCCTTTGCCGGTCGCATTGTTGGCAATCACACGTTGGTTTCTCTCGAACTCGCTCCAGGTGATATAACCTTCGTGCTGATCCTTGAGCAGCACATCCCATTCCGACTGCGGGCGCCGCAAACCGCGCTTGATGCGCTTACGGCCGTCCTCGACGCTCACCTTGCTCATTGTCCGGCCAAAAGCGTAGGCGCCGGCATGGACGGGATTGGTCAGGATGTTGTGGACCGTGTTGTAGAGCGGCAGCCTCCAAACAATGCTGCGCCCCTCCGCCGCCCTGTGGCATGCGACGGGCAACGCAATGCCCTCGTCTCGCAGCCACACGTGCACCTGACGCACGCTCTGGAATTCGGTAAACTTGGCAAAGACCAGGCTCAGAGCTTCCTGCACCCGCTGGTTCGGATCCTTCTCGATCCGATCGCTCCCAGCCCTTACATAGCCTGCCGCGACACTGAGGAACAACGCACCGCGGCGCGCTTTCTGCTTCAGCGCTTCCTGGGAGCGCTGACGAAAGAGCGACAGCTCCAGCTCGCTCATGGTGCCTTTCATGCCGAGCAATAGGCGATCATTGGGATGCCGCGGATCGTAGATTCCGTCCTCGTCTACGATGACGGTCCCGACAAGTCCACAGAACTCAATCAGCGTGTGCCAGTCGCGGCCGTTACGAGCCAGCCGCGACGCTTCGATCGCGAATACCGCACCAACGCGGCCTTCGCAGATCGCTGCGAGCAAGCGCTCGAAGCCCGGCCGATTGACGCCACCGCCTGAGCGGCCAAGATCATCGTCGATGACCTCGACCGCGGTCCAGCCGAGCTGTCGAGCACGATCGGCGAGCCCGTACTGACGGCGGCGGCTCTCCGGATTGTGCAGAAGCTGATCGGCCGTCGACTGGCGGATGTAGACAAAAGCGCCGCGGCCCAGATGGTCAGCCGTGATCTTGGTCATCGACGACCTTCCCGCTTGCCAGCGCCGCCGCGATCTCGAGCAGCAGGACTTCGACCAGCGCTGCCAGCCGCTCGTTGTTTGAGGGGACCGGCAAGACGCGCAGCCTGTTCTGCTCGAACAGGTCGGGCTGCCTGCTTGCGCTCTTGTGCTTCATTGTTGACGTTCTCCGTCCCTGGGTCGGACTGGAGAAAGCTTAGAAGCGCATCGATTTCGGCGCGCAGAGATCGCAGTATATCGAGCGGCAGCCGCGGCTCGGCACGAAGCTGGTGATGCGCCGCCGATTCGTGTGTCATCCACGCAGGTATGCAAGCGACCGAGCCGTCGGGCTGCGGAATGACGACCAGCTCAGAACCACGGTAGGCATATTGCCTGGAAATGAGCACGGGCTCGCCGCAGCGGGGATGAAACGGGTAGTAAATCCGTGCCTCGATCGGGTGTCGGCGGGCAGTATGTCTCTGCTTCGAGCAGCACCTGGATGACGCGGATGTCGTTGCCAGCCTCGAACAGGTGGGTGGCGAAGCTATGGCGCAGGGTGTGCATCGTCACCGGCTTGCGGAACCCGGCCGCGGCACGGGCCGCACGGCAAGCGGCTTGGAGCACGCTCGGGTCGAGGTGCCGCTCCTCGCTCTGACCGGGAAACAGCCAGTGACGCGGCCGCACGGCCCGCCAGTAGTCGCGCAGCAGGGTGAGCAACCGCGGCGACAGCATCACGTACCGGTCTTTGGCGCCCTTGCCTTGCTCGACGCGGATCAGCATCCGGCTGCTGTCGACGTCGGCGATCTTGAGCCGCGCGACTTCGGACACGCGAAGCCTGGCAGCATAGGCGGTGGTCAGCGCCATGCGATGCTTCAGGTTCGCCACCCCCGCCAGAAACCGTGCGACCTCCGCAGCGCTCAGCACCACCGGCAGCCGCTGCGGCTTGCGCGCCTAGGGAATGCGCTCGACCATCGCTGCACGGCCGAGTGTCACGCCAAAGAAAAAGCGCAGTGCGCAGACCGCCTGGTTGAAGGCACCCCACGACACGCCGGCAGAGACAAGGCGTACCTGATAGGCGCGAACCTCAGCCAGACCCAGCCGATCCGGCGAGCGCCCGAAATACTTGCTGAACTTCGCCACCGCATGCACGTAGCATCGTTGCGTCACGGGCGACAGATTGCGGACCTTCATGTCCTCGATCATGCGGCGACGCAGAGGGCTCATCTCGGCCATCTGGGGGACCTCCTGTCTCAGGGTTGGGCTTCGACAACCACAATCCTGTCAGGCAGGAGGCC